>NZ_JBHSPC010000103.1:0-31981 GCF_042656345.1 Streptomyces incanus
CCGGGCGCGCCCAGGCGGTGGCGTACGAGCGGTGGGCCGCCCGGTGGTCCGGGCTCGCCGAGTGGTTCGTGTCGGGGGAGGGGCGCGAGTCACAGGCCAGGCTGCTGCGCGGGCGAGCCCTCGGGTCCATTCCGCAACTCCTCTCCGTCGTCAGGCAGTTGAACGAACGCCGGGCCGGGCGGTCCGACCGCTCGGCCGACTTCCGCACCCTGGCGCGCTGGTTCGCCCAGGCGCCGGACGACGCGGCACGGCACCGGCTGTGGCGGGTGGCGTTCGGGCTGCACTCCTCCCGGCACCTCACCGTCGACGCCGACACCCTCGCCGAGCGGGCGGCCTCGCCGGAGCCGGCCTCGACGCCGTGGGGCGAGGCGCGGCCGCTGCGGATCAGCCCCCAGTTGCGCCGCACCGGCAGCTATGAACGCCGTGGCAAGCCGCGCAAGGTGGCCGACCGGGGCGAGGCGAAGCGCAGGCTCGCCGAGATCGCCGCCCGGCAGACGGAGGAGACCAGGCGGGCACGGGACCGTCTCGTGACGGGCGGGCCGGTACGGCTGTCCCGGATCGGCGAACTCGACCCGCTCGCTTTCCAGTTGTTCCTGCGTCTGCTCGGCGACGCGCTCGCCACCTGGCGGCCGGGCACGACCACCACCGCGGCCACCAGCGGGGACGGTTCGATGGAGATCCGGCTGACCGCCCTCGACGACGGATCGACGGCCGAAGTGCGCACACCTGATGGGGTGTTCAGCGGACCCGACCACCTGATCGACATCATCGACCTCACGGCGGGGCACGGTAACCGCGCCGCACCCGCACCCGTCCCTCTCCCCGCCCCACGAGAGGGCGCCTCTCCCCGGTTCACGGAGGACCCATGAGCGGCCCCCTCGCCGAGGTCCTGGACGGCCAGCGCCAAGCCGACCTCCAGAAGGCCGCACGCGCCCTGCTGAAGGAACCGCTGCTCACCGCCGACGGGCCGTACGCCGACGAGTTCAGGCTGGTGCGCCGGCACGCCGCCGAGCTGCGGGAGTGGTTCGAGCGCAACGTCGGCTGGTCGCTGCGCACGGACGCCGACGCCGCACGGCTGCGCAAGACGCCGGGCACCCTCACCGATCCCACGCACCCGGCGCGCGAGGCCGCCCGCAGCGCCCTGCCCTTCACCCGCCGCCGCTACGTCCTGCTCTGCCTGGCCCTGGCCGCGCTGGAACGGGGCGAGTCGCAGGTGGCGCTCGGACGCCTCGCCGAACAGGTCGTCCTGGCCGCCGCCGATCCCGAACTCGTCGCCGCCGGGATCACGTTCACCCTGGAGCGGCGCGACGAGCGCCTCGACCTCGCGGCCGTCGTCCGCCTGCTGCTGCGGCTCGGGGTGCTGCGGCGGGTGGCCGGCGACGAGGACGCCTACGTCAGCGGATCGGGCGACGTGCTGTACGACGTGCGGCGGCGGGTGCTGGCCGGGATGCCGGCGTCCCTGCGGGGACCCTCCATGGTCGAGGCCGAGGACTTCGAGGAGCGCCTGGTGGAGATGACGGCGCAGACCGCCCTCGACAGCGACGATCTCAGGTTCCGGGCGATCCGCTGGAAGCTGACCCGCGTCCTCCTGGACGACCCGGTGCTCTCCTACGACGACCTCACCGACGACGAACTGGCCTACCTCACCCGGCAGCGCGGCTTCATCACCGCGCGCATCAACGAACTGACCGGACTCGTCCCGGAGATCCGGGCCGAGGGCATCGCCATGGTCGACCCCCTGGACGACCTCACGGACGTGCGCATGCCGGAACAGGGCACCCACGGCCACATCACCCTGCTGCTGGCGGGGCACCTGGCACGGGCGGCGGGGCCCGTCGAACCGGCGGAGCTGGCCGCCCGCGTACGGGAACTGGCCGCGGAGCACGGCGGGTTCTGGTCCAAGTCGGCGAGGGAGCCGGGAGCGGAGCCCGAACTCGTCGAGAAGGCGCTGACCAAGCTGGTGGCACTGGGACTCGCCGAGCGCACGGAACGGGGCGTCGTCCCGCGGCCGGCCCTCGCGCGGTACGCGGTCGGCGAGCCCGTCGTCAGGGAAACCGGACGGGCCCGCCGGTCCGCCACGACCGCGCAGGTCGCGCAGACCGTGGAGTCCGCGCAGACCGCCCAGAACGCGCAGAACGCCCAGAACGCGCGGACCGTGCGGCCCGCGCAGGACGAAAGGTGAACCGCCCCGTGACCGCGCTCCCCGGCCCCGAGTTCCCTGGCCCCGCGCTCCCCGGCCCCGCGCTCCCCGCTCCCGCGCCCGGCCGGTGGCGGCCTCTGCGCATCGGGCTCGTCGACCTGTTCCACTACGACGTCGAGGAGTTCTGGTTCCGCGACGGCCGGCTGCTGCTGCGCGGCAACAACGGCACCGGCAAGTCGAAGGTGCTCGCCCTGACCCTGCCGTTCCTCCTGGACGGAGACCTCTCCGCCCGCCGCGTCGAACCCGACGGCGACCCGGGCAAGCGCATGGAGTGGAACCTGCTCCTGGGCGGCGCGCACCCGCACCCCGAACGCCTCGGCTACACCTGGATCGAGTTCGGACGGCTCGACGACACCACGGGCGAGGCGCATTTCCGCACGCTGCTGTGCGGGCTGAAGGCGGTCGCCGGTCGCGGCATCGCCCGCCACTGGTTCGCGGTGACGGACCAGCGCGTCGGCGCCGGCCTCGACCTGCTGGACGCGACCGGAACGGCGCTGTCCCGGGACCGGCTCGCGGAGGCCGTCGGCAGTCACGGCATGGTGTACGACACGGCGAAGACGTACCGCAGAGCCGTCGACGAAGCCCTCTTCGGGCTCGGAGAGCGGCGCTACGGCGCCCTCGTCGACCTCCTGATCCAGCTGCGCCAGCCCCAGCTGTCCAAGCGCCCGAGCGAAGCCGCCCTGTCCCGGGCGCTGACCGAGGCGCTGCCGCCGATGGACCAGGCCGTCGTCGCCGACGCGGCGGAGGCGTTCAGGTCGCTGGACGAGGAGAAGGAGGAACTGCGGGCGGCCCGCGAAGCCGAACAGGCCTCCTCGGCGTTCCTGGACCACTACCGGCGCTACGCCCGTCTCGCCTCCCGGCGCCGCGCCCGCCTGCCCCGCCGCGAGCACGCCCGGTACGAGAACCTCCAGCGGGAACTCCTCAAGGCACAGGCGGAACGGGAGCAGGCCCTGAAGGACCGCGAGGAGGTCCGTGCGAGAGGCGCCGCCCTCGGCGAACGGGCCGCGCGGCTGGCCGCCCAGGACGCTGCACTGCGGTCCGGACCCGAGATGCGCGACGCCCGCGCCCTCGACCGGGCGGCGGACGACGCCTCCCGCACGGCCGGAGAGCTGACGCGGGCCGAGGGGGACCGGCAGACGGCGGCCGAGGCGCACACCCGGGCCCTGGGCCGGCTCGCCACCGCGGGCAACCGGCTCACGGCGGCCCAGGAAGCCCTCGACGATATCCACGACCGGGTGGCGGAGAGCGCCGCCGCGGCCCGGCTCGACGTCCCCAGGACGAAGGGAGCCCCCGAACCGGTCCTGCGCCGCGAGGCGGACGAGGCGACGGCGGGCAGGCGGCGTGCCGTCGAGCACGTGGCGGAACTCGCCACCCGGGCCGAGCGCGCCGAGGAGCAGCGCGGGGCCGCCCGGCTGCGCGCCGACGAGGCCGACGAGGAGGCCGTGCACAGCGGGGAGCGGCTGGCCGAGGCGGAGGAGAACGTCGTCGGGGCGGGGCAGGCGCTCGTCACGGCCGTACGGGAGCACCTCTCCGGGTGCGGGGAACTGCGGGTGCCCGGGCTGCCGGGGGTCCTGGACGCCGTACAGGACTGGGTGAGCGGGCTGGACGGCCCGCTGCCGGCCCGTACGGCGGCGGCCGAGGCGCATCGCACCGCCGCCTCCCGCCTGGCCGACCGGGCGGCCGGGCTGGCCCACCGCGAGGCGGCGACGGCGGAGCGGCAGCGGTCGGCGCTGGAAGAACTGACCGCCCTCGAAACGGGCGGGGAGCGCGGCCCGGCGGCTCCCCACACGCGCACGCTCGACGTGCGGGACCGGGACCTCGGGGCCCCGCTGTGGCGGCTCGTCGACTTCCGTCCGCACGTCACCGAGGCCGACCGCGCGGGACTGGAAGCCGCGTTGGAGGCCTCGGGGCTCCTCGACGCCTGGGTACGGCCGGACGGCTCCGCGGTCGCGGCGGACGGCCACGACGTGCTGCTCGACCCGGTCGGGCTGCTCGGCGGGGCCGGCCTCGACCGCGCGCTGTGCCCGGCGGTCGACCCGGCGGACACGGGGGCCGCCGCCGTGGGGGAGGAGACGGTCGCGCGCCTGCTCACCTCGATCGGGCTGGCCGCGGGGACCGGCGACGGTCTTGAGGAGACCTCCTGGGAGGCCGGCGGCCACGACACCTGGGTCTGCGCGGACGGGCGCTTCCGGGTCGGCGCGCTCACCGGAAGCTGGGCCAAGGACAGCGCCCAGTACGTCGGAGAAGGAGCGCGGGAACAGGCACGCCGCACCCGGATCGGCGAACTGCGCACCGAGATCGACGGGTTGGCGGCGGAACGGGAAAAACTGGCCGAGGAGTCCCGCGCCGTGGCCGAGCGCCGCGCCGTGCTCGACGCCGAACTCGCCGCGCTGCCGGGCGACGACCACCTGCGCCACGCACACGCACGCGTCACCGCCGCGGCCGACGCGGCCCGGCGGGCCCGTGCCCGGCAGGACGAACGGGCCGCGGAACTGGCCCTGGCGGCGGAACAGGCCGACCGCGCGGCGGCCGAACTCGCCGACACCGCGGCCGCCCTGAACCTCCCCACCGACCGCACGGCACTGGGCGCCGTGCGCCAGGCGCTCGCCGACCACACCGCTCTCCTGGCGGCCCTGTGGCCAGCGCTGCGCGAACACGCGGACGCCGAGCGCGCGGTGACCGGCGAGCGGGAGGAGACCCGCCGGGCCGAAGCCCTCGTGTCCGAACTCGCGGAGCGTGCGACACAGGCGGCCCGGGTGGCCGCGGCGGCGGACGAACACCTCACGACACTCCGCTCCACCGTCGGAGCGGCCGTCGCCGAGCTCCAGCGGCAGCTGGAGGAGACGGCGGAGGCGGCCCGCGCCTGCGAGAACGAACAGCGGCAGGCCCAGGCGGACCACGGTGACGCAGACCGGCGGGCCAGCCGTGCCGAGGGGCGCATCGAGCGGCTCGCCGAGGACGTCACCGAGGCGACCGCCGCGCGTGAGGAAGCCGTCGCGGCGCTCCAGCGGTTCGCCGCGACGGGGCTCCTCACCGTCGCGCTGCCCGACCTCGCCGTACCGGACGACGAAGCGGGGACGTGGGCGGCGACCCCCGCCGTCGCCCTCGCGCGCGCCGTCGAGTCCCGGCTCTCCTCGGTCGACGACTCGGACGCGGCCTGGGAGCGCGTGCAGAAACGGCTGAGCGAGGAGTTCGGCAGGCTCCAGGACGCGCTGTCGCGGCACGGCCACACCGCCACCGCCCGTCCGAGCGAGGACGGTATGCGGGTCGACATCGTCTACCAGGGCCGGGAACGGGCCGTGCCCGAACTCGCCGAGGCGCTGGCCGTCGAGGTCGCGGAACTGACCCGCATCCTGTCCGCGCACGAGCGCGAGATCCTGCAGACCCATCTGATCACCGAGGTCGCCGGGACGCTCCAGGAGCTGATCGGGGCGGCCGAACGGCACGTGGCCGCCATGAACAGGGAGTTGGAGGAACGCCCGACCTCCACGGGAATGAAGCTGCGGCTGGTGTGGAGAGCGTCCCGCCGGGCCCCGCAGGGGCTGGCCCAGGCCCGTGAACGGCTGCGCCAGTCCGCCGACGCCTGGTCGCTCGAGGACCGGGCCGCGGTCGGCGCGTTCCTGCAGGAGCAGATCGCCCGCCGGCAGGCCGACGACAGCGTCGGAAGCTGGCTGGAGGACCTCACCGCCGCCCTCGACTACCGGGCCTGGCACGAGTTCGGGGTCGAACGCCACCAGCACGGCAAGTGGGTGCCGGCCACCGGGCCCGCCTCGGGCGGGGAGCGGGTCCTGGCCGCGTCCGTGCCCCTGTTCGCCGCCGCGTCCTCCCACTACGCGAGCGCGAGCGGCGCCCACGCCCCGCGCCTGGTCACCCTGGACGAGGCGTTCGCCGGCGTCGACGACGACTCGCGCGCCAAGTGCCTCGGCCTGCTGCGCGCCTTCGACCTCGACGTCGTCATGACCAGCGAACGCGAATGGGCCTGCTACCCCCAGGTGCCGGGCATCGCCATCGCCCAGCTCTCCCGCGTCGACGACATCGACGCCGTGCTGGTGACGCGCTGGGAGTGGGACGGCGGCGAACGGCGGCGCGGCCCGGAGCCCGGTGCACGGGCGGACGCGTCGACGGCGGCCTCCCCTGCCGACGCCTTCGGCGAGACGGCCGAGGGACCGGTGGGTCCCCCCGGTGAGCCGGGGCGGACCGTCGTCGGAGGTGCCGGAGGTGCCGGAGGTACCGGAGGGGTCGGAGGTGCCGGAGCGGCTGGAAGTACCGGAGGGGCCGGAAGTGCCGGAGGGGCCGGAAGTGCCGGAGGGGCCGGAAGTGCCGGAGGGGCCGGAAGTGCCGGAGGGGCCGGAGGGGCCGGAAGTGTCGGAGGTGCCGGAGGGGCCGGAAGTACAGGAAGTACCGGAGGGGCCGGAGCGGCTGGAAGTACCGGAGGGGCCGGAGGGGCCGGAAGTCAGGAGTCCTGGTGGATGTGAACCCCGCGACGAATCCGTCCGCCCGTGACGGTCGTGTTCCCCCGGTCCACGCGGCGGCCGGGTGGGAGACAGCACTGGACGGCACCGTCGCGGACACGGCGCCGGCCGTGCCGCCGGAGGCCGGGGAGCGGGCCGGCATCGACATCGGGCGTCTCGGCCGTCTGCTCGGGGACCCCGGCCTCGCCTGGCTCGTGGACCGCGTCCGACAGCGGATGGCCCGTGGGCGGCCGCTCACCGGCTCCGTCACCCTGTCCGACCCCGACGCGTCCCAACGCCGGTCCGTCGAGCGTCTGTTGGGGCGGGCGCCACGAGCAGGCGGTTCCCTGGGCGTCCGCCTCGACACCGTGGACGCGGTCCTGCGCCGTTCCGGTGTCAGCCCCGACGGACTGGCGGCCGCCGTGGTGGCCCTCACCGGCCCCGTCCCCCTCCGTGCGGAGACACGGGAGAGGGAGGAACGGGCCTGGGCGGAGGCGTACGTCCCGCTCGACACCCTCGGTGCCGGACTGGCGCCCTGGGCCGAGCGGGTCCGCGGGGACGGTCTCATACGGCGCCTCGCCCGTACACCGGAGGCCGCGGGCCCCCTGGTGCAGGCTGTCGTGCGCGCGTTGCGTGCGCTGCCCGCGTCACCCCCGATCTCGCGAGCGACGTTCGCGGCACGGAACCTTTCGGGCGCTCATGCCCTGGACGAGGGGACGCCGCTCGCCACTCTCGTCCTGTCCGGGATCCGTTCCCTCACCGGCTTCCCCGACGGCTCCGGTGCGCAGTGGCTGCGGGAGGCATGGGCCTCGGCGGGGCTGCTCAAGGACGACCTGTCATCGACCGTTCTCACCCTCAACCTGCGCGGTACTCCACCCCTCGACTGGATGGCCGACGCGGGGGAGCCGGCGGTGCTGACGCTCCGCTCCCTCACCCGTCGTGCACCGGTTGCCGCCGTTCCGGTGACGGGAACCGTCTACATCTGCGAGAACCCGGCCGTGCTGTCCGCCGCCGCCGACACCCTCGGCCCGGCATGCCCGCCCCTGGTGTGCCTCCAGGGGCAACCCTCGGCCGCCGCTCTCACCTTGTTGCGCGACCTGTCCACACGGGGAGCCGACCTTCTCTACCATGGCGATTTCGACTGGGGCGGTGTACGCATCGCCGCGGCACTGGCGGGAAACGCCCCTTGGCGGCCTTGGCGCTACGAGGCCGTCCACTACCGAGCAGCCGTGGCCGCAGTGGCCGAAGCCCCGGACCTGACGGGCCCGCCCGCCGCGACTCCCTGGGACCCTGCCCTGGCCGTCGCTCTCGTCGAGCGAGGTGTCCGGGTCGAGGAGGAAGCGGTGCTGGACGACTTGCTCGCGGACCTCGGGCCAGGATCCCGTTGAGGTGCGTCCCCCACGTGTGGCGAGCACGGAACCCGACGCGTACCGAGCCATGGGCGACCAGAGCTCTGTCGTCTTGGGGATCATGGCGCCCGTTCGGCGCTCCGGGAGCCCAGCAGCCCACTCGAAGGATCGATGAATGCCCTCGGACCTGGTGCTTTTTCGCTCCCTCGTCATCGGACGTCCTTCCGATGACCTGTCACGTGGAGTGCGTGGCGATTTCGGAGCCTGCGGGAAAGTGCCGCCGGCCTGCGGTTCAGCAGGAGCGCCGGTGGACCTCGACCCGTTTCGCGATATCCAGCAGGTCGAGCCCTTCGGGCCCGCCTCACCTGCGGATGCGCGCTGGAGTGACGGGTAGGAGCGGCTGCGTGATGCCTGGCTGTCGGGACTCTTGACGCTCATATGGCGCTCGACTCGCCGGCCGGTGGCGGCCCGCCCGCACCCGGACCCCCCGGACAGGACGAGAGCCTTCATGCCGCCGGAGCCCAGGTCACGCCACTCGAGCCCGACTGGTGGACGGATCGTGGACGAACCGTCCGGCCGATGCCGGCTGACCGCGGGCCTCGCCGCAACGGCTCCGGCGAGGCCTGTGACGAGAGCGTGTGACGAGAGCGTGTCATGACGTCGGCTCAGAGCAGGCCGCGTTCCCGCACCCGTTCGCCTCGTCCCGGTCGACGAAGTGGGCGTGCTCCCGTTCCGGCTTTCGCGGGCCGTTGTGGTGGCACCGGAAGCTGCCGCCACGGGCTTTCGAGTTCCCCGGGTCCCCGGGTCCCCGGGAAAAGCGTGCGTCAACCATCCACGGGTACCCCGTAGTGGCCAGGGGCGTGCGGCACCGGCCGGCGAAGGCGCCGCCGGACCCGCTCCAGGGACGACATCGCCCGGGTTGAGAGCGTTCGAGGAGGGCACTCGACCGCGTGGGCGCGCGGTCCCCTGGCCCGTTACGGAGAGAGAGGGGCAGCCATGAGCGTCATCGAAGGCGCTGTCGACGTCGACGTCCCGGTGCATGTGGCCTACAACCAGTGGACTCAGGTCGAGTGCTTTCCCCGGTTCATGCGCGGCGTGCGCCGGGTGGACCGGTCGCGCTCCTCCATGACGCACTGGGTGACCAGGTTCGGCGGCGTGACCCGCGAGTTCGACGCGGAGATCACTGAGCAACGCCCCGACGACCGAGTGGTGTGGCGCACCGTGGGGACGCCCCGCTCGGCCGGGACGGTGAGCTTCCGGGCGCTGGGGGAGACCCGTTGCCGGGTCGCCCTCCGTGTCGATTTCACTCCGCGCGGCGCCGTCGAGCGGGCCGGGGACGCCCTGGGCCTGGTCCGCAGGCAGGTGCAGGGGGATCTTTGGCGCTTCAAGGAGTACATCGAGGGCCAGGGCCGGGAGACCGGGCAGTGGCGGGGAACGATCAGTGGCGGCCATGTGGAACCGGACTCCGACCTTCTGCCGCCGCAGGTGCCGAACTGGCCGACCGGCTGAGAAGCAGCCGTGATGCCACACTTCACAAGAGGATATTTCGCATATGGCCGTTATCCGCCGCTTCCCGGCTCGGCGGGGAGCGGAAGAGGCGAGTGGAACAGCGCAGGAGGCTGACGTGGTGCGAGAGTCATCGAACGGTGATCCGGGCGGCGAGCAGGCGAAGATCACTCCGCCGAAGACGTGGGCGGCCGGTGTCCCGGCGGTGGCCCACGCGGTGCAGTACTCCCTCGCCGAGACTTCGGCGCGCCGTACGGTACTGAATCTGCTCGACATCAACCAGACCCAGGGCTTCGACTGCCCGGGCTGCGCCTGGCCGGACCCCGCGCCGGGCGAACGCCACACGAACGAGTACTGCGAGAACGGCGCCAAACACGCCAACGACGACGCCACCACGCGACGCGTCACCCCCGAGTTCTTCCGGCGGCATTCGGTCTCCGAACTGGCACGCAGCTCGGACCGGTGGCTGAACCAGCAGGGGCGGCTCACCCAGCCCATGGTGAAGCGGCCGGGCGCGGATCACTACGAGCCGATCAGCTGGCACGACGCCTTGGGACTGATCGCCGATGAACTGCGGGCCATGGAGTCGCCCGACGAGGCGATCTTCTACACGTCCGGCCGGGCCGGCAACGAGCCCGCCTTCGTCCTCCAGCTCTTCGCCCGGGCCCTGGGCACCAACAACCTGCCGGACTGCTCCAACATGTGTCACGAGTCGAGCGGCGCGGCGCTGCACGAGACGCTGGGGGTCGGCAAAGGCAATGTGAGCCTGCTGGACATCCACCACGCCGATCTCGTGCTCACCCTGGGCCAGAACCCGGGCAGCAACCACCCCCGCATGCTCTCCGCACTGGAGGAGACCAAACGCGGGGGCGGGCAGATCGTCGCCGTCAACCCGCTCCCCGAAGCGGGTCTCATGCGCTTCAAGAACCCGCAGAAACCGCGCGGGGTCGTCGGCCGGGGCACCAACATCGCCGACCAGTTCCTCCAGATCCGGCTCGGCGGCGACCTCGCCCTCTTCCAGGCTCTGAACCTGCTCCTGCTGGAGGCCGAGGACGCCGCGCCGGGGACGGTACTGAACCGGGAGTTCATCGACCAGCACACCAGTGGGTTCGAGGAATTCGCCGACCACATCCGCACCACCGTCTCCTGGCCGGACGTCCTGGCGGCCACCGGCCTGACCCGCCGCCAGATCGAGGAACTGCGGGACCGGGTCCTGGCCAGCGAGCGGATCATCGTCTGCTGGGCGATGGGGCTCACCCAGCACAAGCACGCCGTGCCCACCATCCGTGAACTGGTGAACTTCCAGCTCCTGCGCGGGAACATCGGCAGGCCCGGAGCCGGCGTCTGCCCCGTACGCGGACACAGCAACGTCCAGGGGGACCGGACCATGGGTATCTGGGAGCAGATCCCCCAGAGCTTCCTGGACGCCCTCGAACGCGAGTTCTCCTTCACCCCGCCCGCCCGGCACGGCCTGGACACGGTGAACTCCGTGCGGGCCATGCTCGAAGGCCGGACCAAGGTCTTCCTCGGCCTCGCGGGCAACTTCGTACGGGCCACCCCCGACAGCGACCTGACCGAGAAGGCGATGCGCCGCTGCCGCCTCACCGCGCACATCTCCACCAAGCTGAACCGCTCCCACACCGTCTGCGGCGACACCGCGCTGATCCTGCCGACCCTCGGCCGCAGCGAAAGGGACTGCCAGAACGGCGAGGAGCAGTTCATCACCGTCGAGGACTCCATGAGCCAGGTGCACGCCTCGTCCGGGCGCCTGGAGCCGGCGTCCAGCCACCTGCTCAGCGAGGTCGCGATCCTCAGCAGGCTGGCCCGCCGGACCCTGGCCGACAAGGTGCCCGTGCCCTGGGAGGACTTCGAGGCGAACTACGGCACCATCCGGGACCGCATCGCGCGGGTCGTCCCCGGCTTCGAGAACTTCAACAGCAAGGTGCGCAAGCCGGGCGGCTTCGGCCTGCCGAACCCGGTGAACGAGGGTGTCTTCCCCACCCCCGGCGGCAAGGCGCTGTTCACCCTCAACAGCTTCGAGTCGCTGCGCGCCCCCCACGGGCATCTCCTGCTGCAGACGCTGCGCTCCCACGATCAGTGGAACACGGTGCCCTACACCACCAACGACCGGTACCGGGGCGTCCACGGCTCACGTCGCATCGTGCTCGTCCACCCCGCCGACCTGCGGGCCCTCGGATTCGAGGACGGCTCCCAGGTGGACGTGGTCAGTGTCTGGCAGGACGGCACCGAACGCCGTGCCGAGGACTTCCGGCTCGTCTCCTATCCCACGACCGCCGGTTGCGCCGCCGCCTACTACCCGGAGGCCAACGTCCTGGTGCCGCTGGACAGCGTGGCCGACACCAGCAACACGCCGACGTACAAAGGCATCGTCGTACGCCTGGAGCCACGCTCGGGCGACCGCGCCCCCGAGGTCGTAGGGGGCCAGTGACGACACCGGTGAGCGGCGTCGGCGAGCACGTGCGCGACCTCGGCGGCGGACCCCGCGAGAAGCTTGGCTGAAGTGCCCCCCGAGACCCTCGACAATCACCTACTATCTACGCAAAACGGAATTATTGCGACGATTCTTGAACCAGCTTTCCGCACCCGCCGCTGCTGGAGTGCTCCGTACGGCCCGGGACCCGCTCTGGCCGGCGGGAGCAACGGCTCCATCCGTGCCCACCGCTCGTCCCCCGGGCCGGACCGGTGACCAGGTGTCGTCAGGGCGGAGCGGGCGGAGCCGATCGGGCAGGGAGCGGCATCCCGGTCGCTCTGTCCGAGTGAGGGCGTTTACCGCGGCTGTTCCGGGTGAACCCGGCTCCGGGCACCGAGATGCGCTGGTGAGGAGGTGCCGAGGGCCGCTCCGGCGCGTCCGTGCCACGCGTGCGGACGGGGAGTGCCCCGCCCACTTCGCTGGTCGCACGTTCGCGCACCGGTGCCGGACAGCCGGCTCGTCGCAGCCACGAGAGGAAAGGCAGAGTCATGACGGAGATCCGACCCGCCACCACGACCGACTCGGGCGCTCCCGCCGAGAGCGACGAACACTCGCTCACCGTAGGACCCGGGGGTCCGATCCTTCTGCAGGACGCCTATCTGATCGAGCAGATGGCGCAGTTCAACCGGGAGCGGATCCCCGAGCGCCAGCCGCACGCCAAGGGAAGCGGGGCCTTCGGTCACTTCGAGGTGACGCACGACGTCAGTGCGTACACCAAGGCGGCCCTGTTCCAGCCGGGCGTCCGCACCGACCTGGTCATTCGCTTCTCGACCGTGGCCGGCGAGCGCGGCAGCCCGGACACCTGGCGCGACCCGCGCGGCTTCGCGGTGAAGTTCTACACCAGCGAAGGCAACTACGACATGGTCGGCAACAACACGCCGGTCTTCTTCATGAAGGACCCGATGAAGTTCCAGCACTTCATCCGCTCCCAGAAGCGCCGCGCGGACAACAACCTGCGTGACAACGACATGCAGTGGGACTTCTGGACCCTCTCCCCGGAATCCGCGCACCAGGTCACCTGGCTCATGGGGGACCGGGGCATTCCGCGGACCTGGCGCCACATGAACGGCTACACCTCCCACACCTACATGTGGATCAACGCCTCGGGTGAGCGGTTCTGGGTGAAGTACCACTTCAAGACCGACCAGGGCATCGAGTTCTTCACCCAGCACGAGGCCGACCAGATGGCGGCGGTGGACACGGACTACCACATGCGGGACCTGTTCGAGCACATCCGCGACGGCGAGTTCCCCAGTTGGACCCTGAACGTGCAGGTCATGCCGTACGAGGACGCCGTGGGGTACCGGTTCAACCCGTTCGACCTCACCAAGGTGTGGCCGCACGGCGACTACCCGCTCATCCCGGTCGGCCGGATGACGCTCGACCGCAATCCGACCGACAACCACGCCGAGATCGAGCAGGCGGCCTTCCAGCCCAACAACCTGGTCCCGGGCATCGGACCGAGCCCGGACCGCATGCTCCTGGCCCGGCTGTTCTCCTACGCGGACGCCCACCGCGCCCGTCTCGGGACCAACTACCAGCAGCTCCCCGTGAACGCGCCCGTCGTCGACGTCCACACCTACTCCAAGGACGGGGCGATGGCCTACCGGAAGACGACGGATCCGGTCTACGCGCCGAACTCCAAGGGCGGCCCCGCGGCCGACACCGCCCGCTACGGCAGCCCGCCCAGCTGGGAGGCCGACGGCGAGATCACCCGCGCCGCCTACGTCTCCCACCCGGAGGACGACGACTGGGGGCAGCCCGGCACCCTGGTGCGCGAGGTCCTGGACGACGCCGCCCGCGACCGCCTGGTCGACAACGTCGTCGGACACCTCCTCAACGGCGTCACCGAACCCGTCCTCGAGCGGGCCTTCACGTACTGGTCCAACATCGACGAGAACATCGGCAAGCGCATCGCGGACGGGGTACGGGCCAAGGCCCACGAGAAGGACCCCAAGGCCGCCGAGCAGGGCAATCCCGCGCGGAGCAGCATGCAGCGCAAGGCATGAGGCCGGCGTGATCCCGCCTCCGGCCGGAGGCGGGATCACGCATGCCGCGCGGATCGTCCGGACGCCGACGTGCGTCCCGACGGGGCATCGGGTGCGGCGGCATCCCGGGTGTCCCGCCGACGGCGTCGCACCACGCCCCGCCCCCGGCCCGACGGGGCGGGGCATGACCGCTGCCGGCGCACCCCCGAGGAGGGCGGAAGGACAGCCGGCTTCGCGGACGTGGACGGGGCCGGCCGGCCCGACCGGCGCATGCAACGCCTGGCGTCTTCGGCGTTTCATGGAGGGCGGCAGGCTCCAGGACTGCCGCCCCCACGCAGCGCCGGTCGCGGTACCGTCCGTTTCCCCTGGACCCCAGGGCTTTGTGAGCGTGCGGTGCGCATGGTCGCGGAGAGCAGTCCGAACCGTCCAACCGAGTGGTTCGCGATGAAGGCGGTGACGGTGAAGCCGGTGATTCCAGGGGCCATCGAGTCGCCCGTCGACGTCCAGGTGTCCGCTGGGGAAGCCACCGATGCCGAGGTCGGCCCGTCTGCGGACCGGTATGGTCGGCATGGGGCCGTGGGGCGCTGAGCGGTAACCACGAGGTGGTGCCACGGCCGGGGAGCTGCCGCCCACCGAGCGGCTGTACCACCCGCTGTACATGGCCTGCGCTCTACACGGCCTGCGCGGAACGGGGGACCCCACGGACGCTTCCGCCCTGTCCGGCTCGGGTCCGTTGCCACCGGGGCGCGTTATCGCGTTGCCAACTTGTGTGTTTGGGCGGACAGTTGAGAATTCCTGCACCGCGTTGCACCTGGGGGGCAACAGAGATGAGAGTGACACTGGCCGTGGAGGCCGGGGACGGAGACGCGGCCGGAGTTTCGGACGACCTCTACCAGTGGCTTCGCCAGGACCCGGATCTGCGCGTGCTCGTCCGCCGGGAGGTTCCCGCCGCGCCGCCGGGCGGAGCCATGGGTGCCCTGGGGGAGCTGATCTCGCTGCTGCTGGCTCCCGGCGGTCCGACGGCGGCTCTGGGGGCGGCCGTCGTGGTGTGGCTGCAGGGCCGCCGGGGCAATCAGACCGTCACCCTCACTCTGCCGGACGGTACCCAGGTCGTGGTCTCCTCGGAGAAGGTGCGCGGCCTGACCGCCGAAGGCGCCGGTGAGCTGGCCGAGCGGGTCGCCGCAGCGCTTCAGCAGGAGCGGTACCCACAGGCACCGCCGGAAACGCCAAGGCGGCAGGAACCTCAAGGAATCCAGGGGACACGAGGCACGGCGGAGGACGACGACGGCGTCGGCCCGTCCGCAGAAGCGGGCTGACCATGGCTCCGGGGGACGTGCCGGATCTACTGGCGAGAGCGGATCTGGCGGCATCCGGCTGCCACGCGCTGGTGGTCGGGACGGCCGCCCATCCGGGACGGCAACTGCCCGAGCTGCCGTCCGCTGTCCGGTCGGCGCAGGACGTGGCCGAGACCCTGAGCACGGTGTGCGGTATGGGCGACCGGGTCACGCTGCTCACCGATCCGACGTCGCCGAGCGGTGTCCTGGAGGCACTGGCGACGGCCATCGGCCGCGCCGAGCCCACCGAGCAGCGGTACGAGCGCGGAACCGTCCTCCTCTACTTCGTCGGGCACGGGCTGCGCGGCCCCGGCCAGCAGCTCTACTTGGCCACAGCGAGCACCAAGTCCCAGGCCGATATGGCGCACTCCGTTCCCTACACGGAGGTCGAGCGCTATCTGAGCGACGCCGCCGCCGACCCGGTCGTGATCCTCGACTGCTGCTTCGCGGGCAACGCGCGGGAGCCCGGCCGGCCGGCCGCCTCGGACCCGTTCGCCGGTGCCCGGCCCACCGGCAGCTATCTGCTCGCCTCGGCGATGCGCAACGCCTTGGCGTACGCCCCGCAGGACGCGGAGCACACCCTCTTCAGCGGCCAGCTGCTCAGCCTTCTGCGGGAGGGTGACGCGAGCGGCCCGAAGTGGCTGACGCTGGCCGGCGTCTACCGGCTGCTCGACCAGCGGTTCCAGGGCAGCGCCGCCCGCCCGTACGGCGGTGGCACCTCGCGGATGGGCGAGCTGACCCTCGCCGTCAACCGGCGGTACGAGCCGCTGTCGGGCCCGCCCGCCGAACAGCGGGCGGCCGATGCCCCGGATCCGGATGCCGTCTGCCCCTACCCCGGCATCCTTCCCTTTCTCCCCGAGCAGCACCGTCTCTTCTTCGGCCGCGAGGAGCTGACCCAGGAGCTGCTGCGCCGCGTCGAACAGGCGCGTCCCGGTGAGCCGGTGGTCCTGGTGGGGCCGTCGGGGGTCGGCAAGTCCTCGCTCCTACGGGCGGGGCTCAGCGTGGCCGCGGAGCAGGCGGGGCTCGGTCCCGTGCGGCTGGTGCCCGCGCCGGGTGAGCGGCCCTTCCGGAGCCTTGCCGAGGCGTGGGCGGCAGCGGTGGGCAGAGCCCCCGCCGACGTCGTACGGGATTTGGAACGCGGGCGCTTCACCCGGCCTGCGGCGACGGGGGCCGGGGCCGGGCAGGCACCGCGTCTCCTCGTGATCGACCAGCTCGAGGAGTACTTCACGCTCTGCTCGGACGAGGCCGAACGCGAGCGGTTCGCCGCCGCCCTCACCGCGGGAGCGGGAGCGGGAGCGGGTGCGGACACGGACGAGGAGGGGGCCGAGGGCCCGACGTCCGGTCCGCGTCTCGTCCTGGCCCTGCGCGCCGACTACTACGGCGACGCCCTGAGCGACCCCCGTCTGGCGCCCGTCGTGCGGCCGGGCCACTTCGCCGTGCCCGCGCTGGCCGACGACGAGGTCGAGGCCGCGATCGTGCGCCCCGCCCAGTACGCGGGTCTGCGGTGGGAGGAGGGAGTGCCGCAGCTCCTGCGGCGCGATGTGAACGAGGAGCGACGCGCCACGGGTGATGCCGCGGCGCTGCCCTTCCTGGCCTACGCCCTCCCCGAGATCTGGTTGCGGCGCCGGGGGACGACGCTGACGTACGCCGGGTACGCCGCCGCCGGAGGCATACGGGGCGCGGTGGCCACGGCCGCCGACAGGATCCACGACTCCCTCGACGACACCGGCCGCACGGCGCTGCGGAGCCTCCTGCTGGCCATGGTCCACGTCGCCGACGGCGAGGGGCGGCTGGTCCGCCGCCGGGTGCTGCCGGCGGAGTCGGCCGGCAGCGAGGACCTGCTGCGCCGGCTCGCGGACGCCCGCCTGGTCGTCGTCGACGAGGAGGGCGGCGCGCAACTCGGCCACGATTCGCTGCTGCACGCGTGGACGAGGCTGAGCGGCTGGATCGACGAGGTGCGGGACGACCTGCTGAGACTCCGCCGGCTGACCGCGGCGGCGGAAGGCTGGGCCGAGGCCGGACGGAAGCCGAGCGGCCTCTACGAGGGCGATGCCCTGGAGGAGGCGAAGAAGCTCACCACGGAGCATGCCCGGCCGACCCGGGAAGCCCCGCCGCCCGCTCGGGCCGGCAGACAGACTCAGGACAGCCGACCGGCCCGGGAAGCCCCGTCCGTCCAGGGCAGCCGACCGGCCCAGGAAGCCTGTCAAGCGGCAACCGGCGGTGGTTCGGCCGTCGCAGCCGCACCGGCGGGCGTCCGCGTGCCCGTCCCGCATGTGGTGGGGGACTTCGTCGCCGCGAGCGACCGGGCGCAGCGCCGGCGACGCCTCGTCACGCGGGCGTGGATCGCCTCCCTTTCGGCCCTGGCCCTGGTGGCGGCGTCTCTCTTCGGGTGGGCGTTTTACGAGAACGGGCAGGCGGCGAGCCGGGAGAAGAGCCTGATCGCCAGGGAGCTGGCCACCAAGGCCGACGCCCTGCGCGGCCACGACCCGCGGACCGCGCTCAGCCTCAGCCTGGCCGCGTACCGCACGGCGGTGACTCCGGAGACCCGCTCCAGCCTGTACACGGCGTCGATGACCGTCACACCGGTCCACCTCGTGCCCGAGAAGCCGTATCGCGTGCCCGTGCTCAACGTCGCCTACAGCCCGGACGGCAAGGTCCTGGCCGCGAGTCACCGGGGCAACGGGTCCGAGGGCGGTCGTGTCCAGTTGTGGGACATGTCCGCGCCGACCGAGCCCGTTGAAGCGGGCCGGTTCAAGCTGAAGAGCAGTTCGGCCATCGCCTATCATCCACGCTCACGGATCCTCGCCGCACAGTCGGCGGACGAACTGACGCTGTGGGACACCGCGGACCCGCAGCGGCCGAGGCGGCTTTCCTTGGTGCGGCTCGCCCACCAGGGGACGTACACGCTGGCCTTCAGCAAGGACGGCCGGACCCTTGCGGCGGGCAGCAAGAAGGGACTGCTGCGGCTCTGGAACGTGAGCGACCCCGCCCGGCCCACGCTGCGAGCGCAGCGGACGGTCGCCACGTCGGAATTGATCTCTTTGGCCTTCACCCGCGACGGAGGCCATCTGATCACGGGTAACGGCAACGGGGACACGGACAGCGAGCCCGCACAGGTGCGGCTGTGGGACGTCGGCGACCCGGACCGGCCCGTGCTGCGGGACACGGAACAGGCCGAGACGGTCATGGCGGTGGCCGCCCACCCCCGCCGCGACCTGGTGGTCGCAACCGGCGGAGCGGGAAAGATTGCCTGGTGGGAGGTGAGGGAGGACGGGCGGGACCTGCGACGGGTGGAGGCGGAGCTGTACATGGACACCTGGGGTGACAACAGCTACGGCATGCCGTCACTGGCTTTCAGCAAGGACGGCAGGTTCCTGGCGGGAGCGGACCGCGAGAGCGGCGTCAAACGGGCCGACACGACCGGGAAGGTGTCGGATCTGGTGGACCGCCTGCCTGAGGTGACTCTGCCGACGGGTGAACCTTCCCAGTCGGTCGCGTTCAGCCCGGACAGCAGGTATCTGGCGGCCGGCGAGGTGGGCGGAGAGATACGGATGTGGCCCGACCGGCCCTGGGCACCGGCGTTCGCGGGCGGCATCGACGTCCCGCCCCAGATGGGCACCGGCCCGTTCACCGCCGATGGTGAGCTGGTCATCACCTCGCAGAGCGACGCGGGCCGGCTCACGTCCACGACGAGGGTGTGGGACGTCAGCGACCTGAAGGCGCCGAAGGTCCGGTACACCCTGCCGAGCGGATGGGAGGCGAAGTACTTCCTGACCCGGCGCAAGACGCCCATGCTCCTGGCCCATCACTGGACCGAAGGGCTGGACCACACCCTCCAGCTCTGGCAGTTGGAGCCCGACGGAGGTGTGAAGAAGAGTGCCGGTATCCGGTTCACCGCCGACATCCCGAGCATCGCCGTGAGTCCCGACGGCATGCTCCTCGCGGTGGGCTCGCACGAGGAACCCGACACCGCCCTGTGGGACATCCGGGATCCGGCGAAACCCGTGCGCCGGGGCGCGGTCGGGGTGAGGGCGGGCGGCACGCTCGGAAGCTTGGGAAGCATATGGTTCGCCGGAGAACGGTGGCTGGCGACGGTGGAGAAAGGCCGGCACATCAGGTTCTGGGACGTCTCCGACCCCGCCCGGCCCCGCAAGGGTCGTCGCATCGACGAGGCGGCGTCGATGGAGGGCGCGATGTACGTCGGCTCGTCCCGGCTGCTCGTCACCGAGGAGGTGACGGAGGAGATCCGGCTCTGGGACCTCTCCCGGCCCGCGCACCCCGTCAAGGGTGGCCGGCTCCCCGCCGCACCGAGGGGTTACTTCCCCACGGGCAAGGGGCAGCTTGCGGCGACGCTGGCCGATGGAAGCGTCGAGTTCTGGGACGTCTCCGATCCGGCGGACCCGGTGAAGAAGGGTTACGACCTCCTGCTCGACCGCGAGGTCAGGTCGATCAGCATGACCTCCGACAGCCGCTACGCGGTGACGAGCGAGCCCCATCGCATCTGGTCCGTCGGGAAGGACGGGCGGTGGGACACCCCCGAGCTCCTCACGCTGGAGAACGCGGACGCGGTACACGTGCCGCCGGCGAAACCACCGCAGGGCCCCCGATGGCTGGCCGTCACCGACTACGGCACCTCCGGCATGACACCGGAGACGACCTACGTGCTCGACTTTGCCACCGACGGCCTCTACAAGGACCTGTGCGCGTCCTACTCCTCAAGCATCCCCGAGGACCGATGGGAGCAGCTGTTCCCGCACCTGACCCACCGCGCGTCCTGCGACTGACTCGGCGCCACCCTTGGCGTGATGAATCCCGTCGCCCTTTGGAACCGGTGGTTGCGCAGGATCCTCCAGGCTAGGGCGTCGTGCCGAAGTCCACGGATCTCGTGGTCGCCTTCTCCGACGGGGGACACAGTCATGCCGGGCCCGGAGGCCAGCGGCCCTCTTGCAGGACTGCGGAAAACATAACTCGGGGGAGGGGCGGCTGTCGGTGATCCAGCGGTTCAGCGATGCGATGCCATTCAGGTTGGTCGCGGCGACGCCGATGGCGATGAACAGCAGGCCGCTCGTCAGCGCTCGTTGAGATGGTTGGCGATTGCGCGGTCGATGTCGTGCTGTGCCGTCCATCAGCGCCTTACTGCCTCATGTCCCGGCACCTGCCATACCAGTGGAGTGTTCTGCGCCCCTTCTCCGGCAACCCCGCGCGGCTGGACTTGCTGAGATCGGTACGGGACTGGCTGACGCAGCCCTGCTCCTCGGCAAGGTGCCCAAGAACGTACGCGCGGAGCAAGTTCGCCGGGTCGCGACCCGCCCCGCTGCTCAGGACGCGCGGGCGCCCGCCCGTGGAGGCGGCACGGAGGAAGCGCGGGCTTGCATAGACTGACTCCGGTGCGGTCGACCCACATTCCGGAGCAGCGGTGACAGGCCGCACAGGGGGAGGCGCGGCACCGTGGAACCACTGAAGGACGACGACCCGAAGACGGTCGGGGGCTTCACGCTCGTGTGCCGGATCGGGGCCGGCGGTATGGGCCAGGTGTTTCTCGGCGAGTCCCCGGCCGGCCATCAGGCCGCCGTGAAGGTCATCAAGCCCTCCGTCCTCGACGAGGACACCCGCGTGCGCTTCCTGTCCGAGGTGGACAGTCTGCGCACGGTCTACGGGCCGTTCGTCGCGGCCTTCGTGGGAGCCGATGCGGACGCCGATCAGCCGTGGCTCGCGGTGGAGTACGTCCCCGGACCGGATCTGCGCACCCTTGTCGCCGGGCATGGCCCCCTCCCGCTCGTCGAGACCGCCAGCCTCGGGGCGCTGCTGGCGGAGGGCCTCGGCACGGTGCACGATGCGGGGCTGCTCCACCGTGACCTGAAGCCGCAGAACATCCTGCTGTCCCGGTACGGCCCCAAGGTGATCGACTTCGGTCTCGCCGTGCTCGCGGAGCGTCGCACCACCCTGACGGCGGCCGGTTTCGTCGTCGGCAGCGTGCTGTGCATGCCGCCGGAGCAGGCCCGGGGCGAGCAGCGGCTGGACCGGTCGGCCGACGTCTACGCGCTCGGTGCGGTGCTGCTGTTCGCCGCCACCGGGCACTATCCGTACGAGGGGCCGACCTGGCAGGCCGTCGCCCTGCAGATCGAGGATCCGGCGACTCCTCCCGACCTGACGGGTCTGCCACCGGAGCTCGGGCCCCTGATCACGGACATGCTCGCGCCGGACCCCGGCACCCGGCCGACTCTGCCCGAGATCATCGAGCGGCTGGTGCGGGTCATCCGCGACCAGGGCCTGACCGCCCTCCAGGCCAAGCGCCGCCTCACCGACCTGACGCCCGAGATCGTCGTGCCCCAGCTCCCCGCCCCGGCCCTCGAGCCCGCGCCTGGATCCGGCGTTCCCGCTTACACGCCCACCGACGTCGATCCTGCGGCGGTGGAGGACGAGGAGCAGGCGGGCGCGCCGGTGTCGGCCGGGGCGGGGCAGCACGCCGTCGACGACGAACCCGGCGGGGAGCCCGGGAGCGGCGCCGGTCCTTCCGCCCCGCGGGACATCGTCCTCGGACCGGACGGAACCCCGCCCACAGGCGGCAGGGCCACCGGCGTCCGCCCCTCGGCGCCCCTGCGGATCGCCGAGCGGATCCGTTCCGCATACGCCCGGGAGGCACTCTTC
This sequence comes from Streptomyces incanus, assembly GCF_042656345.1. Classification (NCBI taxonomy): domain Bacteria; kingdom Bacillati; phylum Actinomycetota; class Actinomycetes; order Kitasatosporales; family Streptomycetaceae; genus Streptomyces; species Streptomyces incanus. The sequence goes on from NZ_JBHSPC010000103.1 coordinate 21,968, forward strand.
TGAGCCGCTCCGCCCCGCCCGCAGGAAGCCCGCACGACCCCCGGCCCCCTCTCCGCCCTCCGTGACAGACTTGCCGTCGCAGGACCGCAGGACCGCAGGACGAACAGGAAGACTGAGGGGCCGCAGGTGACCGATCAGGGGGCGACGCAGGACGGGACCCGGTTCCCGCCGGGGGCGCAGATCCTCGTACGGGACGAGGAGTGGCTGGTCCGCAACACCACCACGACCGACCACGACGGGGAGCGGATCGAAGCCGTCGGCGTCTCCGAGTTCGTCCGGGACGAGGAAGCCGTCTTCTTCAGCGGGATCGACGAGGTGGAGCTGCTCGACCCGGAGAAGACCCGCCTGGTTCCCGACACCTCCTCGTACTTCCGACGCAGTCGGCTGTTCCTCGAAGCCGTCCTGCGCAAGACGCCGCTGCCCCAGTCGGAGCGGGGCCTCGCCCTCGCCGACCGCTTCCTGCTTGACCCGCTCGTCTACCAGCAGCGCCCCGCCGAGCTCGCCCTGTCCATGCGCAACCTCCGCCCGCGGGTTCTGATCGCCGACGTCGTCGGTCTCGGCAAGACGCTGGAGATCGGCCTGACCCTGGCGGAGCTCATCCGCCGTGGCCGCGGCGAGCGCATCCTGGTCGTCACCCCGCAGAGCATCCTGGAGCAGTTCCAGCACGAGCTGTGGACCCGTTTCTCGATCCCCCTCGTACGGCTCGACTCCCTCGGCATCCAGCGCATCCAGCGGGAGATCCCGGCAGGCCGGAACCCGTTCACGCACTACAAGCGCGTGATCATCTCCGTGGACACGCTCAAGAACATCGGCCAGTACCGGCACCACCTGGAGCGCATCCGCTGGGACGCCGTCGTCATCGACGAGTCCCACAACCTGATCAACCCCGGCAGCCAGCGCCGTGCCCTCGCCGAGATCCTCGCCCCGCGCACGGACGCCCTGCTGCTCGCCAGCGCCACCCCGCACAACGGCGACAAGCGCTCCTTCGCCGACCTGATCTCCCTCCTCGACCCGGCCGCCATCGCCGACCGCGACCACTACGATCCGGCGCAGGACCTCGGCCACCTCTACATCCGCCGGACCAAGATCAGCCCCGAGGTGCGCGAGGAGATGGGCACCGAGTGGCCCGACCGCGGCCCCACCGTCTCCCTCCACTGCGCCGCCACCGAGGCGGAGGAGCGGCTCTTCGCCGAGCTGACCGAGCACTGGCTTCCCGCCCCACCGACGAGTACGGAGTTCGGGACGGCCGACCAGGACCGTACGTCGGTCGCCACCGAGCAGCTCTTCGCCTACAACCTGCTCAAGACGTTCCTCTCCTCCCACGTGGCCCTCGGTGAGACGGTCGACAACCGCATCGCCGCACTGGGCGAGCGGATCCGCAAAGCCGAGGAGAAGGGGCTCAGCCCCGATCCGGCCATCGGCCCGGAGCAGCAGGCCCTCGCCCGGCTGCGGGAGATCGTCGCCGGCATGGGCGACGGCACCGCCCCCGGTGACTCCGCCAAACTCGACGCGCTCGTCGAGCAGCTGAAGGAGATCGGCGTCGGCCCCCGGTCCGCCACCCGGGCCGTGGTCTTCTCCGAACGGGTCCGCACGCTCACGTGGCTGGCCGAGGTCGTCCCCGCCCGTCTGGGCTTCCCGGTCGCGGCCGACGGCACGGCGAAGGCCGTCACCGTCATGCACGGCGGCCTCAGCGACGACGAACAGGCCAAGGTCCTGGAGGCGTTCGGCCTGGCCGACAACCCGGTCCGGCTGCTGTTCACCGGCGACGTCGCCTCCGAGGGTGTCAACCTGCACCGCCAGTGCCACCACCTGATCCACTACGACATCCCGTGGTCGCTGATCCGCATCGAGCAGCGCAACGGCCGTATCGACCGGTACGGGCAGAAGCACGAGCCCCAGTTCAGTGCCCTGATCCTCACCTCCGCCGTCCCCGGGGCCAAGGACGACCGCACGGTCGCCGAGAAGCTGCTCCGCCGGGAGGAGGAGGCGCACAAGCTGGACGGCACGGCCGAGGCCGTGTCCGGTCTCTACCGGGCCGAGGAGGAGGAGCGCCGGCTCATCAGGGAACTGGTCCGGGGCGGCACGGTCGAGGACTTCCTGGAGTCCGCCCCGACCGACGACACCGCGCTCGCCGACCTGTTCGGCCAGGTGGACTCGATCACCGAGCAGGAACTGCCCGCACGCGCCGAGCTGATCTCCCTCTTCGAGGGCGACACGGCCGCCTTCGTCGACACCGCCCTCGACGTGGTCTACGAGGAGCGTGCCGAGGACCTGATCGGCCTGTCGTCCGGCACCGACGCCAAGGGCGGCGCGTACTTCTCGCTCTCCCCGGTCAAGGCCCCCGACCTGCTCCACCGTCTCAAGGCCCTGCCGCCCTCCTACCTGAGGGAGCAGCGCGTCGCCGAGCGCATGCTGGTCACCTTCGACCGCACCCTCGCGCAGCGGAAGCTCACCGAGGCCAGGGACAGCAGTACCACCATGTGGCCGGAGGTCTCCTTCCTCACCGACATCCACCCGGTGGTGGAGTGGCTGACGGACAAGGTCCTCGTCGAGTTCGGCCCACAGGAGGCCCCGGTCATCACCACGCCCCACGTGGACGGACCGGTGTTCCTCGTCCAGGGCATCCACTCCAACGCCCTCGGCCGTCCCACCGTGGTGCGCTGGATGGCCGTGACCGGGCTCGGTGCCGACGGCGCCGGAACACCCGAGGTGCGCCCCATGGCGGACGCGCTGCGCGACGCGAAGGTCGGCCCGAGGCTCGCCCGCACCGGCGGGCCGAGCGACCTGGGCCGGCTCCAGACCCTCGTCCCGGCCGCCGTCGCCGCCGCCCGCGCCCACCTGGACGCGGGGAGGACGGAGTGGGAGGAACAGATCAGCGAGCCGCTCGCCCTCTACCGCGACCATGTCGCCCAGTGGCGCGCCGACTCCCTGCTGCCCGGCATCACGGGCCGCCGCGAACGCCTCGTCGAGGAGACCGCCGACGAACTGGCCCGTCTGCTGGACCAGTTGCACACCACCGGCCGCCCGCTGCTCCGCGTCCTGGCCGTCCTCGACCGCCCCGGCGACGCGGACGCCCCCGGCGCCGGGGACGAAGCCGACGCCGCGGGCGGCCCTTTCGCATCCGACGCCCACCCGTCCGACGCCCAGGCGGAGAACTGACGTGACGTACGACTCGCTGGTCAACCACGGCGACTACCTCTCGGCCCACTACCTCGCCGAAGTCCTCCCTAAGGACCTCAAGGCCAAGGACGGCCTCCTCGCCCGCTGGGCCGCCTTCGAGGAGCAGGAACGCCGCCGGCACGCCGACGCCGTCGCCGAGGCGAAGCGTCAGGGCCTAGGCCCCGACTCCGTGCCCCCGCGCGCCCGAACCCCCCGCGAGGGACTGCGCGCCCTGCACGGCCCCTACTTCGCGGGCCGCGCCGCCCTCGCCCAGGACGCGGAAGCGCTCGCCGACCCCGACCCCGACGCACCCGAACCCGAGGGCTGGCGGAAGCGGTTCACCGAAAGCCACCTGGACACCCTGCACGCCCTCGGCTACACCGACGCCCACGAGCAGACCGTCACCGTCCACCGCGCCGACCACGCCTACACCCTCCAGGTCGTCCACGCCGAACCCGGCCTGTACGCCGTCTCCTGCGGCTGGACCACTGAGCCCGACGCCGCCCTCGACCCGGACGGCGCCGGCCGCCTACTGCACCCCGTGGACCTGGAGGCGTCGGCGGCTCCGCTCGAAGACGCCAAGGCCCTCACCGACTTCCTCTTCGCCTGCGACGCACCCCCGCGTCACGTCCTCCTGCTCGTCGGCGGCGTCATCGTCCTCGCCGACCGCCTCGCCTGGCCCGAGGCCCGCTACCTGGCCGCCGACCTCGACGCCGCCCTCAACCGGCGCGACGACCGCCACGGCGGTGAACTCGACACGCTAGCCGCCCTGTTCGGCGCCGACTCGCTGCGCGTTCCCGCAGAGGGCGGCACCGCACCGCTCGCCGGCTTCCTCGACAAGTCCGGCAAGCACGCCGTCGGCGTCTCCACCGAGCTGCGCGAGGGCCTGCGTCTGAGCGTCGAGTGGATCGCCAACGCGGTCCTCGCCCGTCTGCGCGACCCGGAGAACGGCGTCACCCCGGCCGACCTCGACGACCCGGCCCGCCTGGCCAAGGAGCTCAGCCGCGAGTCGCTGCGCTACCTGTACCGGATCCTGTTCCTCCTCTACGCGGAGGCCAGCCCCGCCCTCGGCATCCTGCCCTCCGACTACCCCGAGTACGAGCAGGGCTACGGCCTCCAGCGCCTCGGCGACCTCGTCCTGCGCGACCTGGTCGGCGAGCGCTCCCGGCGTGGCTTCCACCTGTACAAGTCACTGGACCTGCTCTTCGACAAGGTCGAGAAGGGCCACCGCCGCTACGGCACCGAGCCCGAGGACCTGGCCGCCGAGGCCGCCGCCCGCGAGGCCGCCGAGGCGGAACGGGAGGCGGACCGGCTGCTTGCCGCCGGCGCCATCACCCGGGCCGAGCACACCGAGCGCGTCCGCGAGGCCGACCGCGCCCGCCGCGCCGCCGCCCGCAGCACGAGCGCGGGCCTGCGCTTCGAGGCCCTGCGCTCCGAGCTGTTCACCAAGGAGGCCGTCCGCCTCATCTCGGACGAGCAGATCGAGAACCCGGCCTACCGGGGCGGCGAGGGCGAGAAGCGCCTCCCGTTCCTCGACACCCGGCTGCGCAACGAGACCCTGCACAAGGTGCTGCGCCGCCTGATGCTCACCCGGGGCCGTGGCCGGGAGCGCGGCGGGTTCATCTCCTACGCCCAGCTCGGCATCAACCAGCTCGGCGCGGTGTACGAGGGCCTGATGTCCTACACCGGCTCCATCGCCGAGGAGGACCTGTACGAGGTCGCCAAGGGCGGCGACCCCTCCGGCGGCAGCTGGACCATCCCCGCCTCACGCGCCCAGCACTACGCGGACGACGTCTTCGTCACCCGGACCAACGAGGAGACCGGCCGCCAGGAGCGGGTGGTCCACCCCAAGGGCACGTTCGTCTACCGCCTGGCCGGCCGCGACCGCCAGACCTCCGCCTCCTACTACACCCCGAAGTCCCTCACCGAGGTCACCGTCGAACTGGCCCTCAAGCACCGGCTGGACCAGCACGACACCGTCACCGAGGCCAGGGAACTCCTGGAGTGGAAGATCTGCGAACCGGCCCTCGGCTCGGGCGCGTTCCTCAACGAGGCCATCGATCAGGTGGCCGCGGAGTACCTGCGGCGGCGCGAGCACGAGCTGGGCCGCCGGGTGGACCCCGAGCTGCGGCAGATCGAGCTCCAGAAGGCCAAGGCGTACATCGCCCTGCACAACGCCTACGGTGTCGACCTCAACGCCACGGCGGTGGAGCTGGCCGAGGTCTCTCTCTGGCTCAACTCCATGCACCCGGGCATGCGGGCCCCCTGGTTCGGCCTGCACCTGCGGCGCGGCAACTCGCTCATCGGCGCGGGCCGCAAGGTCTACAAGGCCGACGTCCTGGCGGACGGCCAGTGGCTGGCGAAGAAGAACACCCTCCCGCCGACCGACCTGCCGTTCCGGGAAGGCCCGCTGCCCGAGGGCGCGGTGCACCAGTTCCTGCTGCCCGCCATCGGCTGGGGCGCGGTCGCCGGGGAGCCGGAGGCGAAGAAGCTCGCGGAGGACGCGGCGAAGGCGCTGGGGAAGTGGCGCAAGGGGGTGCAGAAGGCACCGAAGGGGCCGAAGCCGTTCCAGGAGCGCGGCGAGGAGACCGCCGAGGCGCGGCAGAAGCGCTACGACCGGTGGCGCAGGGCGGCGGAGAAGACCGAACTGGGCCGGCTGCAGGGCGTGGCCCGCCGCGCCGAGTTCCTGTGGTCGCTGGTCGCCACCCGCCTCGAACTCTCCGAGCGGGCGGTCGCCCGCCGCATCGACGTGTGGGGCGCGGACTGGCTGGAGCAGGCCTCGGAGGCGGAGGACAAGCAGAAGGTCCTCGACGACCTGACCCGCCACGGCACGCCGTACTGGCGGCTGAAGACCGTGATGGACGCGTGGTGCGCCCTGTGGTTCTGGCCGCTGGACAAGGTCGGCGAACTCGACGGCACTGCCCCGGTGTACGGGACGGGCGGAGCCCTCGTCGACGAGTCGTCGGTGGCGGGGCTGCTGGGCGTGCGTGAGTCGGCCGCCACGGAAGCGGTGGCGGAGCCGGTGGCCCCGGTGACGCTCGTGGAGTCGGCCGGTCCCGCTCCCGGTGACCAGCTGTGGCGGGCCGCCGGGCTGTTCGACGACCCAGATGGCGAGCAGGAGGAACTGGGCGCGGGTTCTGGGCCGAAGGCCAGGCCCACGCGGAGCGCGTCGCGCCGCAGGACCGGTGGCGGGCAGCCGGAGCGGAAGACCGTCCCGCTCCAGAGCCTCGGTGACTGGCTGGACTTCCTGGAGAGCGTCCTCGGCAAGGTCGACATGCCCGAGAACTCGCTGCTCTCCGGCATCGAGAACCTCAACCCAGACGACGCGCTGGACCTGCTGACCGACGTCGAGGACCGCCTGGAGGGCTTCCTCGGCATGGAACCGGCCCGGCTGCTGCCGTTCCGCTACCCGTGGCTGAACACGGTCGAGGACATCGCCGGAACGACGGAGAAGGACATAAAGGCGGAGGACGGCCACGGCTTCTTCCACTGGGAACTGCACTTCGCGCACGTGTTCCGGGGACCGGGGGGCGGGTTCGACCTTCAGGTGGGGAACCCGCCTTGGGTGCGGCCGGACTGGGACGAGGCCAGGGTGCTGGCCGAGTTCGATCCTTGGTTCAAGCTTAGTGAGAAGCCGTCGGCCGATCGTTGGCGAGAGCACAAGAATGCTGTGCTGGCAGATGCCGGACAAAACAGGTCCTATTTTGGCGAACTCGCCGCGGTCGTCGGCATGGCCGAGTTCCTCAGCGACCCGACCACATTCACGCTAATTTCAGGTACAAGACCAGATCTCTATCGGGCCTTTATGTGCCAAGTGTGGCGTCACTTTGGTTTTGGTGGAACGGCTGGATTGGTACACCCGGACACGCACTTTAGTGGTGTGAAAGAAGGTCGATTGCGTGAAGCTGCCTACCGGCACCTCCAGGTACATGGGCACTTCTCGAATCGGCGAGGCGTCTTCTCGGAGATTCATGCGAACACAGAATTTGGCGTTCAGATCTATGGTGAGGCGGGGCCGATCTGCTTCACGCATCTCAGCTGGCTTTTTGATCCGTCAACTTTGCGAGACTCATTTGCGCACGATGGTCAAGGTGAGTTGCCGGGCATTAAATCGGCGGGTCAATGGGAGCTGCGCCCGCACCGGGCGCGTCTGATTGAGGTGGACGCGGGCTTGCTCGCGCAGTGGCATCGACTTTCAGGCGATACAGCGATCCCCGCTAGCCAGGCAGCGCTACTCTACCCGGTTACGACGGATGAGCAAGGTGCTATCACAGCGCTTGCTAATGTCGAAGATCGGTTGGGTGTACACGAGCCCAGAATCACCATCGGAATGTTCGAGAACTTGGCCACAAAGAAACTGGGTCTTTACCGATGGGGCACTACAAAACCAGAGTCGCTTGACGAGGTAATCTTGCAAGGGCCGCATTTGGGTGTGGCCACGTCAGTCTTCAATAAACAACCGAATCCAATCTGTAAGACAAATCGTGATTGGTCTGGCTGGAATCTGCCGACGCTCCCGGAAAACGCGATTCCACGCACGAACTATGTTCGCGATTGTGGACTTAGGGAATTCAGGGGCGTTCAGGATCGGTGGTTGGATCACGGCCGCTTGAGTTCGCAATGGAGCCCTTCCTGTGAAGAATGGGATAGCCGCTCGAATGTTCTGGCCGACGTTGAGTTGAGACTTCCTGAAGCCGAGCAGAGAGAGCTGTTGCGGCGCCGTATTTGGCTATTCCGCCCATACACGGAGTTCTATCGGATGGCGTGGCGAGTCATGATCCCATTCGATACGGAGAGGAGTCTGTTTGCTGCCCTGATCCCGCCCGGTCCTGCACACGTTCATACAGTGGAGTCAATGGCCCTGTCTGATAACCGTGCTACAGTGCTCAATTCTGGGATCTGGGCGTCGCTACCGCTCGATTATCTACTCCGTATCACGGGTCGCTCTCATTTGCAGGTTTCTGAGGCGCGCAAAATGCCTTATGCCGACCCCGCTCACCCGCTTGCCGGGCACCTGTTGCTTCGGGCCCTCCGCTTGAATTGCCTTACGGAGGCATATTCTCCGCTTTGGTGTGAGCTATTTGATTCGTCGTGGCTAAGTAGCCTGGAATGGGCTCTGCCCTGGCCTGGAATTCGCTCACTCGCGGGAAACCTTAAGCCGACGTGGGATTACACGTCCCCGCTTCGGTCTGAGTATGAGCGTCGAGCTGCACTCGTTGAGTTGGATGCTCTTACGGCTGTCTGGCTTGGGCTAACCGCCGAACAATTGGTCGCGATTTATAGAGCGCGGTATCCGATTCTTGCAGATTATGAGGCTGACACTTGGTTTGACGTTTCTGGCCGTAAGATCGCAAAAAATCACAACTCGTACGGTCATGGTCAGAGCAAAGAACACTACAACGAATATATTGCCTACGTGAACGGCGAGAGAACTGCTCCTCCTGAGGGTTACGAGGCACCCTTCTATAAGGCTGACCGAGAGAGGGAAATGCGAGCTGCGCACGATTATTTCATGCAGCATCTCTACGGGTGATGAAGTCTACTTTGTAAGAGTTGCGCAGTGTAAAAGCGGCTACCCCGCGCCGTTAAGGGTGCGGGGTAGTTGGCTCGCTCTATCGTGCTTTCATGCGCGAAAAGTGGACATGGCAAAAATGAGTGCTCCAACAGCCGCGGCCACCATGAGGGGTTGAACCAAACTCTCTTTGGTGTGCGCAATATAGCCGGCGGTTCCGGCGCTCAATAATATAAGTGCGACTGTCTGGCCGTTCAAATGAATCCTCCAGGGCAAGCAGAAGCGCCATCGGCTGGGCGCAACGTTTCTTTAGGTGTCTCGCAGAGCTTGTAGCGGTGTGCCGTCTTCGGTGTGCCAGGCAGACCAGCCATTGATGGCGATCCCAGAGATCGCTCCGCAGGCCCCCGAAGGGCTCTTGTGTGTGGTGCCGTTCTCGAGGCGCAGCCGACCGTCCTTGGTTACGACAGCGAGATGAGTCCTTTTATGGTTGCGTCGATGCCACGTCAGTCGTTGACCCGCTAACAGTCGGCCGGAGGCAACCAAGTTGGCGAGGGGGGAGATCTGACCGGGCTTTGGGATCGAGGTGTCGTGATCGAGCCCAAGCAGGCGGCGGAGAACAGAGTTTGGGGTGTCGACCAAAGGTGTTGCTGCCTGCTCCAAATGTGCGTAAACCTCGTCGTCAACATCGATCTTGCGCAGCATCATTGGACCTCCCGGTTGTTGGGATCTGTCACCAGCATACCGAACTTCGAGGTTCGAGGCGGCTTCGAGGCTTATTCGGGTGGGGAGTTGGGTGTAAAGCAGGTTGCCTCGGGGTTGTAGGTACGACGACGCCCCGCATCGGGACTGAGTCCGATGCGGGGCGCTGGCCTTGCAGTTTGAAGGTCAGCCCTGCGCGGCGTAGATGATGAAGTCGCTCCACGCGGCGGGGGAGAGGGCGAGTTCGGGGCTCCGCTGGTCCTTAGAGTCCCGGACGTGGATCGCCTGCGTGCCCTTCGCCACCTCGACGCAGTCGTCACCGTCGGAACCGCTGTAGCTGCTCTTGAACCAAGCCCGTTCGTCGATGCTGCTCATAGCGCTCCTCGAAGTCGCTTCAGCAGGCTCCTGGAATCCTCGGAGGTGAGAGCCTGTGAACGCAGTCTCGCATACCGCTGGAGCGTGATGCTGACCTCCTTCGGGTCTGAAATCAGCAGGCCGCCGCGCTGTCCCTCCGCGTAACCGAACCACTTGTTGTCCTGTGCTTCAAGGAGCCTCAACGGCCCGTCGAACCCAGCGTGATCCGGCCAGGGCGATTTCAAAGTCGGGGTGATCTTGTAGGCGTGCAGGTCACGGCAGTGTGACGA
>NZ_JBHSPC010000104.1:0-23115 GCF_042656345.1 Streptomyces incanus
CCATCACCGCCGAGGGGCTACCCCGCCATACCCATCTGACCGTTGAGTTTTCCGGTCAGAGCCCTGCCCCCACCCGGCCTGGAAACCACACCCTGTCCGCTTTGTGACGTTACGCACTGACAGATGGTTAGTCCACCCTTCAAGCTGATGTAGGAAGTCGGGGGTCGACTTTGAACCGGGAGTACGTCAGTGAGCGCCATGCCGATCGCCCTGTTGGTCACCACGGCCGCAACCGGCGCCGTGGGAGTCGCCGTCCTGCGCAGCATTCTGGTGCTGCGCCGACAGGTCGCGGCCCTGCACGCCGAGCTGGTCAAGGACCGTGCCGCCGTCACGCGTGCGCTCCTGCCCGCCGCCCGCTCCGCCCACGCCGACGAGATACGCACGGCCGTGGCCGAGGCTCTCGCGGAGGAACGGGAACGGGAGCTCGCCGAGGCGCGGGCGTTCTGGGCCGCCCAGGAGGCGCGTGACGTCTCCGACGCACCGTCCCTGCTGGGCCTGGCCGACAGTGAGCTGTTCATGCCGCGGCAGACCGATTTCGCGGGTCTGGAGCCGGTGACCGATCCGGGCGCCGAAACCGACGAGTACGCCCCGACGGACTTCGTCCAGGGCGGTACGCCCACGGAGTCCCCGGAGCTGGCCGCGGCCCGCCGTCGGCACCCCTCGCACCCGGACTTCGTCCCGAACCCGTCGCCGGTCGCGAACGACCACGAACGCACCGTCTCCACGCTGGAGGAGCTGGCCTCCTCCGAGGTGGAACTGACCGACGTCCGCCCCGGCCCGCTGGGCACACTGGACGTCTACGTCTTCGCCGACGGCACGACGCTGTGCATGACACCAGGGCACCGGGAGACCGCGGAGCGGCTGGCCGCGGCCCTGCGTGAGGGCCGGGCCCCGTTCCTGCTGGGCGGTTCCGGCATCTCGGGCGCGTACACGCTGACCTTCGCCTGCGGCGAGGAGAACGTCTACATCCTGGCGGACCGCGTCATCGCGTCCCTCTGATCCTTCCGCCCGACTTCTTCCGCCCGAATCCTTCCGCTCCATCTTTCCGCGCGCCGGGCGTGTCCCTACACCCCGGCGCGCTTCTGCGCCCCCTCCACGAGCCGTAGTGCCTCCACGACCTCTTCCTCGTTCTCCAGTACGAGCGCCAGGTCGTGGCCGGCGACGGTGATCTGGTCGGCGGCGGCGAACATGCCCGCGTCGGGCATCTCGCGGGGCTCGGTGCCCGGCTCCTCCAGGCGCTGGGTCCACACCGCCAATTCCCTGGCCAGGGCGAGTGCCTCGGCGGCGGCACCCCGTTGCAGCCGGCTCTGCGGCGCGGCCCGCAGGCGGTCGGCGAAATGATCCACGGCACGGGTGAGGGGCGTCGTATCAACCACGCGGCGAGCGTACGCGGCACGACAGGGCTGTTGCCAACAGGCGAACGCTCAGGCACGGTGACCTGAAGGACCGGCTCACACCCTGCGCTGGAGGCGCCGATGTCCCAAGTCCTCTCCGAGAAGACCCATCGCAACATGCTCGCCCGCATCCCGCACTGCACCGGTCGTGAGATCTCCGACTGGCTGCGCACCGTCGAGGAGGAAGGCCCGTCCCTCTTCCGCTTCGAGGAGAAGGTCAGCTGGCTCCGCCACGAGTACGACCTGGCGTACGGCCATGCCAAGGCGATCGTCCACGAGTACGACCTGAGAAGGGCCGCGCGCAACCTGCGCTGAGCCCCGCCCCACCCACCGCCCACCCTGCCCGCACCACGGCGAAGGGCCCCGGGTGAACCCGGGGCCCTTGCACACATCCCTCTGGATCAGACGCCTCGAGCGCTGATCACTGGACGCTAGTCACTGCTGTTGAGGATCGCGATGAGCCTCAGGAACTCCAGGTAGAGCCAGACCAGCGTCAGCGTGAGGCCGAAGGCGGCGAGCCAGGCCTCTTCGCGCGGGGCACCGTAGGTGAGGCCGTCCTCGACCTGCTTGAAGTCCAGGGCGAGGAAGCAGGCACCGAGGATGATGCCGACGACACCGAAGATGATGCCGAGCGGGCCGCTGCGGAAGCCGAGGCCGTCACCGCCGCCGAACACCGCGAACAGCAGGTTCACGGCCATCAGCAGGATGAAGCCGAGCGCGGCCGCCATCACGAAGCCGTAGAAACGGCGGTTGACGCGGATCCAGCCCGCCTTGTACGCCACCAGCACACCGACGAAGACCGCCATGGTGCCGAGCACGGCCTGCATGGCCGCACCGTCGGCGATGCGGTTGTCGACGACGCTGGAGATGACGCCGAGGAACACTCCCTCGAACGCGGCGTACGTCAGGATCAGCGCGGGCGAGGCCTTGCGCTTGAAGGACTGCACGAGCCCCAGGACCATGGCGATCAGGGCGGCGCCGATGCCGATGCCGTAGGACCGGCCGAGGTTGGCGTCGTCCACGGGCAGCAGCGCCCAGGCGAGCGCGGCGAAGACGACGAGCACGCCGAGCGTGGTGCCCGTGCGCATGACGACGTCGTCGATGGTCATCCGGCCGGCCGTGGCGGGCGCCTGCGGCGGCGCGCCGTGCTGCACGTCCTGCTGACCGTACGGGTTCTGCGCGTAGGGGTTCTGCGCGTACGGGTTGCCGGTGGGCTGCGCGTACGGGTTGCCCTGCGTGGCGACAGCGGGACCCCCGGCCTGCGGCGCGGTGTTGAAGCCCGCGTAGCCGTTGTCGCGGCTGAACCCCCGTCGCGAGAAGACCGGGTTTCTGCTCCTCATTGCACTCCTCCATGGCCACACGGCGCGGCCTTGGGCTCAAGAGTAATAGGTAGGCAAAGGAATGACCCTAATGCTTGGAAGGATCTTTCCCTCGTTGTGTTGCGTAACACGCTACGCGACCACTCGATTCCCCTCAGCGCAGGGGACCGAACCATGACCGACCTGGAACCTGCCCGGAACCGGCCGGAGACCAGCCCCGGTCGTCCCCGCCCCCACCCCCGTCCCCGCCCTGCTCACTCCTGGTCGAGGGGGCCGAGCCCGGCGATGTCCGGTCGTTCTGCCTCCGGGGCGGTGGCGTGGGGAACGGGGCGGGAGGTGAACGGGAAGGCAGCGGGAGAGCCTGGCGGGATTCGAACGGATCGGTGGGAGAGAGGCCGTGGCGAGCGTTGCGAAACGGATGCTGTTGGTGATGCCCGGGGAGGGGCTCGTGCGGTCGGCCGTGGCCGCCGGGTTCGACCTGTGGGCGGTGGTGGGGCCGCAGGAGGCTGTGCCGGGCACGGTCCCCCCGGAGCGGCGGCTCGTCGCCGCTCCGGTCGGGGTCGCCGACGGGACCCTGCACGGCCTGCCGACCGGGCTCTTACGGCGGTACGGCATCGGACAGTTGATGTGCGGGCCGGGAGCCGGGCACGACGTCCGGGCCGTCGTACGGCGGGTGCGGCGGGAGCGGGACGGGATGCTGTGGCGGGACCCGGCCGCCGAGCGGCTGAAGGATCCAGCGGCGCTGCGGCGGCTGCTGCTCGAGGCGTCCTGGCCCCCGGTGCGGGCGGAGGAGACCGGCTCAGTCGCCCGGGCCCGGGCTTCCGCGGAGCGGATCGGACTGCCCGTCGTCATCAAGTCCCGCGACGCCGAAGGACGGTGGGCCCGGCCCGCCTTCGTGCGGGATCAGGAGGCACTCGCCCTGGGGGCCGAGACCGCGGACGAAGGGGCGCAACTCGTCGAGGAGTTGCTCCCCGGGCCCCGCTGCCGGGTGGAGACGCTCTCGCTGGGCGGGATGCATCACGCGGTGAGCGTGGTGCGGGAGGGCACGGGCCCGCCCGAGACGCCGGACGAAGTGTCCCGGGTGCGGTCCTGTGTACGGGAACTCCTCGACCTCGCCGGATTCTCCGAGGGCGCGCTGCACACCGACACCGTGCTGACCCCGGACGGACCGCGGGTCGCGGGCTGCGCCGACGGGGGGGGGTGGACAGCGTCGTTCTCCATCGCTTTCCCGTATGCCATGACGGCAAGTCAGGGGCCGGTGCGCCAGTCGTGCGCCGGTTACGCGGACCAGGCACGACGGTTGACGTACGTCGCCGCAGGTCAGACGACGTACGTCAGAGAGTGCCCGGAGCCGGACTTGAACCGGCACGCCCCCAGCAGGGGCAGCGAGGTTTAAGCTCGCCGTGTCTGCATTCCACCATCCGGGCAGGCCATAGGCTCCGCGTCGGGCCCCCCGAGCCTATCGGGACCGCTCCCCCGAACTTCGGGGTGGTGGGCCGATGTTGTCTGATTTTATTGGCGCCTGAGGGTGTATCAGGCCATGGGAATCGCCATCAGCACATGCCAACAGCCTCGCGCGCGAGGGTCGGCCGCGCATACGGAATGACGGAATTTCACCGTCCGAACAAGGGCGCTCCACCCGTTCTTGCGATATCCGGTGTTCGGAGGCCCCGCTCGGATCGAAAGCCCTCTCCGTTCGGTCCCGGCCCCTCCCCCTCGCCCGGGGTCGCCGTCAACCCCAGGTATGACGGTGACCACCGGGGTCCACCCTGAGTCGTCCCCCGGAACCGGAGCTGCGGGTGACTACACGGCGGCCGTCGGGCGGAACGATGGATGACGTCCCGTTCCCGTGAAACGTCGCACGTCAGGAGTGCCCATCCCGTGACCACCGCACCCATCGCCGACCGGACCACCACCGTGGCCGCACGCGCCACGGAGCTGTCGAAGATCTACGGCCAGGGCGAGACCCAGGTGGTCGCCCTCGACCAGGTCTCCGTGGACTTCCGGCAGGCCGAGTTCACCGCGATCATGGGCCCCTCCGGCTCCGGCAAGTCCACGCTGATGCACTGTGTGGCCGGCCTCGACACGTTCTCGGCCGGTTCCGTGCGCATCGGTGACACCGAGCTGGGCTCCCTCAAGGACAAGCAGCTCACCAAGCTGCGCCGGGACAAGATCGGCTTCATCTTCCAGGCGTTCAACCTGCTGCCGACCCTGACGGCCCTGGAGAACATCACCCTCCCGATGGACATCGCGGGGCGCAAGCCGGACCAGCAGTGGCTCGACACCGTGATCCGGATGATCGGACTGTCCGACCGGCTGAGCCACCGGCCGTCCCAGCTGTCCGGCGGCCAGCAGCAGCGGGTCGCCGTCGCGCGGGCGCTGGCCTCCAAGCCCGAGATCATCTTCGGCGACGAGCCCACCGGCAACCTCGACTCCCGTTCCGGCGCCGAGGTGCTCGGCTTCCTGCGCAACTCCGTACGCGAGCTGGGGCAGACGGTGGTCATGGTGACCCACGACCCGGTCGCCGCGGCCTACGCGGACCGGGTGGTGTTCCTCGCGGACGGCAGGATCGTGGACGAGGTGCACGGGCCGACGGCCGACTCGGTGCTCGACCGCATGAAGCAGTTCGACGCCAAGGGCCGTACGAGCTGAGCCGTCACCGGCCGAGCCGTCGTCAGCACACAACAGGCCCCCCACCTCTTCCGGTGACGCGATCTCATCCCTGCTGACGCCCCACATCCCCACTCGTACGACTGGACTCGAGAAGACACCCATGTTCCGTACCGCCTTGCGCAATGTGTTCGCGCACAAGGCCCGGCTCCTGATGACCGTGCTCGCCGTGATGCTCGGCGTGGCCTTCGTGTCGGGGACCCTGGTCTTCACCAACACCCTCTCCGACGCCTTGCAGAAGAGCTCCGCCAAGGGCTTCGACCACGTCGACGTCGCCGTCACCGCCCAGTGGAAGGAAGCCGAGGGGGACAAGGTCGGCGAGCCCCACGAGCTGACCTCGGCCATGGTCGAGGACAGCGCCCGGGTGCCCGGCGCCGCGCAGGCCATCGGCGTCGTCCTCGGCTTCACCGCCATGGCCGACCAGGACGGCAAGCTGGTCGGCGACGGCTTCGGGTCGCAGGGCGGCAACTACTGGGGCACCGACGACCCCCGTTACCCGCTGACCGAAGGGCACGCGCCGAAGGGCGCCGACGAGATCCTCATCGACGCCGAGACCGCGAAGCGCACCGGCTACCAGGTCGGCGACACCGTACGGATGTCGGTCGACGGCCCCGTCCTCGAGCCGGTCGTCACCGGCATCTTCACCACCGACGACGGCAGTGTCGCGGCCGGCGGCAGCCTCGCGCTGTTCGACACGGCGACCGCGCAGAAGCTGTTCGGCAAGGAGGGCACGTTCGACGAGATCGCCGTCAAGGCGAAGGACGGCGTCTCCGAGACCGCGCTGAAGGCGGAGCTGGACAAGGCGCTGCCCGCCGATGCCGTGGAGACCACCACCGGCACGCAGCTCGCCGAGGACCAGGCGAGCATGATCGCCTCGTCGATGAGCGGGCTGAAGCAGGGCCTGCTGGTGTTCGCCGGCATCGCGCTGTTCGTCGGTACGTTCATCATCGCCAACACCTTCACCATGCTGGTCGCCCAGCGCACCCGGGAGCTGGCGCTGATGCGCGCGGTCGGCGCCTCCCGCGGGCAGGTCACGCGGTCGGTGCTGATCGAGGCGTTCGTGGTGGGCGCGGTCGCCGCCGTGGTCGGACTGCTCACCGGTATCGGCATCGGGGCCGGGCTGCGCGCCCTGATGGGGGCGTTCGACGCGGTCGTGCCCGCCGGCCCGCTGGTGGTCACGCCGGGCACCGTCGCCGCCGCGTTCGCGATCGGCGTCCTGATCACCATGCTCGCCGCGTGGCTGCCCGGCCGCCGGGCCGCGAAGATCCCGCCGGTGGCGGCGATGAGCTCCGTGCACGCCAAGGCGACCACCAAGTCGCTGGTGCTGCGCAACACGCTGGGCGCGCTCTTCTCGGGCGCCGGCATCGCGGTGGTCCTCGCGGCCACGACGATGAGCGGCACGGACGGCCAGGCCCCCATGGGTCTCGGCGCGGTGCTGCTGATCATCGGCGTGTTCGTCCTGACCCCGTTGCTGTCCCGTCCGCTGATCGCCGCCGCGGCGCCGGTGCTGCGCGTCTTCGGGGTGTCCGGGAAGCTGGCCCGGCAGAACTCGGTGCGCAACCCGCGCCGTACCGCCGCGACCGCGTCCGCGCTGATGATCGGGCTCACCCTGATCACCGGGATGACGGTGGTGGCGGGCAGCCTGCAGAACGCCATCGACAAGATGGCCGCCTCCGCGATCGAGGCCGACTACGTGGTGTCGATGGCGAACGGCAACTGGCTCTCGCCGGACGTCGCGCGGACGCTGGAGCAGTCCGACGACGTCACCGCCAGCAGCCCGCTGCGCAACGCGCCCGCCCGTATCGACGAGCGGACGGAGTTCCTGACCGGCGTCGACGGCTCCTCGATCGGCGAGCTGACCGACCTCCCGGTCCGCGACGGCGCCTTCGAGGTGTCCGGTACACGGATCGTCGTCGACCACAGGACGGCCGAGGACCACGGCTGGAAGACCGGTTCGGACTTCACCCTCACCTACGAGGACGGCGAGAAGCAGGAGCTGACGGTCGCCGGGGTCTACGAGGGCAACGAGATGTTCCGCGGCATCATGCTCGACACCGCGACCCTCGCCCCGCACCAGTCGGACCCGGTCGACATGCGGGTCATGGTGAAGACCTCCGGCGGTGCCTCCGACGCGGCGAAGGACCGGCTGGTGGAGGCCCTCGGCACCAACCCCGCCATCAAGGTGCAGGACAAGAAGGACATCTCCAACGAACTGGCATCCATGTTCACGCTGATACTGAACATGCTCTACGGGCTGCTGGCGATGGCCGTGCTCGTCGCCGTCCTCGGGGTCATCAACACCCTGGCCATGTCGGTGTTCGAACGGTCCCAGGAGATCGGCATGCTCCGCGCGATCGGCCTGGACCGCAAGGGCGTCAAGCGGATGGTCCGTCTGGAGTCCCTGGTGATCTCCCTGTTCGGTGGGGTGCTCGGCATCGGCCTGGGCGTCTTCTTCGGCTGGGCGGCCGGGCGGCTGGTGGGCTCGAGGATGGCGACGTACGAACTGATCCTGCCCTGGGAGCGGATGGCGGTCTTCCTGCTGCTGGCCGGCGTCGTGGGCGTGCTCGCGGCCCTGTGGCCGGCCCGGCGGGCGGCACGGCTGAACATGCTCCAGGCGATCAAGACGGAGTAACAGGCCGCAGCCGGATGGCAGCCGGGCAGGGGCCCGGTGGTGGAAGTACCACGGGAGCGGGGGCACGGGCCCTGTTCCGATGGCCGGACTCGGTCGGACTCCTGGAGTCGGTCGGAGTCGGTCATCGGGACAGGGCCCGTCGTCGTGCCCCGCGTCGTGCCCGTCGTTGCCACGGGGAGCGAGGGTGGGGGTCAGTTCCAGGTGCGGGCGCGCAGAGGGAGACCGGAAGTACCGGATTCGGTGGTCTTCACGGCCAGGACCTGGTTGACGCCGATGCGGTTGCGTTCGAAGGCGAGCGCGGAGGCGGCCATGTACAGCCGCCAGACCCGGGCCCGGCCCGGCCCGGTGAGCGTGACGGCCCGGTCCCAGCCGGCCTCCAGGTTCGCCACCCAGCGGCGCAGGGTGAGGGCGTAGTGCTCGCGGATCGACTCGACGTCGCGCGTCTCGAAGCCGGCCCGCTCCAGCAGGGACACGGTGGTGCCCACGGGGGCGAGTTCGCCGTCGGGGAAGACGTAGGCGTCGATGAACGGGTTCAGTTCGTACTCCGTCTCGTCCCGCTGTGGGCGGCGCGCGATCTGGTGGTTCAGCAGCCGTCCGCCGGGCTTGAGGAGGCGGTGCAGAGCGGTGGCGTACTCCAGGTAGCGCGGGGAGCCGACGTGTTCGGCCATGCCGATCGAGGAGATCGCGTCGTAGGGGCCGTCCGTGACGTCACGGTAGTCCTGCACACGGATCTCGACGCGGTCGGTGAGCCCTTCGTCGGCGACGCGCTTACGGGCGTGCGCGGCCTGCTCCTGGGAGAGCGTGACGCCGACGACGCTCACGCCGTGCTCGCGGGCGGCGTGGACCGCCATGGAGCCCCAGCCGCAGCCGACGTCCAGCAGACGCT
Organism: Streptomyces incanus; assembly: GCF_042656345.1. Classification (NCBI taxonomy): domain Bacteria; kingdom Bacillati; phylum Actinomycetota; class Actinomycetes; order Kitasatosporales; family Streptomycetaceae; genus Streptomyces; species Streptomyces incanus. The sequence goes on from NZ_JBHSPC010000104.1 coordinate 8,902, forward strand.
GACCGGGCGTCAGGGCGAGCTTGCGGCAGACGAGTTCGAGCTTGTCGTCCTGGGCCTGTTCGAGGGTGGCCTGCGAGGGCTGGGCGGGCCAGTAGGCGCAGGAGTACACCATGGACGGACCGAGGACGATCTCGTAGAAGTCGTTGCCGACGTCGTAGTGGTGGCTGATGGCGCGCTTGTCGCTGCGCTTGGTGTGGAGGCCGCGATGGGGCCTGCGGATCTCCTCCGGGGGCGGGCCGGGCGGCAGCGGCGAGCCGGCCAGCGCGACGAGGCCGCGGACGGCCGCACGGACGCCGGGGTCGCGCAGGGACTGGGCGAGGGTGGGGGCGTCCTCTCCGCGCTCCCAGACGAGACCGGAGATGCGTTCGAGGACGGTGTACAGGTCGCCCTCGACGCCGAGGTCGCCGGACACCCAGGCGCGGGCGAGGCCGAGTTCGCCCGGCTTCCACAGCAGGTGGCGCACGGCGCGCCGGTTGCGGACGACAAGGATCGGGGCGTCCGGCGGACCGGCCTGCGATCCGTCCCAGGCGCGGATGCGCAGCGGGAGCGGTACGCCCAACAGCTGTTCGACGAGGCCCTTCAGCCGCGAAGCGGCGTCTCTCATGGTGTACACCTCCGATAGGGGCGTCCCCTGCTCGAACGAGGTCGAGAGCTTGGGGGAGGCCAAATCCCGGAATGTCGTCACCACGTAAACACCTGCGGGGCGCAAGGCAGTCCCCGGCGCGCGTCATCACTGGGCAAAACGCCGAAAAGGCCGCCCGCACCACGGATGGCGGGCGGCCCTTTCGGTGACCGGTGCAGGCCGATGACCTGAAGCCCGTCGTTCGGACCGGGCGGGGCCGGAGGCCGGGAGGCCGCCCGGCCGTGCGCGGGCCTGGCAGAGCCTGCGGGTCGGGCGACCTGCGGTCAGGTGGCCGGTCGGCCTGCGGCCGGATGCCGGCCCGAGGTCAGGAGGCCTTGGCCTTCTCGGCCTTGTCAGCCTTCTCGGCCGTGACCGGCTTGGCGGCCGCGGGCAGCGGCGCCGGCTTCGCGGCCTCGTAGAACTCGTCGCGCGGGGACTGGATCGCACCCAGCGAGACGACTTCGCGCTTGAGGAACACGGCGAGCGTCCAGTCGGCGAAGACGCGGATCTTGCGGTTCCACGTCGGCATCGCCATGCCGTGGTAGCCACGGTGCATGTACCAGGCGAGCCGGCCCTTGAGCTTGATCTTCACCTTGCCCATGACGATCATCGCCACGCCCTTGTGCAGGCCGAGGCCCGCCACGGCGCCCTTGTTGGCGTGGCTGTACTCCTTCTGCGGGAAGCCCCGCATACCGGAGACCACGTTGTCGCCGAGGACCTTGGCCTGGCGCAGCGCGTGCTGGGCGTTCGGCGGGCACCAGGCGTTCTCGTTGCCGGCCTTGCGGCCCACGAGGTCCGGTACCTGGGCGTTGTCACCCGCGGCCCAGATGTAGTCGGTGCCGGTGACCTGGAGGGTCGGCTGGGCGTCGACGTGGCCGCGCGGGCCCAGCGGGAGGCCGAAGCGGGCCAGCGCCGGGTTCGGCTTGACGCCCGCCGTCCACACGATGGTGTTCGAGTCGACCTCGAGGCCGTTCTTCAGCACGACGTGGCCGTCGACGCAGGAGTCCATGGAGGTGGAGAGGTAGACCTCGACACCGCGGCCCTCGAGGTGCTCCTTGCCGTACTGGCCGAGCTTGGGACCCACCTCGGGGAGGATCTTGTCGGCGGCGTCGACGAGGATGAAGCGCATGTCCTCGCGGGACACGTTCCTGTAGTACTTGGCCGCGTCCCGGGCCATGTCCTCGACCTCGCCGATGGTCTCCGCGCCCGCGAAGCCGCCACCGACGAAGACGAAGGTGAGCGCCTTGCGGCGGATCTCCTCGTCCGTGGTGGAGTCGGCCTTGTCGAGCTGCTCGAGGACGTGGTTGCGCAGGCCGATGGCCTCCTCGATGCCCTTCATGCCGATGCCCTGCTCGGCGAGGCCGGGGATCGGGAAGGTGCGGGAGACGGCGCCGAGCGCGACGATCAGGTAGTCGAAGGGCAGCTCGTAGGCCTCGCCGACGAGCGGCGCGACCGTGGCGACCTTGCGGTCCTGGTCGATGGTGGTGACCCGGCCGGTGAGGACCTCCGCCTTGGGGAGCACGCGTCGCAGGGGGACGACGACGTGCCGCGGGGAGATGTTGCCGGCGGCGGCTTCGGGCAGAAAGGGCTGGTAGGTCATGTACGACCGCGGGTCGACGACGGTGACGGTCGCCTCGCCGTAACGCATCTTCTTCTGGATGCGCCGAGCTGCGTACAGGCCTACGTACCCACCGCCTACTACGAGGATCCTGGGACGCTCCGTGGTGCTCATGGCATCGAGTATCCCCCTGCCCCAGGAGGTGAGCTCGTGCGCCCCTTCACAAGCTCGGGCAGCAGTCGTGTTACACTTCCCGGCTTTTGTGATCAACCCCATGCCGGGGGTCGGGAACCAGCATCGCACGCGACCCGTTGTCAATGCCGCGTGAGCTGCCTCTCTTCGGTTTTGAGGGCGCCGCGGGGCCCCCTGCGGAGCCTTTGCGGCGACCGCCCCGGTGGCGCTCGCCCGCACCTTCTGAACATGTTCAAAGGGGTGCGGGAAGCCCGAAAGGGGCAATCGGACCCAGCTCTTCGACCTACCGGGGCAATTTCCTTGTGAAGAACTTCACGAAGTTTCTTCGTCGCAGCCCGCGAAAGGGCCGACCGGCCCCTTCCCTCAGCCGCTCAAACGGTATCCGCGCTGCTCAGCGGAGGGCCGCCGACGCCTCGTCCAGCCCGCCCTCCGCCGCCACCGCCTCCACCCGCACCGGCGGTCAGGAGGGGTGGCGGCCAGAACGAGGTGACGGTCAGGACGGGTGGCGGTCAGGACAGATGGCCGTCAGGACAGGTGGCGGTCAGGACGGGATGGGCTCGCCCTCGACGGCCATGCGCCGGCGCCGGCGGCGACCGCCCGGGCGACAGTGACGGGCCACCCGGGCCCGGTTTCCGCAGGGCGGTTCGCACCGTCCCTGCCACCCATGACTCTTGGCTCTTGACGAAGCAGCGCCCCGCCTCTCATCTCGCGTCGATCGCCAAAGACCAGGCGACGCCGTCGAGGATCGCCCCCGAATGCGACTCCCTGAACCTCAGCATGTGTACACCGAGATGCGTACACTGAACTCATGACTGAGAACACCGTGACCGTACGGGAAGCTCGCGCACATCTCGCGGACCACATCAACCGTGCCGAGGAGGGCGTTCCGACCGTCATCACACGCAACGGCGCTCCGGTGGCAGCCGTGGTTCCGATCTCGGACTTCGAAGCGCTGGAGGAAGCGGCCGACGTGATGTTGGCGCGTGAAGCGGAAGCGGTACTGGCCGAGGGCGGCCCCACCGTGACGATGGCGGAACTGCTGGCGGATCTGTTCACCGAGCAGGACGGCGAGGCGGCGTGAAATACGCCTTCCGGTTCACCACGGCGGCGCAGCGACAGCTCCGGGCCATCAGCCGACACGACGCCATGCGCATCCTGACCGCGCTGACAGCGCTCGGTGACGACCCGTACCGCGAGGACGCCGACGTCAAGAAGCTCACCGGCCCGTCGGGGCTCTACCGGCTCCGGGTGGGAAGCTACCGGGTCGCCTACCAGATCAACGACGGGGAACTCGTCATTCTCGTCGTCAAGGTGGGCGACCGTCGGGACGTCTACCGCAAGCTGTAGGCGATCAGGCCAAAGACCAGGCGATGCCGTCGAGGATGTCGTGTTCGCTGACGACGACCTCCTTCGCGCCGGTGCGTTCCATGACGGCGAGGAGGACCAGGGCGCCCGCTCCGATGACGTCGACCCGGCCCGGGTGCATGGAGGGGATCTCCGCGCGTTCGGCGTGGGTGGAGTGCAGGAGCCGGTCGGTGATCTCGCGGACGCGTTCCAGAGTGACCCGGGAGTGGTGGATGGCCGTCGAGTCGTACGCGGGCAGGTCCTGCGCGATCGCCGACACCGTCGTGACCGAGCCGGCCAGGCCGACCAGGGTGCGGGCCTCGCGCAGCGGGACCGTCTGCTCGGCCTGGTCGAGGGCGGCCTCGATGTCGGCCCGCATCGCCGCGATCCGTTCCTCGGTCGGCGGGTCCATCACCGCCCCGTCCACCAGCAGGTGACGTTCGGTCATCCGTACGCAGCCCACGTCGACGGACCGGGCGGCGCGTACGTGGTCGTCGCCCACGACGAACTCGGTGGAGCCGCCGCCGATGTCCACGACCAGGAACGGGTGGTGCAGGTCCGTACGGCCCGTCAGTTCCTTGGTGGCGCCGGTGAAGGAGAACTCGGCCTCCTGGTCGCCGGTGACGACCTCGGGCTCCACGCCGAGGATGTCCCGCACCCCGCGCACGAACTCGTCCCGGTTCTCGGCGTCGCGGGAGGCGGAGGTGGCGACGAAGCGGAGGCGCTGCGCGCCGTGCTCCTTGACGACCTCCGCGTACTCGCGGCAGGCCGCGAACGTCCGCTCCAGCGCCTCGGGGGCGAGCCAGCCCGTGCGGTCGACGCCCTGACCGAGCCGCACGATCGTCATGCGCCGGTCCAGGTCGGTCAGTTCACCGGTCGCCGGATCGGCGTCGGCCACCAGGAGCCGGATCGAGTTGGTACCGCAGTCGACGGCGGCGACTCGGGTCATCGGTCGTTCTCCTCGCTCGGCTTGACCGCGAAGTGGCCGCCGCCCGAGCTCTCCACCTGCCGTCCCTCGCCGGCGGGCGGCTCGGCGACCGTCACGCACGGGCCCTTGCGCCACCACTGGGGCAGCATCGCGAGCGCCTCGTCGCCCAGCGGGTTGACCCCGGGGCCGGCCGCCAGCGAGTGGGCGACCAGAACGTGCAGGCACTTCACCCGGTCCGGCATCCCGCCGGCGCTCGGGAAGTTCTTCAGTTCCTCGATCTCGTCGCGGCGCCGGATGTAGTCCTCGTGCGCCGCGCGGTACGCGGCCGCCAGCTCCGGGTCCGTCGCCAGCCGCTCCGTCATCTCCTTCATCACGCCGTTCGCCTCCAGCGTCCCGATCGCCGAGGCGGCCCGGGGGCAGGTGAGGTAGTACAGCGTCGGGAAGGGGGTGCCGTCGGGCAGCTTCGGCGCGGTCTCGACGACGTCCGGCTGCCCGCAGGGGCAGCGGTGCGCGATGGCGCGCAGCCCGCGCGGGGGCCGGCCGAGCTGCTGCTTGAACGCCTCGACGTCCGCGTCGGTCGGTTCGGTGCGCGGGGTCGTGGGCAGATCGAACAGCGCCGGCGCGGAGCGCTGCCCTTGAGGGGTGGTGGCCGGGCGGCGGGCGGGAGTGTCCATACCTGTCTTTCTGCGGTTCTCGGCGGTTCTCTGCGGTTGCCTGCGGTTGCCTGCGGTGTCTGCGCGGCTTCTGCGCGGTTCTCCGTACGGCGGGGCTATCGCCGTCGTACGGGGGCGTGCGGTCGGCCCTGCGGGTTCCGGTGAACCGCAGGACATCAAGGCTACGGCCCCGGGCTCACCGCTCGGCCGCGTCGGACTTGTCGACGCCGTCCCAGACGTTCGCGTACCAGGGGCGGTCGGCCGATCCGCGGTCGGCGCGCGGCTGCTCGGCCGTGCCCGGGTCGATCACGATGTAGCCGGTCTCGCCGGGCATGACGTAGTGCAGCCGCGCGCGGACCTGCTGCTCGGCGTAGGCGTCGTCCTGCCAGCGCGCCTTGGTGTCGCGCAGCTGTTCGACCCGTTGGCGGGCCTCGTCCTTCTCCTGCTGGAGGTCGGCGATGTCGGCACGCTGGGACACGTACTGCCGCATGGGATAGGCGAGGGCCACGATCAGCGAGCAGACCACCAGGGCGAGCAGCGCGGCCCGGCCGGTCAGCCGGGAGCGGCGGGCCTGGCGCTTGGTCTGCGAGCGGTAGACCCGGGCGGCGGTCTGCTCGCCGATCAGCCGGATCCTGGTCGCGGTGGAGAACCGGTCCCGGTCCTTCACGGCCATGCCCCCGCCTCCCGTTCCCCTGTCATACGCGCGTACGTCCCCGGACACGGTACGGGACCGCGTCCGGGGACGTACGGACTACTGGCCGGGACACGAGCCGGGCCGTCACCCTGTATGGGGCAGTGGATCAGCGGGGCAGCGGATCAGCGGATCAGCCCTTGCTGCGCCTACTGGTTCGCAGAGCGCCGTGCCTACTGGTTCGCAGAGCGCTGTGCCTACTGGTTCGCAGAGCGCTGTGCCTACTGGTTCGCAGAGCGAAACCGCGGGAAGGCGCTGCGGCCCGCGTACACCGCGGCGTCGTCGAGGATCTCCTCGATGCGCAGCAGCTGGTTGTACTTGGCGACGCGCTCGGAGCGGGCCGGGGCACCGGTCTTGATCTGGCCGCAGTTGGTGGCGACGGCCAGGTCGGCGATGGTGACGTCCTCGGTCTCACCGGAGCGGTGCGACATCATGCACTTGAAGCCGTTGCGCTGGGCCAGCTCGACGGCGTCCAGGGTCTCGGTCAGCGAACCGATCTGGTTCACCTTGACCAGCAGGGCGTTGGCCGCGCCCTCCTCGATGCCGCGGGCCAGGCGCTCCGGGTTGGTGACGAACAGGTCGTCGCCGACGATCTGGACCTTGTCGCCGAGCTTGTCGGTGAGGATCTTCCAGCCGTCCCAGTCGTCCTCGAACAGCGGGTCCTCGATGGAGACCAGGGGGTACGCCTCGACCAGCTCGGCGTAGTACTCCGTCATCTCGGCGGCGGAGCGCTCCTTGCCCTCGAAGACGTACGTGCCGTCCTTGTAGAACTCGGAGGCGGCGACGTCGAGCGCGAGGGCGATCTGCTCGCCGGGGGTGTAACCGGCTTCCTTGATGGCCTCGAGGATGAGGTCGAGGGCCTCACGGTTGGAGCCGAGGTTCGGGGCGAAGCCGCCCTCGTCGCCGAGACCGGTGGCCAGGCCCTTGCTCTTCAGGACCTTCTTCAGCGTGTGGTAGATCTCGGCGCCCCAGCGCAGGGCCTCGGAGAAGGACTCCGCACCGATCGGGGCGATCATGAACTCCTGGATGTCCACATTGGAGTCCGCGTGCGAACCGCCGTTGAGGATGTTCATCATCGGCACCGGCAGCAGGTGCGCGTTGGGGCCGCCCAGGTAGCGGAAGAGGGGCAGGTCGCTGGCCTCGGAGGCGGCGTGGGCGACGGCCAGGGAGACGCCGAGGATGGCGTTGGCGCCGAGGGAGCCCTTGTTGTCGGTGGCGTCCAGGTCGAACATCGCCTGGTCGATCAGGCGCTGCTCGGTGGCGTCGTAGCCGACGAGCTCCGGGCCGATCTGCTCGATGACAGCCAGGACGGCCTTCTCGACACCCTTGCCCTGGTAGCGGTCGGGGTCGCCGTCACGGAGTTCGATGGCCTCGAAAGCGCCGGTGGAGGCGCCGGACGGGACGGCGGCACGACCCGTGCTGCCGTCGTCGAGGCCGACCTCGACCTCGACCGTGGGGTTACCTCGGGAGTCCAGGATTTCCCGGGCTACGACGACGTCGATGGACGGCACGAGCATCTCCTTCATGGATGTGACGTGGTTCAGCGGGGCCACGGGGCCCTGCGGACCCGAGCCTATCCGGCTCGGGGCGATCGGCCATCCGGCCGGCCGCTTCGCGGACAGAACCGAGAGTAGATTGTTTCCGAACGGAACAAAGGCGATATCGGAAAACCGGGAGACCGGGAGGCCGGGAGACCGGGTCCGGCACCGCGTACGGAACGCATTCGGCACCGAACACGGAAAAGCCCCGCCCCGGCGCGTACGGGGGACACGCGCCGGGGCGGGGCAGGCACCCGTGGGGACGGGGCCAGGACCTGCGACTGCGACCTTATTACTTCAGGTGCAGCTGCTGGCCCGGGTAGATGAGGTCGGCATCCTCGACGATCCCGTCGTTCAGCTTGAACAGCTTGCCCCAGCCGCCCTTGACCTCGTGCTCCGAGGCGATCGAGCTGAGGGTGTCGCCCTTGACGACCTTGTACTCGCCGTCGCCCTTCTTGACCTTCTCGCCGGTCGGGGTCGTGACGGTCCTCTTGGCGGCCGGACGCTCGTCGGAGCGGGAGGCCTTCTGCTCGGCGGAACGCTCGGGAGCGGCCTTGGTGCTCTGCTCCTGGAGCTCCCGCTTCGGGGCCTCCTGCTTCGGAGCCTCCTGCGAGGAGCGGCTGCCCTGGTTGCCGGAACCCTGGTTGCCCGAGCCCTGGTTGCCCGAGCCCTCGGTGGAACCGCCACCGGCGTAGGCGGCGTTGGACAGGCCCCTGCCGCAGACCGGCCAGGCACCCTTGCCCTGGCCCGCGAGGACCTTCTCGGCGATCTCGATCTGCTGGGCCTTGCTGGCCTGGTCGGCGGTGCCGGCGTACGCCGTGCCGCCGTAGCCGGCCCAGGTGGAGGCGGAGAACTGCAGACCGCCGTAGTAGCCGTTGCCGGTGTTGATGGACCAGTTGCCGCCGGACTCGCACTGGGCGACGGCGTCCCACTCGGAGGCGGTGGCGGCGGAGGCGTTGCCGACCGCCATCAGCGGGGCGGCGACAGCGGCACCGGTGACGCCGGCGACGGCGATGACACGGGTGGCCTTGGACGGACGACGGTGCTTGCCCTTACCGGAAAACAGCATGGATGGATCCCCTCACCGACGCCTACGAGGTGAGCTGTCGGGTTCGGGCCGGTTGAGTTGCCCGTCCGCATCCCTCACGGGACGCGGCTTCACCCCAAGCCGCATCCGGCTTTCTCCACCGGATCCGGCGCCTACCTTGGGTCCCCCGCTCCTGCCTACGGCGCATGACGCGACGACTGTTCCCGTGCTGCCACTGGCAGGATTCGGCGTGGCGGCAGCCGGGGCCCGCGATGGCGAGCGGTCCTGACCGTAGCCACGCGTCCGGCGGATTATCAAAGACGATCAGGGCTTCTGAGACCTATCTCTCATCACCTTTAAATCGGACATTCTTCGCGAACTATGACCTCAACTGGCCCCGCCGAAGCGCTTTTTCGCATGCCGGTCCAACTGCCACCCAGTCACCGACCAGCCGGTGCCAAGCCACCGCCCAGCCCTGCCGCCCGGCCGGGAAAGGCCCGCACGCCCAGCTGCCGACCGGATGTCAGCCGTTGTCCGATTCGAACCCGAACGAAAGCGTCTGACCGGGAAGGATGAAGTTCGGGGCGGCCGCGCCCGCGCCCTCGTCCCCCCCGCCGTACTGGGCGAGCCATCCGCCGCCGAGGGCAAGGGAGTCGGAGACGGCCGAGGAACCGCTCCCGGAGCCCGCGCCGGAGTCGCTCGACGGGGACGAACTGTCAAGGCCGCGTGTGAAGCCGAGACCGCCGCGCGAGGCGTGCCGGCCGGAGGATCCGGCGTCACGGTCCTCACGCGCCTCTCCCTCGGCGCTGGCGCCGCGGTGACGGCCGCTGCCGGAGTCCTCGCCGTCGGCCGCTCCCGAAGCGTCGGCCTTCCGCTCGGACTTGTCCGATTCCTCCCCCTTGGCCGAGGCCGAGGCCGAAGGAGAGGGGGAGGCGGAGGAGGACGCACTGGGGCCGGCCGATCCGTCCTTCCCCCCCTCCTTCCCCTTCGCCTTGCCCTTCGCCTTGCCCTCCGTGGTGTCCTCCGTGTCCGCCGAGGAGCCGGAGGACTGCGACGGCGACGGGGTGACGGTGCCTTCGGAACCGGGCTTGGCCGACGAGCCGTCTTCCACACCGGTGTCCACGTCGAGCACGGACGAGTCCTGCTTCAGGCCCCCCAGCAGCCCGCAGGCTCTCCACGCGCCGACACCCTGGTCGGCGAGGATCTTCTCGGCCACCGCCAGCTGCTGGCCCCGGCTGGCCTGGTCGGCGCTGGTCGCGTAGTCGAGGCCGCCGTACTTCTCCCAGTCCTCCTGGGTCAGTTGCAGACCGCCGTAGTAGCCGTTGCCGGAGTTCTGGCTCCAGGAGCCGCCGGACTCGCACTCGGCGACCCGGTCCCAGGTCGAGCCGTCGGCCGCGCTGGCCGCACCGGCCCCGAGGAGGGGAATCGCGATGGCCGAGCTGGTCACTCCGGCCGCGACGAGAAGAGCCGGAGCCTGGCGGGGGCGGCGGTGACGACCATTGCCGGAGAGCATGCGGAGACCTTTCGCAGGACAACAGTTACTCGCACGGCGGTTCGAACTGCGCTGCTGTGAAAGCGAGGTGCCGTGCTTGATGGGTGAACGTATCCGCAGTCGAACGTCTGTCACAAGTTCATGCCGCACAGATCACACCGAGATCACGGAGCTGAGTGGGCGTCACCCTTATCTCGCCCCTACCAAGGCTCGACGGACCGTGTCCGAAGGGGTCCTGACGGTCACCTGCGCGGTGGTCGGCGGGCATTTCGAGGGCTGCCCGGGGGCCGGCTCGAAGACCTTCCGGGGCATTTCGGAGGGCGTCGAGTGCTTCCCCTCATGGGCGAAATCACTTCGGTGGCGGGGTGAATCGCACCGGCAGTGTGCGCAGTCCGCGCATGATGAGGCCGCCGCGCCAGCGCAGTTCGGCCGGGTCCGCCGCGAGTTCGAGGTCCGGCAGACGGGTCAGCAGCGTGGCGAGCGCGGTCTGGCCCTCCAGGCGGGCCAGCGGGGCGCCGAGGCAGTAGTGGATGCCGTGGCCGTATCCCAGATGCTGGTTGTCGCGCCGTGCGAGGTCGAGCGCGTCGGGGTCGGCGAACCGCTCCGGGTCACGGTCCGCGGCGGCCAGGACGACGAGGACCGGGTCACCGGCCGAGACGTGCCGCCCGCCGAGGGTGAGCGCCTCGGTGGCGAACCGCCAGGTGGCCAGCTCCACGGGTCCGTCGTAGCGCAGAAGTTCCTCCACTCCGGTCTCCAGCAGCCCGCGCCCCCCGGCGGCGAGGGACGTCTGCAGGCGCTCGCGCTGCCCCGGGTGGGTGAGGAGGGCGTAGGCGCCGTTGCCGATGAGGTTGACGGTGGTCTCGAAGCCCGCGAACAGCAGGATGAACGCCATGGCGGCGGCCTCGTTCTCGGTGAGGTGCTCACCGTGGTCGGAGGCACGGATCAGACCGGAGATGAGGTCCTCGCCGGGAGCGGGTTCGGCGGGCAGGGCCTCGCGCTTGCGGTGGATCAGATCGGCCAGGTAGCCGCGCATCTTCTTCACCGACCGGGCGACGCCGCCCCTGGGGCCGCCTTGATGACGGATCATCATGCCCGCCCAGTCGCGAAAGTCGTCCTGGTCCTCCCGGGGGACGCCGAGCAGGTCGCAGATGGCGTGGATGGGGAGCGGGAAGGCGAAGTCGTGGATGAGGTCGGCGGAGCCGCTGTCCGCGAACCGGTCGATGAGCCCGTCGGTGAGCTCCTGCACCCGGGGCGCGAACTCGGCGACCCGGCGCGGCGTGAACGCCTTGCTGACCAGCCGGCGCAGCCGGGTGTGGTCCGGCGGATCGATGTTGAGCAGATGCGACATCAGCTCGGCCTTGCGCTCGCCGGGGATACCGGTCCTGCCCTTGGCGTGGGCGGGCTCGTCGTGGTGCGCCGGGTTCTTGGAGAGGCGGGGGTCGGCGAGGGCCAGCTTGGCGTCGGCGTACCGGGTGACCAGCCAGGCCTCCACCCCGCTGGGCAGCCGCGTCCGGTGCACGGGCGCGTGCTCCCTCAGCCAGGCGTACGCGGGGTAGGGGTCACTCGCGAACTCCCAGGTGAAGAGTTCGGGGGCGCCGTTCTCGGGCTGGAGCTGAGGCTGGTGCTGGTCGGTCACCGCTCGACCGTATCCGGCGGCACCCGGGGAGGTACGCCCTGCTCCCCGCGACGGATGCCCGGCCGCACGCGGGCGCGTCTACTCCCCCACGCCCTCCGCGGCCCGGATCGCGTCCCGGTAGGTCCGAGCGGCCGCCCGCAGCGCTGCCTCCGGGTCTGCGCCCTCCGCCTCGGCCCGCACCGCGAGGGCGAGCAGTTCGTAGCCGATGCCCTCCGCCCGGGGCAGGGGGACGTCCAGCCCGGCCGTGCGGACGCGGGAGGCGAGTTTGGCGGCGAGAGCCAGTCCCGGCTGGCCGAGAGGAACGCCTTCGGTGACCGAGGTGCGCCGTTTCTCGACCGCCTTGGTGCGCAGCCAGTGCTCCTTGACCTCTTCGGGGGTGGTCGCCGTCTCGTCGCCGAAGACGTGGGGGTGACGGTGGACGAGCTTGGCGACGATGCCGCCGGCCACGTCGTCGACGGAGAAGGGCTCCTCGGGATGCTCCTCGGCTATCCGGGCGTGGAAGACGACCTGGAGGAGGACGTCGCCCAGTTCCTCGCGCAGTTCGTCCCGGTCGCCCTCCTCGATCGCCTCGACGAGTTCGTACGCCTCCTCGATGCCGTACTTCGCCAGCCCCTTGTGGGTCTGCCGGGAGGACCAGGGGCACTCGGCCCGGATGCGGTCCATGACCTGGACGAGGTCGAGCAGGCGGGCGCCCGGCAGGTCGTAGGAGGCGGGGAGCAGTTCCAGTTCCGGCATCGGGACGCGGCCGCTGCCGGCGAGGCGGGCCAGGCCGTCGGTCAGGGCGGACTCGCCCTCGCCGGTCGCCACGACCACCACCGTCCGTCCGCCGGCGCAGACGCCCACCAGGTCCTCGGCGGCCGGGGACTCCTCCTCGACCGGTATGCCCGCCTCGCGCAGATACGGCAGCTGCGGGTGGGCGCCGTCCGCGCACAGCACCTTGTCGGCCGCGTGCAGGGTCTGCCAGGCGGGCCAGGACAGCAGGCCGGGCGCGACGCGGTGGCTGGTGGTGAGCAGGACGATGCGGCCGGTCGGAGCCGCGGAAGGGGCCGCGGGGCTGATTGCGTTCACGATCCGAAACTAACCCACGGCGCCGCCGGCCCCCGAAAGTTGTCCACAGGAGGACCGGCCCGGTGTGAAAGTACGCCTGGCACGCCGGGCGATCGGCCGGCGCGTCAGGCGACCGCTCCGGCCCGCCCAAGGGCTTCCCGACCCGTCGGACGACCGCTCCCGGCCCGCTCCCAGCCCACTCCCGGCCCATCAGACGACCGCTCGGCCCATCCGAGGGCCTCCCGGTCCGTCAGGCGACCGGCTGGGCTGCGGCCGCCCCCGTGACCTCGCGCACCCACGGGGTCTCGGCGTCGACGCGGCTGCTCTTCTCGTCGTCCCAGGTGCCGTAGCGCGGGTTGAGGTCGACGTCGAGCTTCTTGCTCGCCTCGGACAGCGCCTGCCAGAACTCGGGCCTGCTGGTGTCGGTGCCGAGCCCCTGGGCGAGTTTCTGGGCCTGGAGCTGGAGGCGGAGGTTGTCGTCGAGCCGCTGTGGTGGGATGCCGTACTGCTGCAGCCAGGCCGACTCCAGCGCCTCGGCCCCGCCGGCCTGCTCCTCCAGGCCGGACCGCATCCCCTGGATCTCCTTCGGGGTGACCGTCACGCCGGCGTCGCGCGCGGCGCGCTCCAGCACCCGGTCCAGGACCATGCCGTGCAGGGTGTCGCGGGTGAGGCTGCCGGTGCGGGCGATGGCCTGCTCGTACTGGGCCTCGCCCGGCACCGCCTCCCGCTGGGCCACGCGGATCTCGTTGACCCGGTTCTCCAGCTGCGACACCGTGATCCGCTGGCCGCCCACGACGGCCGCCGCGCCGGGATGCGCGTCGTTCCCGCAGGCGGTGAGCAGGGGCGCCGCTGCGGCAATCGCGGCGGTGAGGAGGAGCGCGGTGCGGCGACGGCGGTGCAAGGAAACCTCCTGAGGAGAGCTTGTGCGGCGGTGCACAAAGTCCTGCGGTGATCGATAGTAGGCAGCGGCCGGGCTCTGGCCAACCCATTCGACCAACGATTCATCGGGACTTCCGGCACCGCCGCCGACATCGGCGCTCCGGCTTCGCCGTCGGCCCGAGCGAGGCCAGGGGCTCCGACGACACCTGCACACCTGCACACCTGCGTCGACGCCACTGCGGCCGAGCCCGACTGCACCAAACCGGGCAGCACCGCCTGGACAGAGATCACCGGGATCACCGGGGCGCCCTTCACACAGAACGACTACGCCGACAAGAACGCCTCCGACAACATCGGCCAGGAGATCGACGCTCACCGGGGCACGGCGGCGGACGTCCCGAAGGGCGTGAAGCAGACTTCCTGACCGGGCCCGCTTGCACCGCCCGTGGCTTAATCTTGCCCCCTGCACTGCCTTGGGGGAGAGATGGAAAAGCGTCTGGAAGCCGGCTGGTTCCAGCGGATCGCCTGGTCGGCCCTGGTGTGGGGCTGGCGGTGTCATAGCCTCGAAGCAACAGTGCAGGTGAGAAGGGTTGCTCGTGGCAGTGCG
>NZ_JBHSPC010000105.1:0-5366 GCF_042656345.1 Streptomyces incanus
CCTGGTCGTCGGTGAGCGCGATCACGAGCAGGCCATGGCATGTGGTCTTGCCCGAGTAGTTCTTGCGGTTCTCGGCCCCGGTCCTGCGCCGGGTGCGGATCAAGGAGCCGTCCAGCAGGACCACCCCGCCACCCTTTCGGGCGATCTTCTTCAGGGCGCGGTCCAGGCGCGGGGCGCGGGCGGCCGGCAGGCCGACGACCTCCCGCACCCACCGGGTCACGGTGGTGCGGTGCACCCGGTTGCCGCCGGCCAGGTCGCCGGGCCGCTGGTCACAGCGCAGCACCGCCGGCACGATGCCGGCGATCTTCCCCGCGGGCAGCGCCCGCCACCGCGAGCCGATCTTCTTCAGGTGGCCGCGCATCAGGCCGGCGAGATAGTTCAGGGTGGCGCTCGACAGCGGCAGGCGGGCGGTGCAGACAAGGCCGTCAGGGCCCTCGGCGAGAGGGTTGTTTTTCTTCACACCAAACTCAACTGCCGCCGGGGGCCCGCCGGTTACACCCCTGCGCACCGGCCTGGCGTGGTTACAAGCATGCGGTGAACCGCCCGTCGGGCCGTTTATGCAGCTGGCCGCGGTCGGCGAGCCTGGTCATCTTCGCCCGCAGCGGCTCCAGCTTCCCGCGCACCGCCACCTCAAGGCCCAGCTCCTCGCCCGCCGCCCTGCCCTGCACCAGGCCGCCGACGGCCCGCACGATCACCAGGATCTTGCGGTAGTCGGCGGGCAGTGCGGCCTCGTCGGGCGTCTCGCTGCGGTGCGGGATCAGCAGGACCGCCCGTCCCGCCATCCGGGCGGGCGTCGGGGTGACGGCCCCGGCGGCCTCCTCCGCGGCCCGGTCCTGCTCAGCCAGCCGGTGCAGGACCCGCTCGGCGATCACCAGTTCCTCCCGCTCGGCCTGGACCTCCTGCAGTTACTTGGCCAACTCCTCGGCAACCAGGCCCAGTTCACTTCGGCGAGCGATGATCCGCTCCAGCTCCTGCATCCCCACGCCCTCCCCGCACCCTCGCGGCGTACCGGCCCGGTGACGGATCGTAAAAGCGTCACGGCAACCGGCGCAGCAGAACCCGACAATCCCTCCGACCGACGTGCCGGACGATCTTCACCGTGGACACCCGCCGCTGACCAGCGCGAGTACCCCGTTCGCCCTTCACACCAGAGCCGTGACCTGCAAACTTCACGGTGCACACCGCTCAGTGACGGTGATGGCCGGCCGGCAGCGTCCTGCCCGGCCACGCGCGGCGGGCCGTCGGCCGGGGTTGCGCCCGACAGGGCGAGCGTCACCGAGGAGGCACGTCACCAACCGGGCGGCCGCACTGTGCCCATCACACGGGTCACGGTGATCTCGATGACCACGCGCTCGGGGTTGGGGCGGGGCGGCCGGTAGCGCTCGGCGTAGCGCCGTTCGGCCTCGGCGACGGATTCCGGATCGTCCTTGACCAGCGCGGTGCCTTCGAGGGTGCACCAGCGGCGCCCCTCGACCTGGCTGACCGCGACCGTCGCGCCGGGTCCGGCCGCCCGGACGTTGCGGACCTTCTTGCTGCCGACGCTGCTGATGATGCGTGCGATGCCGGCCTCGGGATCGAAGGTGACGCCCACGGGGACGAGATGCGGACTGCCATCCGGGCGGTGGGTGGCCAGGAAGCAGATCCGTCGTTCCTGCCAGAAACACTCCTCCTCCGCCCCGGGCGGAGGTACGTCGGTTGTCATGGTGGTCCTTCGTCGAGCCAGTAGCGCGCCAATTCTCCCCCAGCCCTGCAGCCTCCGAGCACCGGGTCTCTCCGGTCAGGCAGGAGGGGAGGACCACCGGGGGCACACCGGCCGGTGCGAGATGCGCATCGAGGGCCTGGCCCACACCGACGGCCTCCGGCCGGCGGAGGACATCGGCGACGTCCTCCTGGTCCTCGGCGAGGATCTGCACGGCGAAGTCGACGACCGCGCGGGCGAGGCCCTCCGCCGCGTCCGGCCCGGCCTGCGTCCAGGTCCGCAGGGAGGCACGAAGACGCGCCCGAGGGCTTCCAGGGCGAAGGCGACCTCGCACGGCTCGCCCGCGTCCGGGCCCGGCAGCGCGGTGATCGGGAAGACGATCCGTTCGGCGACGTCCACGAGCAGCGCGGGCATTCGCGGCTCGGCGCCGGCGAACTCGCGGGCGGCTTCGACGTCGCCGCCCCGGATGGCCCGGAGGTGGTTGAAGGCGTTGATGGCCGCGTCCGGGATCATCGGAGCGAGCGGCGTGGTGGTGTCAGGCATGACGGCTCCCCACATACGGGCCGCCTCGCTGCTCGCGGCGGCCTCATGAGCGCTGCTCGGGGCTCGGGGCACGGGCCTGTGGACAGAGTCCGCGCCCCGACGGTGAGCAGCGTCTCCAGGCCGCCGCGCCGCGTTGCACTCCGGCCGGAGTGACAAGTCCCTGATGTGGAACCCGTACCGACGCGGACGTCCGCGACACAGGACGGCATATGTCCGCGGCACACGACGGCAGAGAGGAAGGGACCGGCGCATGGAACGGGCTGCCCTGTTCGACGTCGACGGAACCCTCGTCGACACCAACCATCTCCACGTGACCACCTGGTGGGAGGCGTTCCGGCAGGCGGGCCACCAGGTGCCGATGCACGCGATCCACCGGGCCGTCGGGCTCGGCTCCGACGACCTCGTCGCCCATCTACTCGGGGACGACCGGGACAATGACCTGGACGAGGAGCTGAGCGCCGCCCACAAGGTCCTCTACGGGCAGTACTTCGCCCGGCTGCCCGCGCTGCGGGACGCCGGCCGGCTGCTGCGCCGCCTCGACCAGGACGGCTGGACGGTGGTGCTCGCCACCTCCGCCGGGGGCGCGGAGCTGTCCGCGCTGCGCCGGGCGATCGACGCGGACGACGCGATCAAGGCCACGGCCAGCGCCGACGACGTGGAGCAGGGCAAACCGGCCGCCGAACCCGTCGAACACGCCCTGGAGCTGGCTGGGGTGCCCGCCGAGCGCGCGGTGTTCGTCGGTGACACCGTGTGGGACATGAAGGCGGGCAGCAGGGCCGGGGTGCACTGTGTCGGCGTGCTGTGCGGCGGGATCCCGCGCGCCGACCTGAAGGAGGCGGGCGCGCGGGCGGTCTACGACGACCCTGCCCAGCTGCTCGCGTCCCTGGCCGACAGCCCGCTGGCGTGAGGAACGATCACCGCGGGACACCCACAGGCGCATGACTCGGCCCCGACGCGCGAACGCGACATATCGATCCCGTCGCCGCGGCCCGGCCCTTCCACTCCGGCAAACACAAGAGGCACGGGATGAACGTGCAGGTCCTCACCGGCCCTGCCCTACACCGTCCATGACGTCCGTGCGGTCTGCGAACACGGTATCGTCGACGCGCTTGCCGAGGCCGACACCACATGCTGGGCCGACCAGGGCCACCGGGGTGCCGGCGGCCCGGTCCGCATCCCGTGCCGGGGACTTTGGGAGACCCTTTCCGTCGGCCAGAAGGCTGTCAACCGGTCCCACGCGAAGATCCGCGCACTCGTTGAACAGGCCATGGCCACCCTCAAGTCCTGGCGGCTCCTCCGCAAGCTCCGGTGCTCGACCACCCGCATCACCCGCCTCGTCCAGGCCGTCCTCACCCTGCATCCGGCCAGCTCAGACCGATGATGGAAAAGCCTCACCGACATGAGGCCGAGATATCGCACCTCCGCTCCGTGGTTCGCCCATCCCGCCTGTCCGGTGCCCCGTTGGTGACTCTGCTGCGTAATTCGCCGGTCCCATAGGAACAGCCGCTCGAAGCGCCGAGCATGGCCGCGTCGCCGCAGGTCGCGGAGCGCGGTCCCGCGGCTCCGAGGAATTGGCAGCAGAGTCGTGGTTTCCTCAAACGCGCCGGCGGCCGTCGTCCGCTTCCCTCCGGTGGACGGCCGGGGCCTTGCCGGGGCCGTCGTCCGCGTCGAGGGGCAGGCCGATGGCGAGGAGCGCGACGTCGTCGTCGAGGTGTCCTGCGGCGTACCGGTACAGGTCGGCGAGCAGGGCGTCCAGCACGCGGTCCGGGTCCGGTGGGAGGGGGCGGGACAACCACGGGACCGGGTCGTAGAAGACTCCCCGGTGGTCGCGGGTCTCGACGACACCATCGGTGAACAACACCAGGACCGCGCCCTCGGGCAGGACGTACCGGTCCACCGGGACGTCCGGGCCGCCGAGGTCGGCCAGGCCCAGCGGCAGCGAGGGCACGCCCGGCTCCAGCGGGCGGGCCCGGCCACGGTGGAGCAGCAGCGGTGCCGGGTGCCCCCGATTGGCCACGTACAAGGTTGAGCCGTCGGCGGAGAGTTCGGCGATGACGGCGGTGGCGAACCTCTCGGCTTCCCCTCCGCTCTCGGCGGCGTTGGCCTCCTGGATCCGCTCCTCCAGGCAGCGGACCACGCCGGGCAGGTCCGGGATGCGGAGGGTGGCCTCGTGGAAGGTACCGAGCAGCGCGTTGACGGTTTGGACCGCACCCAGACCCTTGCCCCGGACATCGGCGATCATCAGCCGGATGCCATAGGGAGTGGAGTGGATCGCGTACAGATCGCCCCCGATGGCGGCCTCCCGCGCGGCGGCCTCGTAGCGGGCGGCCACAGCCAGTGGCCCGATCCGCCCGGGCGGGGAGGGGAGCACGGCGCGCTGGACGGCTTCGGCGACCTCGCGGGAGGTTTTCAGCTGCTGGCGCTCGTGGGCCAGCAGCCGATTGACGACCGCGGCCAGGAGGGTCAGGGTGACGAAGGTGGAGAAAGGGAAGACATCATCGATGCCGAACGGCGTCCTGCCTTTCACCAGGGGCAGGACTACCGCGGCGAGGAGCGCCGCCCCGCCGGTGGCGATCGTCCCGGCCAGGGAGAGCCAGGGTGCGACCAGCACGGGAGCAGCCGCTAACAGGATGAACACCCTCACACCTCGCGGGGTGAGGAGGTCGAGGAGGAACACGCCGAGGATCAGCGCGGCGGGCAGCCATCGAAACCACCGCCTCTCGCGGGGCGGTGACGCGCGGGTGAGTCCCATTCTCCTGCGCTCCGGGGGTGTTCCTGGACGGAATCAGGGTTTCAGTCTCTGCCGCATCCACGACCACGGCGACCGGAGTATCACGGCCGGACGGAGCCCCGGCGATCAGCCGGACTTCTGCGTTTCCCCTGGTGGGCGTTGTCACTGTGGGTTCTGGCCTCGGTACAGACGGACGGGACCGGTTGCAACTGCGGATCTGGCCTCCTGCCGCCTGGCGTCCGGGACGCCGTCTGGCGTCCGGGGTGTCGTCTGGCGTCGGGGGTGCTGTGGGTGTCCGGGGGTGTTTGTGGTCTGCTGCGGTGGCGCGGTGCGGGCGGGGGTTCCCCCGTTTTTTGGGTTGTTTCGTGGCCGGGCGGGTGTTGCGCGGGCGGG
>NZ_JBHSPC010000106.1:0-2255 GCF_042656345.1 Streptomyces incanus
AACATGACACTCGCCGCATAACAACACGAACTGGTGTCCACTTCTCGGGGGGAACCCCCGACCACCGACCGGGACGGGACCACCGACCGGGACGGGCCGACGGCCGAGGGGAAACAGTGATCGAGGAGCGGATCCGACAGGTCTTCGCCGAGGCGGGGGCCGAAGGCCGGCTGCACGCGATCCCGGTCCACGGGCCTGCGGGGACCGTCGGGGAGACGAGCGCTGAGACGGGCGCCGAGAGGGGCGTGAAGTCCGGTGCAGGGGCCGGTGCGGAGTCGGGTGGGCGTGAGGTCGGTATCGGCGCCGACGACCCTGTCGTGATCGCCTCGATCTTCAAGGTACTGCTGGTCCTGGAGTTCGCCCGGCAGGTCGCCGCCGGCCAGCTGGACCCGCGGGAGCGGGTGCGGGTGACCGCGGCCGACCGGCTCGGCGGCTGGGGGACCGCCGGCTGTCTGGACGACGTCGAGCTGTCGCTGCGCGACCTGGCCCACTTCGCGATGTCGGTCAGCGACAACTCGGCAGCCGACCTGTTGCTGGCCCGCGTCGGCCCGGACACCGTACGACTGCTCGCGCAGGAACTCGGACTGGACCGGACCCGGATCGTGGGCGGACCGCGAGACCTGCTGGAGTCCATGCTCGCGGAGGTCGGGGCATGCGACGAGCGGGACTTCGCCGTCCGCTATCCCGCCCTGCCGGACGACCGCAAGAGACGGCTGGCCGTGCTGGATCCCCACCGCACCACGGCGAGCACACCCCGCGAGATCACCCGGCTGCTCCGGCTCATCTGGACCGACGCTGCCGGCCCGCCCGAAGCCTGTTCATTCGTACGTGACTTGATGGAGCGTCAAGTCTTCCGGCACCGGCTGGTGTCGGGCTTCCCGGACGACGTCACGGTCGCGGCCAAGACCGGAACCCTGCCGGGACTGCACATGGAGGCGGGCGTCGCCCGCTACCCCGACGGCGAGTGCTACGCGATCGCCGTCTTCGCCCGCACGCACGACCTGACCGCTTCTCGTCCCACAGTGGACGCCGCGACCGGCAGGGCCGCCGGAATCGCGGTCGGCTTCCTCCGCGGCGACGGCCGGTGACCGGAGCGCATATGCGTTCGCATATCGGCATAGCCGAATTCCGGTCTTGGACGAGGGAGTTGACGCCCTGATCTCCTGACGCCATGACCCACCAGGACACACGCGCCACAGACCGACCGGACGCGCCTTTCCGTCGCGGCCTCGACCGTCGTACGGTGCTGCGCGGCGCCGCGCTCGGCGCGGCCACCCCGCTGATCCCGGCCGGCACCGCCACGGCCGCCACCGCCACGACCGCCACCGCCACCGCCACTGCCACGGCCGCCACCGCCGCCCGTGGCAGTGGCCGAGCCACCGGCTCGGCATCATGGCGCTGGCTCGGCACCGCCGGCTGGCGTATCGACGTCGGCGACCGGACCGTACTCTTCGATCCGTACCTCACCCGCTTCCCCACGGGCCTCTTCGACGGCGCCTTCGACCCGGGGACCCGCCTGCGGACCCGGCCGGAGGTCGTGGCCGCGCACATCGGCCGCCCCGAACTCGTCCTGGTCAGCCACTCCCACTGGGACCACCTCGGCGACGTGCCGCACATCGCCAGGACCACCGGCGCCCACGTCGTCGGCACCGAGACCACGTACCACCTGCTGGTCGCCCTGGGGGTCGACGCGGGACAGATCTCCGTGGTGAAGGGCGGTGAGGTGCTGGACTTCGGCGGGATCACCGTGGAGGTCGTGCCGAGCCTGCACAGCCGCAACAAGAAGTGCGCCTACTTCGCCCCGGGCACCCTGAACGCCCCGCCCGCGACGACCCCGAGCAGCATCGCGGACCTGCCGGAGGGCGACACCCTCGCCTTCCAGGTGACGGCCGGGGACAGCGGCCCGTCGGCGTTCCTCATGGGTGCCAGTGACTTCTCCGAACGGGCGGTGAGGGGCCTGCGCCCCGACCTCGCGATGATCGCCGTACCCGCCGGCACCGCCACCCACCGGTACGTACCCCGGCTGCTGCGCGCGCTGGACCACCCCGGCGTCGTCGTCCCCGTCCACTGGGACAACTTCGAAGTGCCACTGAGCGGTTCCCCCGTACGAGACCCGTCGATGGACCTGGAAGCGTTCCTCACCCAGGTCGAGAAGGCGTCCCCGGCGACGCGGACCGTCGTCCCGGACTACCGCACCGTGTACGACGGGGACATGCGCCCCGGAAGCGACCGGAGAGACAAGGGCCCCGGAACCC
>NZ_JBHSPC010000106.1:2298-29043 GCF_042656345.1 Streptomyces incanus
GTTCCGGGGCCGAGGTAGACGGATCACGACCTGGGTACTCACCTTCGTCCTGACAGGAAACGTGAGTCGACCACCGGCCGGAGGCTGACATGAGCGACGAGAACATGGCGGACGACGTCTACCAGCCCGTCGGCGGCGACGAGGAGCAGGAGGGCGAGTCCCTCGACGAGAGGCTGCGACAGGAGGTTCCCGACGTGGAGGCGCCGACCGGGGACGGCGTGGGCGACCTGCCAGGCGGCGAAGGGGAACCACGCGACCCGGAAGTCGGCGCCGACCGCGCAGGCCGCCTGGTGGCGCCGGACGAGGGCACGCGAACGGACACCACCAGCGAGCTCGTCGCTGACGACCAGGGCATGGACGGAGGGGCGCCCGGCCGAAGGGCCCCTTCCCGGGCGGCGAGACCTATGGCCAGGCCGAGCCGGGTAGCCGGGTAGCCGGGTATCGGTTCCAGGTGCCCGGCACCGGTACCGGAGTGACTGGCACAAGCAAGCGGCCGGCCGACGCGGCCGTCACCGGACGGGAAGGTCTGGGGAGGGGGAGTCTGCACATGCGGTGGTGCGGCAGTTGCTCAATCCTCGCCCCGCACCACGTTCCAGTCGTCCCCTCGCCGCATGCGCCCCGCGTCGCCGTCGATCGTGGCGCGCTCGCAGGTGCGTATGCGCCGTCCGTGCAGACGGCGTGCCCTCGCCCAGCCCGTTTCGGGCGGGCACGCGGTGTCCTTCTTCCTGACTTCCTTCCTGGCTTCCTTCCTGGCTTCCACAGTCACGGCGGTTCATCTTCCTTCTGATTCCGTCCCGTTGGGGCCCGGCTTGATGACCGGCCCCTACTGCTTTCCCCCCGGGTGTCCCATCGAGGCCACGGAAAACGTCGTACGGCCTGCTCGTCCGACTACCGGCCGTCGATCGGCCGCGTGTACCGGGGGTCGCCCGGGTGGCGGCCGGCCGACGTCCACAGCCGAGCCCCCTCCTGCCGGAACGAGCCCGCAGCGCGCACGGCACACTGGGGCAGGGAAGGTGCCGCCACTTCGGGCAGGGGGAAAGGTGAACGAGGGCTGGCCCAGGCGTTGGTGGTCGGCGGCTCTCTTGGCTGCGGTGCTGACCGGCATCGTGTTGTATGACGTCCGGCGGGCCGTGGGGATCCTCACGGAGCCGGTGGTGGACTGGTGGGGGCTGCTCGGGCCGTGCATGGGAGGCACCGTGTTCGCCCTCCTGGCGGTGCAGGCTGCCGCCCGTGCGATCAGCCTCCGCAGAACGGCACGAGCCGTCAGCCCTGAGACGCGCGTCGACGACTGAAATCGCGGACAGGCCTGCGTCGAGACCGACCGCCTCCGCTACGGCGCACCTCTTCTTCACCGGGGCGAGGCACATCCCTGTCTGCCACCCGCGTCGAGTCGTGGAATTCCAGTCTTCAATTGTCACTGGCATGCCATACGCTGCGTCTTCGGCAGCGTCCATGCACCGTCATCGGTGCGAGGGGGGACGCGCGGCCCGTTCGTTTCGCTTCCGCCCGGTGGACACCGGGCTTCTTGTGTGGGGGTGCACATCACTGTGCGCAGGCGCAGCATCTCGATCGCGACGGCACTCGCGGTCATCCTCAGTTCCGCGGCCCTGGCCGCGGGAGCGGCAAGTCCGGCGGCGGCCGACTCCGCGAAGGTCCTTCCGGTGAAGTCGGTCGGCGACATCGTCGTGGACGGCACCCACCAGCGGGTCTACGTCTCCGATCCGACCGGCGGCAAGATCGTCGTCGCCGACTACTCGGGCACCGTGAAGGCGACCCTGACCGGGCTCTCCGGCGTGACCGGTCTCGCGCTGTCCGCCGACTCCGGACAGGTGTACGCGGCCGTGAAGAACGGCAACCGGATCGTCTCGGTGGAGACGAAGACGTACACCCGGACCGCGAGTTACCCGGTGGGCACGGCTCCCGGCGACCTGGAGGTGGTGGACGGCCGGATCTGGTTCGCCCACGGCACCGACTTCGGTTCGCTCGACGTCTCCGGCGCCGAGCCCGTCGTCCGGCTCGCCCAGCGGGGCGACGTCGACTTCTACGGCGCCTTCGGGATGTTCCTGGCCGCCGATCCGGCCGTCCCGGGCGTCCTGGTGGCGGGCAACGGCGGAGATCTCGCCGTGTATGACGTCTCGGCCGACGGGGCCGCGCTGCGGGTCAAGGGCGACATGGACACCGCCGTCAAGCAGCTCGACCTGACGCCCGACGGCGGCCAGGTCCTCACCTCGTGGGGCGACCCGGGCTACGGCTACGGCATCGGCGCCTACTCGGCCAACGACCTCACCGAGCTGCCCGGTTACCCCATCGACGCCTACCCGAACGCCGTGCGGGTCGCGCCCGACGGCAGCGTCGCGGGCGGCAGCTTCTCCTGGTACGACCCCGACGTCCACATCCACCGGCCCGGTGACCCGGTGCCGGTGCGCGAGTACGACTTCCCCAACACCGGCAACAGCAGTGGCGCCGACACCCTCGTGGACGGTGCGCTCGCCTGGGCGCCGGACGCGAGCCGGGTCTTCGCCGTCTCCGTGAACACCTACGGCACGTACACCCTCCGGGCCCTGACCGACCCCACCAAGGAACTGCCCACCCTCAAGGTGTCGGCCCCCACCAAGTCGGAACGGGCCAAGAAGCTCACCGTCACCGGCAAGCTGACCTCGAAGAAGACCCCCGCGGCGGGCACCAGCCTGAAGGTGACCCGTACGGACCTCGAGACGCCGGGCGGCAAGGCACTGGCCGCGGTCAAGACGAAGGCGGACGGCAGCTTCTCCTTCACGGACACCCCGACCGTCGGCGGCAAGGTCACCTACAAGGTCTCCTACGCGGGCGACGCCACCCACGCGTCCGCCTCCGGCTCCGACGCGGTGGAGGTCTCGCGCAAGGCGACCGCGCTGAGCCTGAACAACAACGGCAAGCTGTACGCGTACGGCAAGGACCTCACCTTCACCGCACACCTCGGGACGACGTACAAGAACCGCACCGTCGCGATCTACGCGGATCCCTTCGGCTCCGACAAGCCGAAGAAGCTGCTGAAGAAGGCCAAGGTCAACTCCAAGGGCAACCTGTCGGCGGTTGTCGACATGACCCGCGACACCACCGTCACCGCGGTCTTCGACGGCGACGCCCGCTACGCCTCCAAGACCGTCAAGTCGACTGCGTACGCCAGGGCGAAGGTCTCCACCACCGTCTCCAAGCACTACAAGACGGGCAAGATCGGCTCCACGACGTACCACTACTTCCGCAAGAAGACCGACCCGGTGTTCACCACCACGATGAACTACTACACCGGTCGCAAGCAGCGCTTCCAGCTCCAGGTGTACTACCAGGGTTCCTGGTACGACTCGGGCTCCGAGTACTTCGCCCTGGGCACCAACGGCAAGTCGGCCGTGAAACTGGAGGCACCGGGCGAGTCCGGTATCCGCGCCCGCATGCGCTCGTCGTACGTCAACGGCTCCTCCGGAGACACCGTCAACTCCACGACGCACGGCGCCTGGAAGTACTTCACCTTCACCAACTGACGCCCTCTCCCGCAGTCGCCGCCGGTACGGCCCCCACGCGACCGGGCCGTACCGGCGGCGGCACAGAGGTGGCCGCGCGGGTATGCGGAGGTCACCGCGGGCCTCGCGACGCGACCGTCCCAAAGGCCCGCGCCGCGGCTGCTGAGAGGCCGACCGCGAAGCCCTGGGGCACGGACCTGGCAGGTGGCGACCGACGGACGCTTGCAAGAACGAGGCCCAAGTCTCCAATGGGCCTTCCTGAGGAACCGGGAGCGACCCACCAAGACACGTGGTGGGCCGCTCCCGCGTCATCCGCGTCCTTGCGCGGCTTCAGAGCCCCGAACAAAATGGGCGCCCGGCTCGCGACGCCTGGCACGCACTCCCCCAAGCTCTTCGAGCAGGGGGGAGCACGCACCAGACGCCGCGAGCTGATCGGACTCCCATGTTGTTCGGGGCTCTCTGGTGAACCGGTCCCGGAACCCCAGTCCTCTGCGACGTCCCGCTGCTCACGTTCGGCTGACCGGTAGGAGCCGGAGGCGTCAGGGGTGGTCAGGCGCGATCACCTTGATCGCGCGTCCGCTCCGCCGCTCCCGGTGGGGTCGCCACGCCGATGGCCGGCGGGGAAGACGCCGTCGTCACCGTGGAGCGACGGCCCGGTGTGCCTCTGGGACGGCCGGGCGGTGCCCGTGGGAGCGCAGACCGGCAGCCATGTCCCCGACGACACCTGGTGGCGCCCCTGAGCACGCGCGGGAAGCGTTACGCGATCAGGGCCACCAGCATGGCGATCAGCCCGATCACCACCAGCAGCACCACAACCATGATCAGGACGAGTGACGTCGCTTCCCACCCCTTGCGCAGGTCGGGCGGCTCCGGATGCGAGATGCCGGAAGTGCCGCCTTCGGCGGGGGGCGTCTCACCGGGGGGCACACCGCCCGGTTCGACCCCCGGGGTTCGCCTCGGGTCGGAATCAGGAGTTGTCATGGCACACGCTCCTCTTGGTGCTCATCTGCCCAGGGGCCGGGTTCTCCTCGGGATCGCACCACCCTCGTACGGACGGGGGCGCGCTACGTGTCGGGCCTCGCGGCGCTGATGTCGCCGAGAGCCGACTCGGGGTCGCGCTCGATGACCAGGTATCCGATGGAGACGATGCCCACCGCACACCGGCTGTCGTCGACGACCGGTACACGGCGGACCGCATGCTCGCGCATCACTTCCACCGCGCGGACCACCTCGTCGTCGGGCCTCACCGCGACCAGATCGGCGCCGCACGCGTTCGCCACGGTCGTGCGGTTCGGGTCGCCGCCCCCGGCCATCGCGCGCACCACCAGGTCGCGGTCACCGACCAGCCCGCGCAGCCGCTCGCCGTCGGTGACCGGAACGGCACCGATGTCCTCCTCCCGCGTCATCCGGGCCACGGCCGCCACCGAGGTCCGAGGCTCGACGGTCGCCGGAGCCCTCGTCATGACGTCGCTGGCATGCCGGGTCATGGAACCGTCCCTCCGGTGAAGTACGCGGTGCTCCCACCGCCGCTCGGCCTTCCGGGTACCCGTGGGCGACCGGTCCTCACGCTGTCACCAGGGGCGTGTGGACGACGGTCGGGAGCGGTGATTCTTCCGGTACCGCGATACACGAGTACCGGGGCGGGACCTTCCTCACCGAGGGTGGCTTTCGAGGGGGCGCGGGGCGGGCCACGTCCGGCTCGACAGCCGTCCCCGGAGCGACGGTGATTCCCACGCCGATGGCGGTTCCCACGGTTCCCGCGTCATCCGCGTCCTCGCGCGGCTTCAGGCTGCCCCCGCACGTGCCGCCCGGCGGAACCCCGCGTCCGCCGGGCCGCACAGCGGCTCAGCTCCCGAGCCGCACCGGCAGCGTCGAGGAACTGTTCGAGAACAGGGACGGCACCGCCACGAGGTCGTCCGGATCGACGGCCAACGACAGATCCGGGTACCGCTCGAACACCGCGGGAAGGGCCAGTGCCGCCTCCAGACGCGCCAGTGGTGCGCCGAGGCAGAAGTGCGGACCGTTGCTGAAGGCCAGGTGCCTGCGCTGCTCCCGGGCGATGTCGAAGCGGTCGGCGTCCTCGCCGTGCTGGGCTGTGTCACGTCCGACAGCGCTGAACGGAGCCATGATCGCCTCGCCCTTCGGGATGCGCACTCCGGCGATCTCCACGTCCTCCAGTGGATAGCGGAACGGGAAGTTGCCGATCGGAGCATCCCAGCGCAGTGTCTCCTCCACCACGTTCGCCCAGGTTTCCGCGTCCCCCCGTACGGCGATCTCCCGCTGGTCGGGATGGGTCAGCAGCGCGCGTACCGCATTGGTGATCAGGCTCAGCGTGGTTTCCTGACCTGCCGAGAGCATGAGCAACAGCGTGCCGACCAGCTCCTCCTCGCTCAGCGCGTCGGGGTCGGCGGCACGGGCCGCGATCAGCGCGCTGGTGAGGTCGTCGCCCGGCTCACGCCTACGGCCCTCGACCACCCGCGCCAGCAGCTCGTACTGCTCGATCTGGCTCGCCTGGACCTCCTCGGGCCGCAGATCGGAGCGGAAGATGTTGTCCATCAGCTCCTGCAGACGGGGACGCTCGTCGGCCGGCACCCCGAACAGTTCGCAGATGACCTGCATGGGCACGGGGTGCGCGAAGTGCCGGCGGAGGTCGACGCTGCCGTCGGCCGCGGCGTGCGACGGCAGGTCGTCCAGCAACTGCCCCACGATCTGCTGGATACGGGGACGCAGGTCCTGTACCCGGCGCGGGGTGAACGTCTGGGTGACGAGTTTGCGCAGACGGCGGTGCTCCTGGCCGTCCGAGGTCACCATGTTGGTGACCTTCACCATGCCGATGAGCGGCCAGCCGTCCGCTATCTCATCCCGGATGATGGCGTTCCAGTTGCGCCAGTCCTTGCTGAAACGAGCGTCGGTGACCATGTCGTTCAGCAGGGCGTGGTCGGTCACCGACCAGGCCATCACCTCCCCGGGCAGCCGGACCCGGACCACGGGGCCCAGCTCGCGGAGCCTGGCGGCCTCGCCGTGATGGTCCTTTCCGTGCGGATCCAGAGTGATGACGGGTACGTGCCCCTCGGCGGAGGAGTTCGTGGGCGACGTCATGCTGGGCTGCTCCTTGTCGTGAGGGTCGTGAGGGTCTTGAGGACCCGCCGCAGTGCGGGGGTCTTCTCGGATGTGGGGGTTCGAGGATTCACAGCCCCGTGCCGGTCGGCACGCGGGTCGATATGCGGGCCGCGGAGAACGTGGTGGGCAGTGCCACCGGCACCCTGGTCCAGGGAGAGGGGCGCCAGGCCAGCTCGTCCGCGGAGACGGCGAGTCTCATGTCCGGCAGCAGATGCAGAGCGGTCTGCACCGCGGTACGGGTGATCAGCCGTGCGGGCACCTGCGCGGGACACATGTGCGGGCCCGCGGAGAAGGCCAGATGAGAGCGGTTGCCCCACCCGTCGTCCGGACCGTCCTGCCGGACCTCCGGATCGTCGTTCGCGGCGGCGAGCCCGAGGATGAGGCAGTCGCCGCGGCGGATGAGCCGGCCTCCCAGCTCGGTGTCGTGGAGCGCGTACCGGGCGGGCATGTTGTTCATGGGCGGATCGCGCCACAGCGCCTCGTCGAGTGCGTCGTCCACGCCGAGCTGTCCGCCGTGCAGCCGGGCGGCGAACCGCGGATCCGTGAGCATGAGACGGAGCGTGTGGGATATCCACGCCGTGACCGTCTCGTTGCCCGCGGAGATCATCACGACGATCGACTGCAACCGCTCCGCCTCATTGCGCAGATTCGGGTGGTCGATGAAGACCGTCGTCATGTCGTCGGCCGGATTCCGCCGACGCTCGCGCACCGTGTCGAGGAGGATCTGCTCGAAGGTGCGGTTGCCCGCCTGGGAGTCGTCCGCGCTGCCGAACAGGGCGATGAGCGCGTCGAGCAGTTCGCGGCCCTCCACACTGTCCAGGCCGAACAACGAGGCGAGGGAGAGCATCGGGACGATCGTGGCGTACTCGTTGACCAGATCGGCGCTGCCGCGTTCGGAGAACGCCGCGATCAGATCCGTGCACAGCGCCTCCACCTCACGACGTACCCTGCGCTGGTCCATCCGCGCGATGCCGTCGTCGAGGGGCTTGCGCAGGCGCCGGTGCTCGGGGCCGTCGGCCCCGATGACGTTGGCACGCCAGCCCATCATCGGCAGGAGCCCCGAATGCGGCGGGACGATCCCCTCGTTGAGATCGCGCCAGTTGCGGGCGTCGCGGGAGTACAGCTGCTCCTGCCGGGTGATGGTCAGCATCTCCCGGTACCCCATCACCAGCCAGGCGGGCACACCCGGCTCCAGCTCGACCTTCGCGACGCTGCCCCACTTCTCGCGGAGGTCGCGGTACACCGCACGCGGATCGGAGGACCCGACCACGGCGGCGAGCGGAACCGGGCCGGTGCCGTGGTGTGCGTGCGCCGGGCACCCCGGCGGCGGCAGCATGCTCACGAGGCGGCTCCCGCGGCCCCCGCCGCACCCATGCCCGACACGTGTTGCACCAGGGTGATCAGGGCATCGGCCGATGAGGTCCGGTCGCGGGCGTCGCAGGTCACGATGGGTGTCTCCGGGAGCAGATCGAGTGCGCCGCGCAGCTCCTCATCGGAGTACAGCTCACTGTCCGGGAACTGGTTGACCGCCACCGCGAACGGCAGTCCCCGGATCTCCAGTTGCTCCAGGACGTCGAAGCTGTCCTCCAGTCTGCGGGTGTCGATCAGCACGAGCACCCCCAGCGCGCCCTCGGCCAGCCCCTCCCACAGATCCCAGAACCGCCGCTGTCCCGGGGTTCCGAACAGATACATGACCAGCCGGGAGCTGAGCGTGACACGGCCGAAGTCCATGGCGACGGTGGTGGTCGTCTTGCCTTCCAGACCGGCCAGTTCGTCGACGCCCACACTCGCTTCCGTCATGACCTCCTCCGTGCGCAGCGGTTCGATCTCGCTGACGGACCCGACGAACGTCGTCTTGCCCACGCCGAACGCGCCCACGACGAGGATCTTGACGGCCTGCTGCACCGTGTCGGGCAAGTAACGGTCAGCGGAGCCGACGGAGACCATCCAGTACCTCCTGTAGCAGTTGCTTGTCGGGCTGTGCGGCCCGTGGAACACCGGAGCGCGCGGACAGGTGTCCGCTGTCGACGAGGTCGGACGCCAGCACCTTCACCAGACTGACGGGCAGGTGGAGATGGGCGGCGGCCTCCACCAGCGACAGGAGTTGCTCGCACATCCGTACGAGGGCGATCTCCTCCCTGGTGGCGGAGAGGGGGAGGGCCCGGGGAGGGTCGACCGCGATCAGGAGTGTTTCGACGCCGATGGTGTTGCGGGAGGGCCGGGAGCGTCCCTTGGTGATCACGTACGGGCGTAATGCGCCGTTCGTGAAGCCCGCTCCCGACCCGCTCACGCGGAGCCCTGGCGCGGCGGGCTGCTGAGGTTCTGCGCGCCGATCTTCATCACCTGCGCCTGCATCTGCCGCGCGACGAGCTTGGGGTCGACCACCGGTCCCGTCACCACGGCGAGATGCGCGCCGCTGGCACTGCGCATGAACAGGAAACCCCCGTTGAACTCCACCATCTGCTGGTGCACGGTGCCGCCGTCCTCACCGAACTCCCGCCCGAGGCCACGGCCGAGCGACTGAAGACCCGAACAGCTCGCCGACAGCCGGTCGGCCAGGTCACGGTCCACGCCCTCCGAGTTGGCCAGCAGCAGACCGTCGGAACTGAAGACGATCGCCAGCCGTACGCCGGGCACCGTGGTGACCTCGGAGATCATCCAGCCGCGCTGCTCGGGGTTCTCCACGTAATTCATGCTCACATCTGTCCTTCCGGGGAATCGGGGTCGGGGGAGGTGCTGCACGGGGGGTCGTACGAGGTGGGGTCCGGAGGCACGGCTCCGGACGGCGGGGGCGCGGATCCGGTCGAGGGGGACGCGGTCCGGCCGCCCTCGAAGAACTGCTCCATCCAGTCGCCCGCGTCCTCCGGCGAACCCGGCGGAGTGACGGCGGTCGGCGCCTCCTCCACCGCGGGGACGTACCCGTCACGCCGCGACCGGCGCTGGGGCAGCCGGCGGTGACGGGCGCCCGGAGCACGCGTGGCGGGCGGGGGCGGCTCGGCCGACGGGGCGGGCTCGGCGGCGGGCTCCGGGGTCTGTACGGGAACGGCGTGATCGGAGGCGGCGGCCGGCGAGGGCTCGGGGGAGGGCGCGGTGGCCGGAGGCGTCGGCACCGGTGGAGCGGGGGGCTGTGCGGGGAGCACGCGCCCGCCGGGCGCCCCGGCGGGTTCGAGGGCCTTCAGGAGCTCGAGAGGCACCAGGATCACCGCACGGACGCCACCGTACGGTGACGGACCGAGGTCGACGCCGAAGCCGTGCCGGTGCGCGAAGCGGCCGACCACCGCGAAACCGGTCTGCGGGATCTCGCCGACGTCTCCGACGCCCAGAAGGCGGCGGCCCGAGACGATCTCGCGCGCCTCGGTCAGCCGGTACTCGTCCAGGCCCAGGCCGCCGTCGTCCACCTCGATGACCGCACCGCGCTGCACCGTGCGCACGGTGACCGACACGCTGGTCCTCGGCGGTGAGTACTCGGTCGCGTTGGCGAGCAGTTCCGCGACGAGGTGGATCAGGGGTTCGACCACCGACGCGGTGATGCCGACATCGGGATCGCCGGTCACCTCGACACGCTTGAACGAGACGATCCGGCCCGAAGCGGCGCGCACCACGTCGACCAGCGCCAGCGGCTTCTGCCACTGCTGGCCGGGCCACTCCCCGCACAGCACCTTGAGACTCTGGGCGTGCCTGGCCTGCTGCGTCGCCGCGTGGTCCACCTGCATCGTGGCCTCGAGCAGGCCCGAGTCGCCGGGGTGGCGCTCCGCCACACCCGTGACCGTGGCCTGGATCCGGTGCGCCGAGGTCTGAACCCGGCTCGCCAGCTCCACCAGCGCGATGCGCTGCGACTCCTCACGGTCGTCGATCGCCTCGGACACATCCGAGAGCAGCTGGTCGAACCACTTGGAGAGCTCCACCACCAGCGGCTCCTCGCTCTTCGGGGACGAGGGGACCTCGTTCCTGGCAAGAGCGGCGGGAAGCCGCTTCGCCACGAGGAACTCCGCTTCCTGGAGGGCCGCACCGGATTGCTTGCGCACATATGCGTGCCAGTGGGCATCGCGGCGCGCGGCCTCCGCCTCCCGCTCACGTATCTCGGTGTGCAGGCGTGCCGCCTCCGCCGTGCTTGCCCGGTGCTGCCCGCTCAGGCGGACGAGGCAGCCGAGGGCCAGAAGGGAAACGGCCGCATGGGCCACGGCCGCAGCCACGCCGATGCGGGCGACGGGCACCACGGCCGCCGAGAACGCGAGGAACGCGAGCACGAGAGCCACTGCCCAAAAGGCTCTGCTCCCTCGGGGTTCGAGAGGGGACGCGGGGGAACGAGCCATGGAAAACCTTTGAGTCGGCGGTGGGTCGGTGCCCGGTGGACGCGAGGCGTAGGACGTCAAGAGCTGTGCGATGGAGGGGGGCCCGGGGGAGCGGCGGTACGGGGGCGTGAAGCCCCGGACGCACCGTCGGCATGGCCCGGGTCGGTCATCGTCTTCATGGAGGAACCACTTCTGCACCAGAGGTTGTTTGAAGATCGTATCTTCGATTCACCGCAACGGAAGAGTGACGTTCCGTGAACTTTCTTTGCCGCCTTCCCACTTGGGTACGTCGACCCACGGGTCACCGGGTGCGGGACCCCTGTCGGGCGGGCAGGCAAGGGAACGGGTGCGGTGAAGGACGACCGGCCGGCAGGTCATCAGGCGGTGCGGTGTCTCCCCTTCCTGCTTGCTGACTGGACATCAGAGGCGGTTGCCGCTGTGGTCGGCCGCGGTTGTCCGTGACATCACCGGCGACGGGAAGGCGGAGCTCGTCTCCCGTGACACCTCCGGCAACCTGTGGCGCAACAGCGGCAACGGCAAGGGGTCCTTCGGATCGCGCACGAAGATCGCAACCGGTTAGAAGGGGTACAAGGCGCTGCCCTGAGACCGGGACGATGTCACAGCCGCTGCTCCGGGAGGAGTGAAAACGGCCCTCGACGCGGGGAGTCGGTCGAGGGCCGTCCGCATGCCCGGATCCTGCGACCACCGGTGATCCCCCCTGACATCAACGTCACCGCTGTTGCACCGCGGGTTTCCACGGGCGTCGCCCGCGATGACGACGGACCCGTCGCAACCCGGGCTGTGGTCTTTCCGTCTTGCTTCGACGGGCAGCTCTTCGTGGAGGGAAAGCGGTTCCGGCCGGAAGGAAACAAGCGAAACTAGCCCTGACGTGACCAACATCTGACAGAGAAGCCAGAAGTGAGACACATGCCACCGCGGGACTTTCCGCGAATAAACCAGAGAACCGCGTTCTCTGCGATGCGTCGACCACGGGCGAGACTCTGGGCCGTGGCGGGTGCCGCGGCCCTCGGACTCCTCGTCCTGCTGGAGTTCACCGCGCGCCGCCACGGCCTTCCGGGGCCGATCGCCGGCCAGGTGCGAGAGCTGGTGTTCGCGCCCAAGTCGGGCGGCCTGCTGTACGCCGCCATGGCGTTGATGATGGTGGTCCTCACCTGGCGGCAACGGTTCGTCGCGGCGGGTGCGGCGATCGGCATCGACATCGCCTTCTGGCTGGTCCGGTGGGCGACGGACGCCGGGACGGGCGGCGGCCACCCCTTCGGCAACGGCGCGCTGTGGGTGATCCTGGGCCACGCGGTCATCGCGGTCACTCGCCGCACCGGCCGGGAACGCGTCCTGCTGCTGAAGGGTGTCGGGCTGGGCCTGCTGCTGGTGGCCGGCCGCAAGACCGGCGACACCTGGCTGCTCATCACCTCGAAGACCCGCCCGACGGTGCTCGACCAGTACGTGGCGACAGCCGATCACGCGCTGGGCGATCCGTCGTGGCTGGTGGGCCGGATCGTCACCGCCACCGGCCCCGTCGGCTTCAACCTCCTCGACATCGTCTACGGTCAGCTCGCGGTGGCCGCGGTCGTCGTCGCGCTGTACCAACTGCGCGGCGTGGCGGTCGAGCGCCGCTTCCCGGGCCATCACCTGGTGCGCACCTTTCTGGTGATCGGACTCCTCGGGCCGGCCTTCTACATGGTCTTCCCGGTGGTCGGACCGCTCTTCGCCTACGGCACCGGCACCGATTACTGGGCGGCGGTCAGCCTGTGGGCGCCGGACATCCCGTCCAGCGAGCACTGGGCGGTGGCCGACCTGTGGCCGCGGACGCCGCCGCCGATCAACACCCCGCACCCCATGCCGTTCGACGGGATCACCCCGCGGAACTGCATGCCCAGCCTGCACACGGCGTGGGCTGTCGCGCTCTTCATCCACACCCGGAAGGGCCCGCGCGTCCTGCGGTACACGGGAACGTTCTGGCTGATCGGCACGCTCGCCGCGACGCTGGGATTCGGCTACCACTACGGCGTGGACCTCCTCGCCGGCGTGGTGTTCGTGCTCACGATCGAGACGGCTCTGCGGTCGTTCGACCGCGGCTGGGACCGGTCGGGGATCCGGCTGGTCGCTCACGGAGCGACGGTCTTCGCCGCGCTGTTGCTTTCCTACCGCTTCCTGCCGCTGGAGATGGCCGAGCATCCGTGGGTGTCCGGACCCCTGCTCGTGCTGGCGATGACCTCCGTGGTCCACGGCTACGTACGGACCACCGCCGCGTGGGAACCGAAGGCCGCACCGGCGCGACAGCCGGAACCGCAACCGGAACCGATCTGAACCGTGTCGCACCGGGTCGCCGGCTGCGCGCTCCTTGTCGACGGGGGTGCCGCGGGTGGCAGTCGGTTCGTCCACGGGACCCGGCTGAGGTGCGCCACTGACGGCCGAGGCCGGATTGCCGTTCACGAGGATGTGAGGGCCGGCCGGAGGCGCCCCCTCCTCGTGCCGACCTGCGCCGTCCAGCGATGAGGCCGGACGGCGGCTGTGTCGTGGGACGTCAGGACGGCTACCAGGAGAGGGCGTCCGCCGCGTTGTCCTGCCAGTAGGTGACGGTGGCGGCGCTGTTGAAGAAGACACCGCCGTTCGGCAGCTTCAGGGTCTTCTCCTGGTCGGTCGCGTTGCCCTTCTTGTCGGCGAGGAACACGCCCAGGGTCTTCGCGGTGCTGCCCCCTTCGCCGTCGGGGGAGAACGTCGTGATGCCCGCGTAAGCGGACTGACCGGGCTCGAGCACCACCACGGACTGCGGCGTGGTCTCCCGAGCCCACGGCAGCGGGGCCTGGGCATCGGTGCCGGCCCTCAGGTAGGGGGCGCTGTAGGCGTAGCAGGGCTTGGTGCCGGTGTTGGTGGCCTTGAGCAGCAGGTGGTTGATCGGGCGGGGCGCCTCGGTGACGGTCAGCTTGGTGTTCGCCGTGGTGCAGGTGACGGCCGAGGAGGCCTTCGCCGTGGCGGCGGAGGCCGCTTGCCCGGCGGTCTGGAAGCCGACGAGCGCGAGGGTGGCGGCGACGACCATGGAGGCGGTCGTGCGAGAGGCGAAACGAGTGGCGATACGCATGAGTGGACTGCTTTCTCTGAACATCAGGAAGATGATTTTTTGGTGGTGAACCGTGTCGGTCGGCTGACCGGCCGACCAGTTTTGTCCTGGCCGTGCCGCGTGGCGGGAGTGCGGGTGGGCACGCCGGAAGGGCGGCCCGTGAAAGGGGAATTGAGCGGGGCGGATCACCGTGTCCGGCGAAGCGCCGTGCTTGGATGGCCCAAGGCTGTGCCATACGGCGTCCCCTTCGCCATTCCCTCGGGAGTTTTGGGACGCTGGGATGCGCGACCG
Source organism: Streptomyces incanus (assembly GCF_042656345.1). NCBI lineage: Bacteria > Bacillati > Actinomycetota > Actinomycetes > Kitasatosporales > Streptomycetaceae > Streptomyces > Streptomyces incanus. Next base: position 16,578 of record NZ_JBHSPC010000106.1, read on the forward strand.
GCTCTGACCTGGGGAAACGTGATCTTCGTGGGATGCCGAACGGAATGGGGGACCGGTGGGGGCGGCTGAGGAGATCGCTGATTTCGCGGCGCTGCTGCGCGAGTTGAAACAGCGATCCGGACTGAGTTACGAGGCCCTGGCGAAGCGGGCGCACATGAGTACCTCGACGCTGCACCGGTACTGCAAGGGGGAAAGCGTGCCGGCCGACAACGCGGCCGTCTCCCGCTTCGCCCAGGTGTGCCGGGCGACTCCCGAGGAACGGGTCGAGTTACACCGGCGTTGGGTCCTGGCGGACGCGGCACGGGAACGCGCCCGGCGGGCCACGGCGGACACGGAGCCGGGCTCCGCGGACCGGTCCGGAGCGCCCGCGCCCGGCCCGGGTCCGGAGCTCCGCTCCACGCAGGCACGCACGGGGGGCCGACCCCGGCCGGAGGCCGTGCCGGGCACCCCGCCCGCGCTCGTACCCCCACCCGCAACCGTGCCCACTTCCATGAGCGATCCCGGGGGCCCTTCCGAGTCCGTCACCGAACCGTCGCCAAAGGCGGCTGCCCCGACTCGCCGCACTCTGGCGCCCCTCCGGACCGCCCGCAGGCGGTGGGCCCTGATCGCGGCGGGCACCGCCGTCGTCGCCGCCGTGTCCACCGCGCTCACGATCGGCCTGAAGGACGGGGGGACGGAGCCGGCGGAGAACGGTCGGCCGGCCGACACCGTGACCTCCTCCGAGGAACCGGCCTCCTCCGCCACCACGCCGCGCCCGTCGGGGCCCACGTCCCCCTCCGCGCACCCCGGCCGCTCCCCGGCCCCGGCCCCGGTCCCCGGAACGCCCGACACCGAACCGTCGGCACGCAGCACCGACACGGGCCGTGCCCAGGACAGCGACGAGGTCCCGCTCACGGTGAGCACCCGCACCTATGCCTGGGACGACCCGCAGTGCGAGGGGAAGTACCTGATCGACCGGCCCGCCGACGAAGTCTCGCCGCCGGTGATGGGGCAGGACGTGCCGGGCTGGGTGAAGGCGCACGGCGCCGTCGCCGCCGACCGGCAGCGGGTGGCGCTGACCGTCCAGGGCACCGGGGACGAAACCGTCGTCATCGAGTCCCTGCACGTCCGCGTGGTCAGCTCGGGCGCGCCCCCGGCCTGGAACGCGTACCTGGGGTCGTCGGGCTGCGGCGGAGGCGTGGAGACGAGGTCGTTCGACACGGACCTCGACGCCGGTCACCCCGTCGTCGTGCCGAAGGCCGGCCAGCGCGGTTTCCCCTACAAGGTCAGCCGGTCCGATCCCGAGGTGCTGTACATCACCGCCCGTGCCCGGACCCACGATGTGAACTGGTACGTGGAGCTGCAGTGGTCCAGCGGCGGTCGTCAGGGAACCACACGGATCGACGACCACGGAAAACCGTTCCGCACCAGCGGCAGCCAGGGCCGGCCCGTCTACGAGCACCTGGTCGGCGGCACCGAATGGTTCAGCGTGGCGGAGAACTGATCCCCAGGACCCCGCCCCCGAGCCGAGTGAGGATCTCCTGCACCTGCCGGACACGGTCGTGGACGCGGTCGTCGACCGTCCCGGCGAGGGACCCGCCGGGACCGAGAGCTGACCCGGGCGGCGCAGACGGGGAGCGCGCAGCGGTTCCCCGGTCGGGGGCCCTCGCTGCTCACATGGGCGGGGCGGGACGGGGCATCCGTATGTCCGTCCACCAGTGAAGGGAGCCGATCATGGTAGTCGTCGCCGTCATCGCCGTGTGTGTGGTCCTGGCCGTCCTGGCCTTCCTCGTTCCCCGTCTCTCCCGCCGTCCCGAACGAGGCACGCAACGTGTGCTCGGTGCCGGGGCGCGGGTCGGCGGCAAGGCGCCCGGCATCCTGGGCCGGCTCTTCAGCAAGCCCTTCCACACCAGTTCGCGTGCGGTGAGCCGCAGCAGTTCGGCAGGCCGCCGCTCCCGCGACCGTATGCCCTTCTGACCGGCTGTGCGAACCGAGCGGGGAGCCAGGTGATGAACGCCGAAGACGCCGAAGACGCCGAAGACGTGGACAGGCTGCTGGACGGGCTGACTGTGGATGCCAGTCGGCGAGAGCAGCCGATCGTGCTGGACGCGGAAGGGCGTCCCCTCCGGACATGGCGGGAGAACCATCCGTACGACCACAAGGTGAGCCGCAAGGAGTACGAGCGGACCAAGCGCATCCTGCAGATCGAGCTGCTCAAGCTCCAGCGGCGGGTCAAGGACACCGGCGCACGCCTGGTCGTCGTGTGCGAGGGGCGTGACGCGGCGGGCAAGGGCGGCACGATCCAACGGCTCACCGAGCGGCTCAACCCGCGTGGCGCACGCGTGGTCGCCCTCGACAAACCCACCGAGCGCGAGACGGGCCAGTGGTACTTCCAGCGGTACGTCGCGCACCTGCCGACGGCCGGGGAGATCGTCTTCTTCGACCGCTCCTGGTACAACCGGGCCGGCGTGGAACGCGTGATGGGATATTGCTCCAAGGACGAGTACGAGCTGTTCCTCGACCAGTGCCCGGCCTTCGAGCGGATGCTGGTCGACGACGGCATCCTGCTGGTGAAGTTCTGGTTCTCCGTGTCCCGCTCCGAGCAGCGCACGCGCTTCGCGATCCGGCAGGTCGACCCGGTGCGCCAGTGGAAGCTCTCGCCCACCGACCTGGCGTCGCTGGACCTCTGGGACGACTACAACGAGGCGAAGGTCGACATGTTCCGCGCCACGGACACCGCCCACGCCCCTGGACCGTCGTCAAGAGCAACGACAAGCGGCGCGCCCGGCTGGAGACCATGCGCAGTCTGCTGTCGCGCCTCGACTACGCCAGCAAGGACGACGAGGCGGTCGGCACACCCGACCGCCTCGTCGTCGGCGCCGCCGACACCCTTCTGGAGCCCGGTGAGGAGGACACCGCCCTGTCACCCGCTCCGTTGTCCCCCGGCGCCGAGGGGCCCGGCAAGCACCCCGGGACCGACTGACGCCACGGGCTGCGAGGTTCCCCGAGATGCGGGGAGGCGGCGGCCTGATGGGGCGGATCGCCCGGTTCCCCGCATTCTGCGGACCGGCACGCCGGCCTCGGCGGCCACCCACCCGTCAGCCGCGTCAACAACGCCGCGGGTCGATACACCTAGCCGCCCACGTACCAGCTGAATCCGCCGTTCACATGGAGTGGATGCCGTCAGAATGCAGCCCGTGCCCGAACAAACACACCCCTCCCTCGGAGCTCCGCTCACCGAAGCCGATGTGCTCGCTCTGACGGGTGCGGATGCCACGGCGGTCGAGCGCCATGTCCTCTCCGGCACGGAAGTGCTGTCCGGCCCGGAGGGGGCGGTGTTCACCGTGGAGGCAGGGGACCAGCCGGGCCGGAGCGGGGTCTGGAACGCTGACGAGATACGGCTCGTCGGCCCCGCGTCGGAGCCGGTCGTCGCGTTGCTCCGGTGGAACCCGTGGCGCGGGGAACACCCTCCCCTGCACTTCGCCGTGCGCACTCCGCAGGACACCTTGTACCTCGGCAAGGGATATGCGGGTCAGTACGGAAGGCTTGACGGCGCGTTCATCGATGCCCGAATCCGCCCCCTCACCAGCCTGCCCCGTGTCCTCCTCGACCGTGCCCGCCCGCCCCTGCCGCCCGTGGAACTGCCCGGCCTTGCGTGGCTCGACCATGTGAACGGCGATCGGGCGAAGGCCCTCGAGCTTTTTGTCACCGCCTGGCACCCCGTCGAAAACCCGGAGGAGACCCTACGGCCGGAAGCGTCCGCTCCCTCCCTGCCGACCGCCCTCCGGCACTTCTACCGCCTGGCGGCCGGTCGCCCCCAAGTGCTCGGCCGGCAGAACCACATCCGGCCCGCCGACATTCTCCGCGTCGACGACGCCGGGGAAATGCTCATCCTCGGTCACGAGAACCAGGGAGGTTTCCGCTGGCTCCTCCGCTGGACCCTGGACGACTCCGAACCCGACCCGACGGTCTGGTACGACGAGGACGGCGAGACCCTCGTCCCGGAGGCGGAGCCCCTGAGCGGATTCCTTCTCCAGTTCTGCCTCTTCGAAGCGGCCCTGTGCTCCGCATACCGTGGTTGGGCGTACCCCATGACCGCGGCCGAAGTCGCACAGCTCACCGCCCCCCTCCGGGAGGTACCGCTGCACCCTTTCCGGCCCGGGACGCGCACCCGCTTCTTCGTCGCTCCCGGCCTGGTCGCGGCGATCGGTGACGGCTGGGAGAACGGCACCTTCGACGTCACTGTCGGCGCCACTCACCGCCAGGCTCTGGCACCCCTTGTGGACGTCCCCGTCAACTGGTCCGGCTTCGACGGCTGACCTGCCTCGAAGAGCCGGCATCCCAACGGTCCTCCCTTTCTCCCGGTGAGCAACAAACCGACCCCAGACCGCCGACCTGAGGCTTCTCTCCGGAGCAGGTGACGAGAGTCGAACTCGCGCTCTCAGCTTGGGAAGCGACGGTGCTTGTGCGGCCAGATGGGCGCTGGCCTGCGTCGATTCGCTGCGCTGACGCTGTTTCATGGGTCTGGTCGCACCGCTGTTGACCGTGGTTGTCCGCCCTTACGGGCACGGATGGGGCACGGCCTCGAACTGTGCCGCTCGGCATTCCCCTCTTGCTGGTGGAGAGCTGTACCGGCGGCACGTCGACAGTCGCCCCCGGCCGTCACGGCGATCGTCATGGCCTCAGGCTTCCGCATCCTCGGGTGCGGTCACCACCGGGTGAGCAGCAGGTGGTTGATGAGCAGGGCGAGCAGCGCCTGGGCGGTGAGCCAAGCGCGGACGGGGGTCCCCCCTGCCGGAGCGGAGCCGGAAGCTCGGGGGAGGGTGAGGAATGCGCACGCCGGGAGCAGCCACAGCGTGAAGGGCAGCCAGATGCGCTCCGTCTCCGCCTTGCTCATGCCGGACAGGTCGGCGACCAGCAGGGCGAGGAGTGCGGCGGACACGAGGAGTGCGAGACGGGCCTCGGCCGCCTGGCCGGCGCCACCGCGACGGCGCCGGAGGAGCACCGCACCGGTCCGCCGCAGGCCCGCCACCGTCGCCAGGCCCGTGACGAGTACCGTGCAGGCGAGGTTGGCCCACACCCAGTAGCCGTAGGGGCGGATGCCGCCCACGCCCTGGTGGTAGCGCGTGACCAGCAGGCGGTACGCCTCCCACCAGTCGAACCCGGCGAGCGTGAACGCCGTCGGGACCACCGCCAGTCCGGCGAGCAGGAACACCAGCAGGGCGGGGCGCCCCCGGATCCCGTGTCGGCCGAGCACCATGACCGCCGCCGCGATCAGTGCGACGAGCGCGAGGCCGTACGACAGGTAGCAGGCCAGGCCGAACAGCAGCCCGGACGCCCCCGCCCACCACGGGGACCGCCCGGTGACCGCCAGGGCGAGCAGCGCCACCGCCCACGCGGCCACCGCCGCGAAGTACGCGTCGGCCGAGGTGCCCATCCACACGGCGGCCGGGGCCAGGACGAGGAAGGGCGCCGCCCCTCGCGCGAGTCCCTCGCCGGCCAGGGCGCGGACCGCGACCAGCACGGCCACGCAGGCCGTCGCCCCGACGGTGATGCACCACATCCCGGCCCAGCCCCCGCCCCGCAGCCCGATCCGGTCGAGCAGGACGAAGGTGAGCGTGGCCGCGGGCGGGTGACCGGCGATGTGGGCGGGCCAGTGGTCGGGGGAGCCGAGCAGGATGTGCCCGGTGAAGCCCCGCAGCGCCGCCGGGATGTCATGGAAGCGGTCGATGGCCTGGAGGTACTCGTGGGGAGTGGTGAGCCGGCCGGCGATGCCCCGTTGCCAGCCGTCGACCAGGGCGAGGGAGCAGATCCACGCCGTGGCCGTGCCCCACGTCAGGGGAAGCAGGGCCCGCCAGGGGAGACGGGCCGCGAGAGGGGGACCGTACGCCACGGTGGCGATCGCCACCAGGACGGCCGCCGGAGTTCCGGGGCCGAGGTGGGGGTTCCAGGACGCCAGCAGTGGCGGCCAGTCGGCGAACAGCGTACGGCTGGTCCCCTGGATGTGGCGGCCGACCAGCACGGCCGTCGTCACGAGCAGCACGGCGGTCCCGGCCGCGCACAGGTCACGGCCCGGGCCACGGGGCACGCCGGAGTGCTCGGTGCCGGGCTCGGTGGAGGGCAGGGGGCGGATCACACCGGAACGCTAGGCCGCCCGGCCGGTCCCGGACCGCCGTTCGGGCCAGGTGTCAGCGTTTCGTCAGGGGTCGCTCACCCTTTCGCGGGGCGGTCGCGGCCTACCGTCGGGACATGCGCGACCCCGACGCTCCACGGCTTCCCTCCTCGCCCGGTTTCTGGCGCAGCCCCCTGCGCGGTCCCTGGTTCACCTCGGTGCTGGGCCTCGTCCTGCTCGCCGGCATCACCGTGCTGTTCGTGACGGGCCTGGTCTCGTACGCCGCTTACAACCCCGATCTGTCGCCCGTGAACGACAAGACGCCGGACAAGGGGATCCTCGGCTTCTACCTCTTCGCCTGGCCGACGGACCCGCACTGGCTGTACCGGCTCAACCAGGGCGTCCACGTCACCCTCGGCATCACCCTGATCCCCGTCCTGCTCGCCAAGCTGTGGTCCGTGGTGCCGAGGCTGTTCACGCTGCCGCCGGCCCGCTCGCTCGCGCACGCCCTGGAGCGGATCTCGCTGCTGCTCCTGGTGGGCGGCGCGCTGTTCCAGTTCGTGACCGGTGTGCTCAACATCCAGCTCGACTACGTCTTCCCCGGCTCCTTCTACCGGCTGCACTTCTACGGGGCGTGGGTGTTCTTCGCCGCGTTCGTCGTCCACGTGCTGCTGAAGATGCCTACGGCGCTGCGCAATCTGCGGCACCTGCGGGAGGAGAAGGACGACCTGGTGTCCCCGCGCCCCGACGGGCCGACCTTCTCCCGGCGGGGTGCCCTGCGGTTCGTCGGGGGCGGCTCGCTGCTGCTGTTCGCCACCACGGTGGGGCAGAACTTCGACGGTCCGCTGCGGCGCACCGCCCTCCTCGCACCGCACGGCGGCGCCGATCCCGGCAGTGGCCCGAACGGCTTCCAGATCAACAAGACCGCCGCGTACGCCGGGATCGACGCGGCGGAGACGGGCCAGGACGTGTGGCGGCTCGTCGTCACGGGACGTACGGGCACCGTCCGCCTCCGCCGGGACGAGCTGCTCCGGCTCCCCCAGTACAGCGCGGCGTTGCCCATCGCCTGCGTGGAGGGCTGGTCGACGTCGGACCAGTGGTGGCGCGGGGTGCGGCTGCGCGACCTCGCGGCGCTCGTCGGGTACGACGACCCGCCGGACGTGTTCGTCGAGTCCCTCCAGCGCAGCGGCGCCTTCCGGGAAGCCGCCCTGCGCGCCAACCAGGTCGCCGACCCGCGTTCCCTGCTCGCCCTGTACGTCAACGGCGAGGAGCTGTCCCCCGACCACGGCCACCCGGCGCGGATCATCGTGCCCGCCGCGCCCGGTGTGCTCAACACCAAGTGGGTGGCCCGGATGACGTTCGGAGACCTGTGATGCGTCCTCGGCTTCCTCGGCTTCCGCGGCTTTTGCGCGTTCCGGTCGGCAGCCCCCTGCAACTCCTGCTGCTCGCCTGCTCGTTCGCGCTCGCCGCCTACGCGGGGGTGCGGCTGCTCGCGGACGACTGGTTCGGCGTGGCGCTGTGGTTCGTGGGGGCGGCGCTGCTGCACGACCTCGTGCTGCTGCCCCTGTACACGGTCGCGGACCGGGCGGTCGTACGGGGGCTCGGTGCGGTCCGGCGCCGGGAGTGGGTGCCGTACGTGCGCGTACCGGCGGCCCTCTCCGGGCTGCTCCTTCTCGTGTGGTTCCCGTTGATCAGCGGGAGGGTGGAGCAGCGCTACCGAATCGGCACCGGGTTGTCGACGGACGTGTTCCTCGCCCGCTGGCTGCTGATCACCGCCGTCCTCTTCGGCGGCTCGGCGCTGCTGCTGGCGCTGCGGCTGCTGCGGCTGCGCAGGGCGGCTGCGTAGGGCGGCGGCGTAGGGACCGGCAGTCGCCAGGGCGGGGGCGGTGGTGGGCGGGGTGCTCATCGGGGTGTGGCCGGGGCGGAGCCGGCCCCGCGACGGGCCGGGGCCGGGGGAGTCCGGTCGTTCGGTGGGGAGTCCGGTCAGTCGTTCGGTGGGCCGGCCCCCGTGACCGGCCGCGCATCCGGCCCCGCGACCACCGTGCACCGGGCCAGCCCTGCGGCGAAGCGGCCGTGCGGGGCCAGGGCGGCGACGGCGCGGGCGTCGGCAGCGGTGTCGACGTCGCGCAGGGGCGGCAGGTCGCGCACCCGCAGGCCGGCGGCGAGGAGCCGGTTCCGTTGGGCTGCTCCCGTCCCAGGGATCGACATGGGCACGCCCCGCAGCAGGGTGGGATCGGGGTGGGCCAGACCGAGGGCCCAGAACCCGCCGTCCTCGGCCGGGCCGAAGTGGGCGTCGCAGTCGGTGAAGTCCACGGTGAGTAGCTCCGGCGTCACCTGGGGGGTGTCCATGCCGATGAGCAGGGCCGGGCCGTCGCAGTGCGCGAAGGCGTCCGCCAGCCGCTCGTCCAGCCCGCCCGCGCACTTGCGGGTACGACGTCGAAGCCGGGCGGCAGCCAGGGGCCGGGGGCGCCGTCGAGGACGAGGACGCGCCGGGCAGCGGGCGTGGCCGCCACGGCGTGCAGGGTGTCCGCGAGGGCCGCCTCGGCCAGCTCGGCCGCCTGACCGGGCGTGAACGGCGGGGTGAGCCGGGTCTTGACCCGGCCCGGCCGCGGTTCCTTGGCGATGACGAGGAGCGTGGTCAACGGACGGTTCCCCCTCCGTGCGCGGGGGGCTCGCGCAGCACGCGCCTCATGTCCCGTACGGCCTGCCAGGTGCCGCGCCAGGTGCCCGTCACCTTCGACGCTCCGGTGCGCGGCAGGTACGGCACGTCGTGCTCGGCGATCCGCCAGCCGGCGTCGGCCGCGCGGACGACCATCTGGAGCGGATAGCCGCTGCGCCGGTCGGTGAGGCCGAGGGCGAGCAGGGGTTCGCGGCGGGCGGCGCGCAGGGGACCGAGGTCGTGCAGGCGCAGCCCGGTGCGGCGGCGCAGCATCCGCGCGAGCGCGAGGTTGCCGGCGCGGGCGTGCGCGGGCCATGCGTCCCGGCCCCGCGGACGCCGTCGGCCGAGCACCAGGTCGGCCTCGCCGTCCCGGACTTCGCGGACGAAGGGGACGAGGAGCGACGGGTCGAGGGAGGCGTCGCCGTCGCAGAAGCACACCACGTCGGCGGTGGCGGCGGTCAGTCCGGCGTGGCAGGCGGCGCCGAAGCCCCGGCGCGGCTCGTGCACGACGGTCGCGCCGCCCGCGCGGGCGACCTCGGCCGAGCCGTCGGTGGAACCGTTGTCGACGACGAGGGCGCGCCAGCCCGGCGGGACCCGTTCGAGCACCCAGGGAAGGGCCTCGGCCTCGTTCAGGCAGGGCAGTACCACGTCGACGTCCGAAGGAGTCGTCGCGGTTTCACTCCACGAGCAAGGATCAGGCATGTCGGGCTTTCGCTCCTCACGAAACGCGGACGTCCAGGACTGGGGCGGTGTTCGGGCGCGCACCGGCGACGGCGCGGTCCTACGTCCCTCGCATTCCGGCCCGCGCGAACTCCGCCATGCCTTCCTCGAAACCGACCTCCGGCCCCCACCTCAGCCCGACCCGCAGCCGTGACGAGTCCGCGGTGATGTGCCGTACGTCCCCGAGCCGGTACTCGCCGGTGACGACCGGCTCGGGCCCGCCGTACGCGGCGGCCAGCGCCCGTGCCATCTCGCCGACGGTGTGCGGTTCACCGCTGCCGGTGTTGTACGCCGTGAGCACACCCCGGGCGGCCTCAGCCTCCAGCGCCACCGCGTTGGCCGCCGCCACGTCCCGGACGTGCACGAAGTCCCTCAGCTGCCGCCCGTCCTCGAACACGCGCGGTGCTTCGCCCCGGGCGAGCGTCGAGCGGAAGAAGGAGGCGACACCGGCGTACGGGGTGTCGCGGGGCATTCCGGGGCCGTACACGTTGTGGTAGCGCAGCGACACCGCCGACCCGCCGGTGCAGCGGGCCCAGGCGGCGGCCAGATGCTCCTGGGCGAGCTTGGTCGCCGCGTACACGTTCCGGGGATCGGCCGGGGCGTCCTCGCCGACCGGGCCGGGGGAGAGGCCGTCCCCGCACACCGGGCAGACGGGCTCGAACCGGCCCGCTTCGAGGTCGGCGACGGCACGCGGCCCGGGCCGTACGGCCCCGTGCCGCGGGCACTCGTACCGGCCCTCCCCGTAGACGACCATCGACCCGGCCAGCACGAGGCGCCCGACGCCGGCCTCCGCCATGGCGGCGAGCAGCACGGCGGTGCCCAGGTCGTTGCGCGAGACGTACTCCGCCGCGTCGGCGACCCCGTCGCCGAGCCCGACCATCGCGGCCTGGTGGCACACGGCGTCCACACCGGACAGGGCCCGGCCGACGGCCGCCGGGTCCCGCACGTCGGCGCCGGGATCCTTCCGCACGTCGAACACGAGCGGCTCGTGTCCGCGCTCCCGGAGCACGGCGACGACATGGGACCCGATGAACCCGGCGCCGCCGGTGACCAGTACACGCATACGGCCACGCTAGGTCCGCACCGGCGCCGCGCCACGGGACCGCGCCCGTACGCCATGACTCCGTAAGGCATGCGGGGGAGGCACACGCGGGTGCGTCGAACCGGGGCGAAACGGAAAACGTGCGAGAGGCTGCCGCCCATGAATGCCTCACCCTCCACCGACACCCCGTACCGCTACGACGACCTGACCGCCCTCTACTTCAACTGCACCCTCAAACCGTCCCCGCAGCTCAGCCACACCCAGGGCCTGATCGACAGGAGCCGGGCCGTCATGGACGCCGCCGGCGTGACCACGGACCTGATCCGCGCCGTGGACCAGGACATCGCACCCGGCGTTTACCCGGACATGACCGAGCACGGCTTCGCCACCGACGCCTGGCCGGCGCTGTACGAGAAGGTGATGGCCGCCGACATCCTCGTGCTCGCCGGCCCGATCTGGCTGGGCGACAACAGCTCCGTCACCAAGCGGGTCATCGAGCGTCTCTACGCCTGCTCCTCGCTGCTCAACTCCCAGGGGCAGTACGCCTACTACGGCCGCGTCGGCGGCTGTCTGATCACCGGCAACGAGGACGGCGTGAAGCACTGCGCCATGAACGTCCTCTACAGCCTCCAGCACCTCGGCTACACGATCCCGCCCCAGGCGGACGCCGGCTGGATCGGCGCGGCCGGCCCCGGACCGTCGTACCTCGACCCCGGCTCGGGCGGCCCGGAGAACGACTTCACCCACCGCAACACCACCTTCATGACCTGGAACCTGATGCACCTCGCCGCCCTGCTGAAGCGCGCCGGAGGCATCCCCGCCCACGGCAACCAGCGCTCGCAGTGGGACGCCGGCTGCCACCCGGGCGCGGACAACCCCGAACACCGCTGACCGGCCCCGGCGGCCGCGAGGGTTCCTTCATCCGCCGGGCAGCCCGGAACGGCCGCTCCGTCCGTCGTACGGGAGGGGGACGAGTGACTCCCAGGAGATGGGCGGTACGGGGCACGCAAAGGACCGCCGCCCTCAGCGGACTGGACAATGACAAACCCCGGGCCGCCGACCTGGGGTTTCACTCTGGAGCGGGGGCGAGAACCGAACTCGCGCTCCCAGCTCGGGAAGCTGCAGGCATATGCGGCCGGTTCGGGCGCTGACCTGGGCGAACGGCCGAGGTGCGGCCTCGTCGGCGTCGCTTGCTCCCACCGTGATTCACCACTGTTCCCCGCTCGCTCCGGTGCGGTTGCGGTGCGGGGTGAGTATCGCGCGAGTCGCCGGGCCAAGGAGGTCGAGTGCACTTGCCAGTGCTCATGGCCGGGGTCTTGGACGCGCGGTCGGCTTCAGAGGTGTTCGGCTGCGAGGAGCCGATGTGTCCCCGCCTCCGGGGTTCACGCGCCGGGGGCGCGGAAGGCGACCTGCCGGCGGGCGGCCTCGTCGATCTCGTCGAGGGTGAGGAGAGGGGTGGCCCGGGTGTGGAGGGCTCCGCCGGCCTTGACGGTGAGGCTGACGGCGGCCATGGAGGCCGGGTCGGGGAAGTCGACGATGAGTACGATGTCGTCCTCCCCGAAGGCGAAGTACATGGCCTCGACCTGCCCGCCGAGGTCGGTGACGACCTGGTCGACAGCGGCGCGACGGCCGCTCGCGCCTTCCTGGAGCAGCCCCTTGGTGCCCTCGGGCGTGTAGGTGGCCTGGATGAGGAACTTCGGCATAGGGATGCTTCCTGTCCATCGTTTGTCGGGTGTGCATTGGACTTCCCGCTGTCACCTCGGCCGCTACTCGCGGACGCCTGGATTCACTCGTTGGAACCCGAGCCTCTTCGCACCGACCGCTGTCGAGGGGCTGCGACAGCGCCGAGCTGTGCTGTTCAGCTCGCCGAGCACGCCAGGACGCGTCGCACGGCCGCTGACCGGAAAACTCAACGGTCAGATGGGTATGGCGGGGTAGCCCCTCGGCGGTGATG
>NZ_JBHSPC010000107.1:0-37726 GCF_042656345.1 Streptomyces incanus
CTGACCAGGCGCTCTCACCGACCGTCACCGATCAGGCCCATTCCTTCTGAATGCTTACGACGCCGCAGCGCCCCGGAAGGGGTGCCCACCAGGTGCGTTGACCTTATTTCAAGCACTTCGAGTTCTTTCTCCGCCCCGCACACGGGAGGCCGGCGGCCTCCGTCCGGGACATTCCCATGCACCCGAATTGGTGATTGCGGAAATCACGGCAGCGAAATTAACGTAATGGCTACGATGTTTTTGGGCTCGCCCGAAATCGACGATCCGCGTCCGCCGCAGCGCGCTCAGCAACGCCCGCTCGACGCCGACAGCCGTAGGGCATCGCCCGCCCCCCACTCATGTCCGCGAGTGGATCGCTTTCATCCCGACCCGCGCCTGCGCCCCGGGTATCGAACCGCTCGGCGCAGCCTCCGAGAACGGCAGTCGCATGACAGCTCATCGCATTCTTTCCTGGTCTCCCGCCGCCATCGTCTTCGACTGCGACGGAACCCTGATGGACACGGAACAACACTGGCAGGAGGCCCGGAGCATCACCTTCCGGGCGTTCGCTCTCAAACCGCCGGCCGGGTTCGCCGACCGGGCAAAGGGCATGCACTACACCGAGTGCGGCGCGCTCATGGCCGAGGAGACCGGAAAACCGGACCTCGTGGAGGAGCTGACCGACACACTCCTCAACACCTTCACCACACTGGTCGACGGGGACCCCGTCACCATGCCGGGCGCCGCCGCGCTGGTCCGGCTGGCCGCTCGCCACCTCCCTCTCGCCGTGGCGAGCAACTGCCCCCGCGAGGTGGTGGAGTCATGCCTCGACCGGGCCGGGCTCCTCAGTTGCTTCGGCCACGTCGTGGTCGCCGGCGAGGACGTACGCCCGAAGCCTCAGCCCGACGTCTACCGGGTGGCCGCCCGTCTCTGCGGCGTGCCGCCCGAGGAGGCACTGGCCGTGGAAGACTCCTTGACCGGCATGGAGTCGGCCCGCCGGGCGGGCCTGCGCGTCCTCGGCATCGGACCGTGCCCGCCGGGTCCGGAGGCGGAGAAGGCCGACCTGTGGGTCGCGAGCCTCGCCGACGGTGCACTGCTGTCGTGGGCCCGCAGCAGGATCGGCGCGTAGAGGGCACCGGCCCGCCCGGTACGCGGGCCGGCACGGCCCGGGTGCGTGGAGAAGGCCGTCCGCGGCCGGGAGAGCCAAGGAACGGAGTCCGGCTCAGGCGGGGGGACGATCAGCCGGTGGACGATCAGCCGGTGGAGAGATGAGGCGCCAGGTGGGTTTCCCCTCCAGGGTCTCCGGGCCGCCGCGGCGGTGGATCGCGCCGTTGACGCAGCCCCCGCCGAGCGACGCAGCCCCCGCCGAGCAGGGAGGAGTTGGCCGCGTCGACGATGGCGTCGGCGTGCTCGCGGGTGATGCCGCCGTGGGCGAGGGGGAGGGTGGTCAGGTCTGCCGCAGCCTCCTCCAGACGGCCTTCGCCGCGTTGTGCCCGGACATGCCGTGGACGCCGGGGCCGGGCGGGGTGGCCGACGAGCAGATGAACACGGCCGGGTGCGGGGTGGAGTACGGGAACAGGGAGAGCTTGGGGCGCAGCAGGAGCTGGAGGCCACTGGCCGCGCCGGAGCCGATGTCACCGCCGACGTAGTTGGCGTTGCGGGCGGCGAGTTGGGGCGGGCCCGCGGTGGCGCGGGCCAGGACGCGGTCGCGGAATCCCGGGGCGAAGCGCTCCAGTTGACGTTCCACGGCGTCGGTCAGGTCGCCGGTCCAGCCGCTCGGGACGTGACCGTAGGCCCAGAAGACCTGCTGGCCGGCCGGTGCCCGGGTGGGGTCGGCGACGCCGGGCTGCACGGTGATGAGGAACGGCGGGTCGGGGGCGCGGCCTTCCCGGGACGCGGCGCGCAGGGCGGCGCCGATCTCGGCACTGTCCGCGCCGACCTGCACGGTGGAGGCCCTGCGGGCCTCGGGCGCGGTCCACGGCACCGGGCCGTCCAGCGCGTAGTCGATCTTGAAGACGCCGGGGCCGTAGCGGTAGTTCGCGTAGTGGTTGCCGAAGCCGGCGATGCGGGCGAGGGCGGTGGGCGAGGTGTCGAAGACGTACGCGCGGGCCGGCGGCAGGTCGTCGAGACGCTTGACCTCGTAGTCGGTGTGGACCGCGGCGCCGAGGTCTTCCAGGTAGTCCGCGAGGGCGTCCGAGATGGCCTGGGAGCCGCCGCGGGCGACGGGCCAGCCGCGGGCGTGCGCGGCGAGGGCGAAGATCAGGCCCACGGCGCCGGTGGCGAAGCCGCCGAGGGGCGCCATGACATGGGCGACGAGTCCGGCGAACAGGGCCCTGGCCCGCTCGTCGCGGAAACGGCGTATCAGCCAGGTGGAGGGCTGCAGTCCGACGAGGCCGAAGCGGGCGAGACCGAGCGGGTCGCGGGGCAGCGCGGTGAGCGGCAGGGACATGAAATCGCGGGCCAGGGTGTCCCATCGGGGCAGGAAGGGTTCGACCAGGCGTCGGTACGGTCCGGCGTCGCGCGGGCCGAAGGAGGCGGCCGTCTCGCCGACCGACCGGGACAGCACGGCCGCCGTGCCGTCGAGGAAGGGGTGGGCCATGGGCAGGTCAGCGTGCAGCCACTCCAGGCCGTAGCGCTGCAGCGGGAGGGCCCGGAACGCGGGCGAGTTGATGCCCAGCGGGTGAGCCGCGGAGCACGGATCGTGCCGGAAGCCGGGCAGGGTCAGTTCCTCGGTGCGGGCGCCGCCCCCGACGGTGCCCTTCGCCTCGAACAACGCGACGGAGAAGCCGCGCCGGGCCAGCTCCGCGGCGGCGGTCAGTCCGTTCGGCCCCGCGCCCACCACGACCACATCGAGCATCGACACCACCTTCGGAACTCCTTCGTCGGCCGACGGCACCCGGAGGCAACCGGGAGACTCAGGATATGCCGGGCCGCCGACACTCCCCGCGGTCCGGGTCACCTCCGCCGGGCCCGGCGATCAGGCCCCGCCGGAACCCGGAGCTCCGGCTCCGCCACCGGCCTCGACGTCAGGCTCCGGCCGACAGCAGTCCCGCCACCCGGCGGGCCGTGGCCCCGTCGCGGGCCGTGGTGAAGGGGAGGTCGTTGCCGCCGGTGATACGGAAGGGCTCGCCGGCGCGGGTCAGGTGGGCGCCGCCCGCCTCCTCGACGAGGAGCAGGCCCGCCGCGTGGTCCCAGGCCGCTTCCCAGGTGAATGCGGTGGCGTCGGATTCGCCGCGGGCGATGGCGAGATACTCCAGCCCGGCCGAGCCGCAGGAGCGGGGGGCCACGCCGTCCGTCCTCAGCGCGAGGAGGGAGCGCTTCTGGTCGTCCGTCGTGAAGTCCGGGTGGGAGGTGGCCACGCGCAGGTCGCGGTCGGGGTCCGGGGAACCGGCGTGCAGCCGCACCCCGTCGAGGAAGGCACCCTGTCCCCGTACGGCTGTGGCGAGTTGTTCGCGGACGGGGGCGAACGTCCACGAGGCGTGGACGACTCCGCCGAGCGCGAGGGCGACCAGGGTGCAGAATCCGGTGTCGCCGTGCACGAACTGCCGGGTGCCGTCGACCGGGTCGACGATCCACACCGGCGCCTCGCCGCGTATCCCCTCGTACGACGCCGGGTTGGCGTGCACCGCCTCCTCGCCCACCACGACCGAGCCGGGCAGCAGGGTGGACAACGCCTCGGTGAGGTACAGCTCGGCCTGCCGGTCGGCGTCGGTCACCAGGTCGTGCGGGCCGGACTTGCGGTCGATCTCGTGGTCGGCGAGCCGGCGCCAGCGCGGCATGATTTCCTGGGCGGCGGCCTTGCGGACGGCGTCCTCCACGTCCACGGCGTGCTCGGCGAGAAACTCTTCGATGGTTTCGTTGTCCTCGATCATGTCCCCCATGAGAACATGCCCCACTGACAAACCCCACCCGTTCGGTGCACTCCAGGTGGTATCCGCATGAATATGGGTCCTCGGTTCAAGGGAGTATGGGCTCAGCGGCCCACGGCGTAGCCCTGCATACCGCGCGGATTCGCCGCCGCCGAGAGCACGCCCGTGGCCGGGTCCCGGGCGACCGCGCACAGCCTGCCCTCCGACCAGGCCTCGCCGACCGTCACCTCATGGCCCCGGCGCCGCAGCTCCCGCACCACCGCCGGATCCGTCCGGGACTCCACGGTGACGCTGCCGGGGCGCGTGCCGCGCGGGTAGAAGGAGCCGGGGAAGCTGTCGTGGTGCCAGTTCGGGGCGTCGATCGCGCCCTGCAGGTCGAGCCCGCCGCGTACCGGGCCGCGCAGCGCGACGGCGAGGAAGAAGTGCAGCTGCCACTGGTCCTGCTGGTCCCCGCCGGGCGTGCCGAACGCCATCACCGGCACCCCCTCGCGCAGGGCGACGGACGGGGTGAGGGTGGTCCGGGGGCGGCGTCCCGGCGTGAGCGTGTTGGGCAGTCCGTCCTCCAGCCAGGTCATCTGGAGCCGGGTGCCGAGGGGGAAGCCGAGTTCGGGCACGACCGGGTTGGACTGGAGCCAGCCGCCGCTCGGGGTGGCCGCGACCATGTTGCCCCAGCGGTCGACGACGTCCAGGTGGCAGGTGTCGCCGCGGGTGGCCCCGTCGCCGGAGACCTCCGGTTCACCCGGCACGGGGGACGTGGGGTGCTTGGCGACCGTCGGCTCGCCGACGCCCGGCACGACGGCGCCCCTCCCCCGGGCCCCCGCGTCGTGCGGGCCGCCCGCGCCGGCGGCCGCCGCGCGCGCCTGCGCGCTCAGTCGCGGGGTGCGCCCGCCGGGACTGCCGGGCCGTAGCGCGTGCGAGGCCCGGGGTCCCACACGGGTGCGCCGCTCGGCGTTGTACTCCGCCGACAGGAGGTCGTCGAGCGGCACTTCGGCCGCGTCCCCGTACCAGGCCTCCCGGTCGGCCATGGCGAGCTTGCTGCCCTCTATCAGCAGATGCGTGTAGTCGGCGGAGCCGTACGGGGGCAGTTCCGGCGGGAGCAGGGCGAGCTGCTGGAGCAGGACGGGGCCCTGACTCCAGGGGCCCGCCTTGCACACGGTCCAGCCGTTCCAGTCGTACGTCGCCGGGGTCTCGTACGTCGCCGACCAGCCGGCGAGGTCGGCGGCCGTCAGCGTGCCGGTGCGGTGCTCGCCGCTGGTGTCCAGGGTGGGCCGCCCGGCCTGCCGGACCAGCGCCTCGGCGATGAAGCCGGTGCGCCACACCTCCCGCGCGGCGTCGATCTGCGCCTCCCGGCCGCCCGCGCCGGCGACCTCGTCCAGCAGGCGCCGCCAGGTGGCGGCGAGGGCGGGGTTGCGCAGCAGCTCGCCGGGGCGGGGCGCCCTGCCGCCGGGCAGGTACACCTGCGCCGAGGAGGTCCACTCCGTCTCGAACAGCTCCCGTACGGTCTCGACGGTCCCACCGACGTTCTCCACGGGCGCGTGCCCGTGTTCGGCGTACCCGATGGCGTACCGGAGGACGTCGGCGAGGGAGCGCGTGCCGTGGTCGCGCAGCAGGAGCATCCAGGCGTCGAAGGCGCCGGGCACAGCGGCGGCGAGCGGTCCGGTGCCCGGGACGAGATCCAGGCCGAGCGCCCGGTAGTGGGCGGCGCTCGCCCCGGCCGGTGCGACGCCCTGCCCGCACAGCACCCGCACCTCGCCGCCCGCGGGCGCCAGCAGGATGGGCACCTCGCCGGCCGGTCCGTTGAGATGCGGCTCGACGACGTGCAGCACGAAGGCGCCCGCCACGGCAGCGTCGTACGCGTTCCCCCCACCCTCCAGGACGGCCATGGCCGACTGGGACGCCAGCCAGTGCGTGGACGACACCATGCCGAAGGTGCCCTGAAGGGTGGGGCGGGTGGTGAACATACGGGCTCTCACCTCACTGTTTCCGTGCATCGGTCGGACCGGTCGGCGCTCCCCCGGACGTCACAGGAACCGGCGTATGGGCAGAACTGCCTTCTCGCGTGCCCGCTGCAGCAGCGACCGTCTCCCCCATTGTCCTTCCCGGATCGGCTCACTGACCGTCACGTCCTTGTCGAAATGGGCGTCGAGGGTGCCGGTGAACTCCTCGTCGAGGACGGCCAGCATGACCTCCTCGTCGTGCTCGAGGGAACGCCGGTTGAAGTTGGTCGACCCGATGAGCGCGGCCGTTCCGTCCACGGTGATGACCTTCGCGTGCAGCATCGTCGGCTGGTACTGGTAGATCCTCACGCCGCAGGCCAGCAGGTCCTCGTAGAAATGCTGTCCGGCCAGCCGGCAGACCCGTTTGTCGGTGTACGGCCCAGGCAGCAGGATCTCCACCTCCACACCGCGCCGCGCCGCCTGGCACAGAAGTTCCATGAAGTAGGCGTCCGGTGAGAAGTAGGCGGTCGTGAGCCGGAACCGCTCCTCGGCCGACTCGATCATCACCTGCATCAGGGTCTGCATGTCCTGCCAGCCGAAGCCGGCCGAACCGCGCACCACCTGCACCACCGCGTTCCCCTGGGGCCGGTGTTCGCCGAACCGGTCATGGCCGTCGAAGAGTTCGCCGCAGCACTCGGCCCAGTTCTGTGCGAACGCCGCGGCGACACCGTCCACCGCCGGACCACGCACCTCGACATGCGTGTCGCGCCACTCGCGCTCGTCGCGGGCATCGCCGCACCACTCCTCGGCGATGCCCACTCCTCCGGTGAACGCCACGCGCTCGTCCACGAGCAGCGCCTTGCGGTGGCAGCGATGATTCTGCTTGAGCGGCGAGAGCGCCATCGGCTGCCGGAACCAGGCCACGTGCACGCCGGCTTCGCGCATGTCCTCCAGCAGGTCCTTCTCGATCGTGCGACTGCCGAACCCGTCCAGGAGCAGCCGGACCCGCACGCCGGCGCGGGCCCGCTCCGCCAGGGCCTGGGCGAACTGCCGGGCGATGTCGCCCTTCCAGTACACGAACGTCATCATGTCCACCGTGTACGCGGCGGACCGCACGCTCTCCAGCATCGCGGGGAAGATCTCGTCACCGTTCCGCAGGGCGACCAGGGCATTGCCCTCCGTCGCGGCGATGCCGATCAGCCGCTCCAGCCTGCGACGCATCCGCAACGCGCGTTCACCGGCGGACCGGCCGGCGGACGCGACGGACGCAGCGGCCGGGGTGTGCTGTGGCACGTCTTCGGGGCTCATCCATTCTCCGGCCGGCACA
This sequence comes from Streptomyces incanus, assembly GCF_042656345.1. Lineage (NCBI taxonomy): Bacteria > Bacillati > Actinomycetota > Actinomycetes > Kitasatosporales > Streptomycetaceae > Streptomyces > Streptomyces incanus. The sequence goes on from NZ_JBHSPC010000107.1 coordinate 7,113, forward strand.
CGAGGAAGCTCCGTACTGTCCGTCCTCGTCCGGCGGAGGTCGGCACAGCAGGGCGACGACGACGGGCGGCACACCCCGGGAAACGGTCACCGGGTCGGCTTTCCACTCGCCGAGCGAGCCCCGGGGCCACGTATATCCCCCGTAGGCGAGGGCAAACGGCAGCTACGTCATAGTCGTTGGAGGTAATCGTGGCGATCATCGGAATTGTCGCGCTTTGTATCGTTATCGCCGTACTGGCATTCCTCGCGCCCCGCCTGTCCCGCGGACCCGAACGCGGCACACAGCGGGCCCTGGGCTTCGGCTCCCGCGCGGGAGGAAAGGCACCCGGGCCCCTGGGGCGCCTGTTCAGCAAGCCGTTCCGCAGCAGCTCGAAGGCCGTGGGCCGCAGTGGTTCCGCAGGTCGCCGCACGCGCGGCCGCCTGCCCTTCTGAACCCGGCGGTCCTCGCCCACCGGGCCGCCGTCGACGCGTGCGGACACCTGCCCGCCACGGCTTTCACAGCCTGCGACCGGCCCCGCCCCCGACCCCGGCCGGCCTGTCCTCAAACAGGAAGAGCCGGAATCCCTGGTGGCGATCAAGGCCGAGATCGAACGACGCTGGGGCACCATCGACCTGCTGGACATCCTGAAACAAGCCGATTTCGGCACCGATTTCATCGCCGAGTTCACCTCGGTCGCCACCAGGGAGAACCTGTCGAAGGACGTGCTGCGGCGCCGGACCATGCCCGCATCCGGGCAGCAGAGCGCGGTATGCGGTCGGCCTTCCTGTTGGCGCAACCCGACCATGCCGGGATGCGGGCCATCGCCGAACTCGCCGAGCCGGGGGAGCTGCGGGCCCGTGTGAGCACGGTGCTGCCCCTGGCCCAGGCGGCCAAGGCCCATGCCCTGGCGAAGGACGGCACACCACCGGCAAGACCGTCCTGACCGTGACCGCACAGCACTTGGGGCGTCACTCACCTGGAAGCGCGGAGCCTTCCCTGACACGGCTCCACCCCTCTCCTGGGCCTGAACGCGCTGTTGGGTGACGGCCCCGTGCGGACTCGATCAACAGCAGTCCCCCGAGGCGATGTCCGGAGCCGCCAACGACGGTCACCACCCAGGACCTCGACCGCTGCCACCCGCTGGCCCACCGCGGCAGAGACCACCGCACCGAGACGGCCACCGCCGTCTGCGGCCCCTGCGGAACAGGAACCGATTGCGTGTCGATGTCACGAGAACAGGTGATCCAGGGACTTGGTCCGGGCGAGGTCCTTCGCCGACGGCGATCGTCGTGGGTCAGCGGAGGCGGGTGCGGGCGTCGGTGAAGAAGAGGTCCGCAGCGGCGTCGACGGCGACTCGGTCGCCGGTGGCCAGCAGGTCGAGGAGGAGGCCGCGGGCTACCGCGATACCGAGTCGGGCTTGAGCGCGGGCCGTGGTGTCGGGGAGTCCGTGACGCCGGCCCAGTTCGGCCATTGGCTCCAGCCAGGAGTCGATGACGCCGTCCAGCAACTGGGTGGTGCCGGGACGGCGTTGCAGGGCTTGACCGTACATCTCGAAGAACAGTCGCTCGTAGGGATGCAGGGCGGGGTCGGCGATCCGCTGCCAGAAGGCGCGCATCAGGTCGAGGGGAGTGGCGTGCGGGTCGACGTCGAACTCGGTCAGCAGCTCGATGAACATCGCCTGTTGCCGGGCCTCCACCTCCCCGATCACCTCGACCAGGAGCTGCTCCTTGGAACCGAAGTGATACAGCAGCATCCGGTGGCTGGTTCCCACCTGCACGGCCAGCTGCCGCAGGCTCAGGTCGGCGGCTCCGTTGGCCGCCATGTGTTCGATGACGGCGGCCAGCAGCCGTTCCTTTGGTCCTTCTCGATTCACCGAGGTCCACCCTTTACATCGCGCGTACCACATGGTACATGTACCGACTGGAACAGAAGGGGGATGGGATGCCCACACAGCACATCCACTTGGCCGCCGACACGACCGCCGAGCCCTCCGTCGTCTATGCGCTGCTCCGGGACGGCACGAGTTGGCCCACCTTCTCGCCGTTGGGCTCGTTCGAGCTGGCCGAAGCGGGGGTGGACGGCGCCGAGGGCCTGGGGGCGGTGCGGATCTTCCGGACGAGAATCGGCGGCCGGACCTACACCAGCAGAGAGAAGATCGTCGAGCTTGTCGAGGATCGTCGTTTCAGCTATGTGCTCCTGACCGGTCTGGCCGTCCGCGGCTACCGCGCCGACATCAGCCTGGAGCCGACCGGCGCGGGTACTCACATTCGCTGGCACTCCACGTTCGACGCGAAGATCCCCGGCACTGGCTGGCTCTACCGCCGCATGATCACCAAGACGATCGCCGGTATCGTCACCGGACTGGCCTCCGCGGCCACGACCCGAGCCAACGCAGCGGACCGCCGCCGCTGACGACCGGCCCGTCCAGCGTCCATCCCGCCAGGTGGCCGTCGCATTGCCTGCCACGGCAAAGAGGAGATCAAGAGGTCTCCACCACCGTCCCGGTCACGGCGGCGTCGGCGTTCTCGGCTCCAGGTGGTCCCTCTGCTGCGGCAGGCCCGCCTCGCTCACCCCGTCCCGCGAGCCGCGCAGGCACTCGCCGTCCACCGCCACCGCGCTCGCCTTCTCCTCGAACACCCGCAGGAGGGTCTCCAGGCCGCCCAAAAGCGCCGCCTCCACGACTTGGCCGATCGTGGCGGAACTCGGCGTGGGCGGCGGCCTCACCGTGGACTCCGGGGCAGTCCTCGTGGCGCGCGATCTCCCTGTCGTTCCTGTCCAGGACGAGGGCGCCGGTGCGCTTCTCCTCGGTGCCCACGGTGCCGAGGAGTTCACCGTTGCTCAGCTCGACGGCCACGCCGTGGTGGGGTTCGGCGAAGGTGTGGGTACGGCCCTCTGGCTTGCCGCCGACGACGAGGCCCGCGGGGTCGAGGACCTCCACACGGCCGGTGCCGTCGGTGAGCAGGACGGTCTTGCCGGCGTGCCGCACGACCCGCCTCGTCGTCGTCCTGTTCGCGCCGGAGCCGTACCTGGCCTGCACGGCTGACGCGACCGGCGTGGCGCGGAATCCGCCCGCCCGCACCCCTTCGGACAAACGACCGGAGAGACGAACTGAAGTGCGCGACAACACTGTTGGGACGTAAGTTGTGGTGCAACACTCCTGCTGGCTGAACACGCCTGCCTCGGCTGAGAGACGGACCGTACCCATGAGCGACCCCGAGACGACGCCCGGAACCGCCGCAGACCAGAAGATCGACACCTCGGTGCCGCATTCGGCCCGGATCTGGAACTACTGGCTGGGCGGCAAGGACAACTACCCGGTCGACGAGGAGGCCGGCGACGCGTACACCAGCGTCTTCCCCGGCATCGTGACCATCGCCCGCAGCAGCCGGGCCTTCCTGCAGCGCAACATCACCTATCTGGTCGCCGAGGCCGGCATCCGGCAGTTCCTGGACATCGGGACGGGCCTGCCGACCGCCGACAACACCCATGAGGTCGCCCAGCGCATCGCCCCGGAGAGCAGGATCGTCTACGTCGACAACGACCCGATGATCCTGGCGCACGCCCGCGCCCTGCTCTACTCCACTCCCGAGGGGGCGACCGCCTACATCGACTCCAACGTGCTGGACCCGGAGCGCATCCTGGCCGCCGCCACCGCGACACTGGACTTCTCCCGCCCCACCGCCCTCATACTCAGCAACATCCTGGGCCACATCGCCGACCACGACGAGGCGCGCTCCATCGTGACGCGGCTGATGGACGCGCTGCCGTCCGGCAGCTACCTGTCCATCAACGACGGTTCCCGGGGCGTCGACCCGGAGTTCGAGCACGCCCAGGACGGCTACAACAAGAGCGGCGCCGTCCCGTACAACCTGCGTACCGCCGACGAGATCACCTCGTTCTTCGACGGCCTGGAGCTCCTGGAGCCCGGCGTGGTCTCGGTCACCCAGTGGCGACCGGATGCCGACGCACCCGACGCGCCGGTCATCGCCGAGCACGGCGGCCTCGCCCGCAAACCGTGACGCCCTGACGGGCCACGGGCCCCTGCGGCCCGTGGCCCGGACCCGCGCGTTCCCACCGGCTCGCCCGCGGGAACACCCCGACCGCTTCCGGTGTTGATCCCTTGCGACGGGACGAAAGGCGGAGACGGTGCACGGTGAGTACAAGGTCCCCGGCGGCAAGCTGGTCGTCGTGGACGTCGAGGTGACGGACGGCGTCCTGCGGAACACGCGGGTCGCGGGCGATTTCTTCCTCGAACCGGACGAGGCGCTGGACGCCGTGAACCACGCCCTGAACGGCGCCCCGGCGGACATGGACGCGGCCGGTCTCGCCGCGCGGATCGACGCCGCGCTTCCCGAGGGGACCGTGATGTACGGGCTGACCTCGGCGGGTGTCGCCGTCGCGGTGCGCCGCGCGGTCGCCCGCGCCACCGACTGGTCGGACTACGACTGGCAGCTGATCCATGAGGGCCCGCAGCCCCCGGCTCTGCACATGGCGCTGGACGAGGTGCTGACGGCGGAGGTCGCCGCGGGACGCCGTCCGCCGACACTGCGGGTGTGGGAATGGGGCGGTCCCGCCGTGATCATCGGCAGCTTCCAGTCGCTGCGCAACGAGGTCGACCCGGAGGGAGCCGAGCGGCACGGCATCGAGGTGGTGCGCCGCATCTCCGGCGGCGGCGCGATGTTCGTGGAGCCCGGCAACACCATCACGTACTCGCTGTCCGTGCCGGAGTCCCTGGTGCAGGGCCTGTCCTTCCAGGACAGTTACGCCTATCTCGACGACTGGGTGCTCGGCGCTCTCGGCGACATGGGGATCAGAGCCTGGTACCAGCCGCTGAACGACATCACCACCGACCAGGGCAAGATCGCCGGCGCCGCCCAGAAGCGGATGGTGGGCCCGCACGGCGGCCCCGGCGCGGTGCTGCACCACGTGACGATGGCCTACGACATCGACGCCGGCAAGATGCTCGACGTGCTGCGCATCGGGCGGGAGAAGATGTCCGACAAGGGCACCGGGAGCGCCAAGAAGCGCGTCGACCCGCTCCGCCGGCAGACGGGCCTGCCCCGCGAGACGGTCATCGAGAACATGATCGACTCCTTCCGCGCCCGGTACGGCGTGTCCGGCGGCAAGGTGACCGACGAGGAACTGACCCGCGCCCGGGAACTGGCACGCACCAAGTTCACGACCCCTCAGTGGACCGCCCGCGTGCCCTGACCCACCCGGCGGCCCGCTCCGCGCCCATCTGCCGGCCGATGTCGTGACGCCGCCTCGACGCCTCAAATCGCCTGAAACCAGGGGAAGTACGGCAAAGCGCCACCCCCTCGCAACACTCCCCTGTCACCCCGCGCCTACGGAGCGAGTTCGCACTTCCGCCCCACCGGGAAGCATGTGAGACTGGCGTCCCGTCCGCAGTGCGGGCACCCTTCCGCACCGACCCCCACGAGAAGTGCGCCGTGCGTTCCTTTCCTCTGCCGATAGCCCTGACCGCGCGCCTGTCCCCGGTGGTCGTCCTCGCCGCGGCGGGCTGGGCCCTGTCGTCCGGATCGTCCTCCGCGCCGCAGGCCGCCGAGAAGAAGCCGCCGGAGACGACGGCGTCGCAGTCCGCCTCCGCCCCGTCGACGACGGCCGCGCCGAAGACGTACACCGCCGCTCCCGCGCCCTGCGGCAGCATCGCCGAGAAGACCGTCAAGTCCCTTGTGCCGGGGGCGAAGGCGGCCGGCAAGGAGATCAAGTCCACCGACTCCGCGCTGCGCCGGACCTGTTCGTGGAACGCGCTCGACGGCTACGAGTACCGCTGGCTGGATGTGTCCTTCGAGGTCCTGCAGTCGGACGACGCGGCCGAGAAGTCGTACCAGGGGCGGTTGAAGGACAGGAGCGGCGGAGGCGCGGTCCCCGGACTCGGTGACGCCGCGTACTCGGTCGTGGACCTCACCACCGAGGACGAGCAACAGACCCGGGAGGGCGTGGTGGTGGCCCGCGCCTCCAACGCGCTGGTGGTCGTGACGTACAACGGCAGCGACTTCGAGTCGAAGAAGGCCCCCTCCACGGACGAGATCAACAAGGGCGCCATCAAGGCCGCCAAGGAAGCGATGGCGGCCCTGCTGGCGGGCAAGGAGTAAGTCCCGGCCTCCCTCCAGGGCTCGATGGCATCCATGGTCCAGGTTGTGCAGCTCGCCCTGGGCGCGGTCGTTCCCGTCGTGCTGTTCGCCATCATGAACGGCCGCGGGGTGACCGTGGTCCAGGGCGCCGTCCTCTACCGCGAGTCGGGGGTGACCACCGGCTTCGTCGTGCTGGCGGCGGTCGCCGCGCTCGCCGGGATCGCCGCCCGGTGGCTGCCGCACGGGATGGGTCACCAAGCGGAGCTTCCGCTGCCGGCGCCGTCGCAGGTGCTTGCGGCGGAGGCCTGACACGGGTGCTCGGCTGAGAGCACGGCGTCCCCATGGCCGTTGACCGTTGCCGGCTCGCCTGCCTGGTGCAGGCGAGCCGGAGCCCGCTCACATCAGAACGCGATCTCGATCGGGCCCGCATCGGGGCGTGACTGGCATCCGAGCACGTAGCCTTCGGCCAGGTCGGCCGGGTCCAGGGCGTCCGACTCGGACATCAGCACCTTGCCGGCGACCACCACGCACGCGCAGGAGCCGCACTCGCCCGACCGGCAGGAGTACGGGACGTCGACCCCGCGGTCCAGGAGCACGTCGACAAGCGTCCGATCCATCGGCCAGTCGAACCGGTGGGCCTCTCCGGCCAGGTTCACCACCGTCTCGACGGAGGGTCCCGTGGAGCCCGTCGGGGTCGGGCGTGCGGCGAACGGGTCGCCGGAGAGCGATGCGAAGACCTCTTGGTGGTGGCGTTCCGGTGGGAGGCCTGCCTTTCGGATCCCCTCGTTCACCATGTTCATGAATGGCGCCGGTCCGCAGACGAATGTCGCACAGGACGGGTTGTCGGCCGCGATGGTGGCAATGTCCTCGAAGGACGGAAAGCCCTGGTGATCGTCGAGCCAGTGGACAACCCTCAGACGGTCGTCGAAGGCGGCCTCGAATTCTTCGAGTTCACGGCGAAAGATGATCGAGGCGTGATCTCGATTGGCGTAGAAAAGAATCACCGAGGACTGGGATCGGTGCAGGGCGGTCTTCAAGATCGACATGATCGGCGTGATGCCACTGCCCGCCGCGAACAGCAGCAGGTCGTCCTCGTCGCCGTCGAGAGTGAACCGGCCCGAGGGGGGCAGGACGGTGATCGTGCTTCCCTGCGCGAGGTTGTCGCACAGCCAGTTCGATCCGTACCCGCCGACGGTTCGCTTGACGGTCACCTTCAGGTCGTCGTCGATGCCGGGGGCGCTCGACAACGAATACGACCGGGCGACGTGTCCTGTGCGGTCGCTCGGAATGCGAAACGTCAAGAACTGACCGGACCGATACGCGAAGAGTTCGCGGAATGCGTCCGGACACCGCAGCACGATCGACTTCGAGTCCGGGGTCTCCTGGATCACGTCGACGACGATCAGTTCGTGTCCGATCACAGGTGCGGGTGAGGCGATCGAAATCGCCTCCGCACTCTGGGCTGGTCCCATGGGAATCCCTTCGTCGATGCCCTCCGCGAGCCGGTGGGCGATGCCGGGCAACACCCAAGGGCGCGCCGCTCGGCGCAATCGCCGTCACAGCGATGCTCGCCGATGTTAAGGTAGCCACTGGCTACAGCAGCGTCAACCGAGACCGGCTGCTGTGAGGAATCAAGCCATGCGGATCGCAGAGGGGGCTGCGCACCGGGGTCGGCCCCGCCGAGCGACGGCGCTCACTTCCGACACTTTCGACCTACGTCAGGACGAGGTTCTGAGAGCATGCTCAACATGAAAGACGGGAGCGAGGCCTCGGCCTCCCTTGATGATGTCTGGACAACGCCAGAGGTGGCAGACTTTCTCAAGATCAGTCGCCAGGCGATCAATCGGCGCGTCCGGAGCCGAAAGATGCTGGGCTACCCCGGTCGCGGAGCAACCTTGTTCCCGGTCTGGCAGTTCGATCCGGAGAACGGCGAGGCCCGCCCTGAGGTGGCGGAGTATCTGGCGGCCTTCGCGGAGGACTTCGACCCGCAGGACATCGCCCGGTGGTCGATCACGGGCGTCGGCGCGTCGGGTCGGACGCCGGCCGAACTGCTGATCCGTTCGGAGACCAGGGACGAGGCGCTTCGGTTGGCCGAGGCCTACGCTCCCCTCCCGGTCGAGGAGCGCACCGCCCCGGCTGTCGACCCCCACGTCAAACCCACCGGCAAGGACATCGACGAGTGGATGCCGTCGCCGGACGAGATGACCGGCGCGCAGCACGCCATCCTGCTCGCCGCTGCCGATCTCTTCTCGCGCAAGGGCCCCGCGAGCGTGTCGCTGCGCGAGGTCGCCGCCGCCGCGGACGTGTCCTACGGCCTGATCCACCGGTTCTACCGCACCAAGGAGAACCTCTTGGTGGCGGTGATGGAGCTGCTCGTCTCCTACTACGGCGAACGGCTGTCCAGCGAGCGTGACATCTACGCCGCGATCGACAACTCATTCGGTTCGGACGTCGACGCGGGACAGTTCGGCCGGATGCTGGCATGGTCGATCCTCGAAGGCATCCGTCCCGACCGCCTGATCGGCACGGCCCGTTCACGCGGCTACCGTTCACAGATCGACGCGCTGTGGGAGAACCCGACCGCGCCGGAGACGCGCGAGGAGTTCGACGCGAACGTCGTGGCGTCCCTGGTCGCTCTCATCGGCTCCGTGTGGGACCTGTACGAGCCCTATCTCGCGGAGCTGGCGAACAATCCGGAGCACAGTCGTGACGACGTGCGCCGGGAAGTCACCGACATCCTGAAGGTCCTTGTCCACGCGACGCGTCCGCGCAGATAGGGCGGTCGCGTGTCACTGGCCCATGACGTACTTGACGGTGGGGCCGGCGGTCCAGCCGCCGTCGACCGCCAGCTCGGCGCCCGTCATGTAGGAGGCGACGTCGGACAGCAGGAAGACCACGGCGGCCGCGATCTCCTCCGGCTGGCCGACGCGGCCCATGGGGGTGTTGGGGTAGTTGCCGTCGCCGGACTGGATGCCGGTCTCGGACGTCATCGGGGTGTAGGTCATGCCGGGGTGCACCGAGTTGACGCGGATCTTCGAGGTGCCGAGCTCCACGGCGGCGAGCTTCGTGAGGCCGCGCACGCCCCACTTGGAGGCGCCGTAGCCGGCCGTCAGCGCCAGCCCGATCAGGCCGGCCGCGGAGGAGATGTTGACGATCGAGCCCGCGCCGCGCGTGCGCAGCGCCGGCACGGCGGTCTTCATGCCGATGAAGACACCGGTGAGGTTGATGTCGAGGACCCTGCGGAAGTGCTCGACGCTCTCCGCTTCCATGAGCGTCCCGGTGGCGATGCCGGCGTTGTTCACCAGGCCGTCGAGCCCGCCGAACTCGGCTGTCGCGAAGTCGACGGCCGCCTGCCACCCGGCCTCAGAGGTGACGTCCAGCCGGACGAAGCGGGCGCGGTCGCGCAGCTTCGCGGCGGTCTCCTGGCCCTCCTCCTCCAGCAGGTCGGCGATGACGACGTTCGCGCCGGCGGCGACGGCCTGGCGGGCGACCTCGACGCCGATGCCTCGGGCTGCGCCGGTGACCAGGACGGTCTTGCCGGTCAGGTCGATGCCGGGGGTGGTGCTGGTGGTGGTCATGTGCAGGTCTCTCTCACTCGGGTGTCCTGACGAACGAGCACGGGGGCCGACCGGCCTCTCGCCCGCCGTCGCGGAGGTCATGGGGTCGGCGGTGACGCGAGCAGAGGGGCCCGCAGCAGCGCCGTGGTGGTGGCGGCGAGGTCGTCGAGGAAGAAGCGCTCGCCGGTGAGCGGGGTCCTGCCGTCCAGGTACTGGCGGGCACGGTCGGCGAGCGCTGCGCCGATGACGGTCAGCGCCAGGTCCAGGCGCTCCAGGCGGACCGGTTCGTCGAGCCGGTAGCGCCGGGCCAGGAGGTCGGCGATGCCGGTGAACAGCTCCCAGTAGGGGGTCCCGACGAGAAAGGGGTGCGGCGTGCCGGTGCGCACGCCGCTCTCGCGACTGGACTGCGCGTTGATCAGCAGCCCGTACCAGCCGCGCTCCTGGGCCAGCTCGGTGGCCTCCGTCTCCACCAGCAGCGTGACGGCCTCCGCCAGGGGGTCGGCCTCACCGTCGGATGCCCGCGCGCGGTCTGCCTGCCGCGCGGCCAGCCGCTCGGTGAGGACGCGGTCGACCCGCTGCTGTCGGGCGCGCATCACGGCCTCGAACAGCCCCTCCCGGGAGCCGAAGTGGTAGTGCACCGCCGACGGGTTGCTCTGACCGGCCAGCCGGACGATGTCGCGCAGCTGGGCCGTGTGCACCCCGTCCACGGCGAACAGCCGCTCGGCCGCGCGCATCAGCTTGTCCTTGGTGTCGCTGCCCGCGCTGGTGGTCATGGAGGCAAGTTTAATGCTGCCCATTATTAATGCAGCTGCGGGGGCCTACTGCTCGACCGCCGGGGTGAAGTGGAAGTGGGAGTCCTCCGGGCCCGCGCACATCTCGTAGAACTTCTCGCCGTTCCACGGTGCACTCATCTGCAGCCGGCCGAACGCGTTGACGTAGTAGTTCTTCTCGATCGCGGAGCTCGGCGAGAGGTAGATGAGCTTCTGCGCCTCCTCGTGCAACCGGTCGTTGAAGTCCTCGAAGACGTCCTGGCGAACCGCCATCGCCGAACGGCCGTGCTCGATCATCCCGACAATGCACTGGGCGATGTAGCCGGTCCAGATCTCGAACCACACGGGCAGTCCAGATCCGCTCGCCACCGGCTGCGAGTTGGGGCCGTAGAGCATGAACAGGTTCGGGAACCCCGGGACGGTCATGCCGAGATGGGCCTGGGCCCCCCGAGCCGCCCAGACGTCCTCCAGCGTCGCGCCGTCGGGACCGTGGTACTGCGTCGGCCAGATGTACTTCTCGGTCTGGAAGCCGACCGCGGCGATGACCAGCTCCGCGTCGCGGGCCCGGCCGTCGGCCGTGACGATCGCGGTCCCGGTCATCCGGTCGATCGGGGTCGTGACGAGCTCCACGTTGTTCCTGGTCAACGAGGCGTACCAGTGGTTGTCGACGACCGGTCGCCGGGTCATCGGCGGGTAGTCCGGAACGAGTCGGTCGATGAGGTCCTGCCGCCCGTCGACCTGGTGGGAAATGTAGCCGACCAGGAGCTCGCGCAGCATGTCGTTGCGCTCGCTGACGGCGCCGCCGTTCGCGATCCACTCCTCGTCCGGCATGAGCACGTTGCGCAGGTCGATGGTGCCCAGTCCGGCGGCGTACTTGTTCCAGTTCCAGTAGTACGGCATGTGCTGGATCAGCCACTGGAGCTCCCCGGCGATCGGGGCCCCGTAGTGGGCGCGCGGGGAGATCCACTGCGGCGTGCGCTGGTAGACGGTCACCGACTCGGCCTTCTCGGCCACCTTGGACAGCAGCTGGACGCCGGTCGACCCGTTCCCGATGATGGCAACCTTCCGCCCGGCGAACTCGACGTCGTTGCTCCACCGGGCGGTGTGCACGATCTCTCCGGTGAAGCCGGAGGCCCCCTCCACCGGCAGGTCGCGCGGCGTCGCGAACACGCCGCTGGCGGCGACCACCACGTTCGCCGTGACGTCGGCGCTGGAGTCCTCGCCGTGCACCGTCAGCGTCCAGCGCTGCGTCGCCCCGTCGAAGCGGGCGACCTGGACGTCGGAGCCGAACCGGATGTGCTCGTGGACGCCGTACTTGCGCGCGACGTAATCAAGATAGGCGCGGACGTCCGCCTGCCGGGCGAAGTACTCGGTCCACGGATACTTCTTCTCGAACGAGTACTCGTAGCTGAAGCTGAGCGTGTCGACGCGGACGTCGGGGTAGGTGTTGATGCTCCACACGCCGCCGACCTCGGCGCGCCGCTCGTAGATCGTGAACGGGACACCCAGCTGGGCGAGTTGGACGCCCATGGCGATGCCGGCGAAGCCGGCGCCGACGATCGCCACGTGGTAGTCGTGCGGGGCCCTCTTCTCCCCGGTCCACTGCGCCTGGAAGGGCATGTCGGTGAAGGCCGGGATGTGGTGGCGCATGATCAGGTCGTCGGGGCCGAGCTCGCGCGCCTCGGCCATCTGGAGCAGGTCGACGATCTCCTCCCGCGACGGGACGGGGAGCGCGGCCTCGTCGGGCTCGGTGAGCAGGTAGTCGACGGCCTTCGCCCGGATGAGCGCGATGTCGTCGGGGGAGAACACGACGGTGTCGCCGACCGGGCCGAACGCGCGCTGCGGAGTGACCGCGGCGATCTCCGGATCGCGGGTTGCCTGGTAGAGCGCCATTCGCAGGGCGTTCACATCCGCGCACTCGACGGCGCACTCCAGGTAGTTGCGTGATGGCATGGGGCCCTCCTCTTGATCTGATGTCTGGTGGCGGCAGGCGAGCGGGGGCTCACGCCGTGGCGGAGGCGGCCCGTTGCTCGATGACGGACTGCCGCAGACTCTGCTTGCGGATCTTCAAGGTCGGGGTCTTCGGGATCTCCGGGACGATCACGACGTCCTCGGGGAACTTCACCGGCGAGAGGCCGGCATCGCGGCAGTGGTCCCTGATCTCGCCGACCCCGATGCCGGGGGTGCCGTCACGCAGGACGAGCACGGCGCAGATGCGCTCGCCCGCACGGTCGTCGGGCAGGCCGACGACGGCGACCTCGGCCACCTGGGGGTGGCCGGCCAGCACCTCTTCGATCTCCACCGGACTGATCGACTCGCCCTTGCGGATGATCAGGTCCTTCTCCCGGCCGACCAGGACCAGATGCCCGCTCGGCTCAAGCCTTCCGGTGTCACCGGTGAACATCCAGCCGTCGGCGTCGAAGGGACGGGCGATCCCGCCGTCGGTGATGTAGTGCTTGAACAGCATGGGGCCGCGCAGCCACACCCGGCCTTCCGCGCCGGGGGCGAGCACGTCGTCGTCCTCGGAGCGGATCTGCACCTCGCATCCGAGCACGGGGCGTCCCGTGGTGGTGGCGAGCTGCTCGACCGTGTCGCTCATCCGGGCCGAGGCGATCATCGGGGACTCGGTCATGCCGTAGGCATGGAGGACCGGGACGCCGACCTCGTCAAGCACGTCGCGGAACAGCTTCTCCGGCATCGGAGCCCCGCCGCCGGTCAGCATGCGCAGGGTCGGGACCACGGGGGTGCCCGGGGTCTTCCGCTGCTCGTCGAGCAGGAGGGCGTAGTGCGGGGTCGATCCGCCGGTGATGGTCACGGCGTTGCGGCGCATGAGTTCGACGGCGGCGACCGGTTCGTAGACCTCCATCAGCAGCAGCGACATGCCGCTGGTCAGCGAGGTGATCAGCAGGTCGGGGCCGCCGATGTGGGCGTAGGGGAACAGGATGGTGCCGACGTCGTCGGGACGGGCCCCGATCGCGTCGGCGAGTGCGACGCCGCCTGCGATGAGGGTGCTGTCGGTGTGGCAGACGCCCTTGGGCGCCGAGGTGGTGCCGGAGGTGGTGTAGATCCAGCGCACCTCGTCGTTGCCGAGCGGTGCGGCGGGGAGAGCGGTCGGGTCGGCCTCGGGCAACTCGTCCCCGAGGATGAGGAGTTCGAGCCGGCCGTCGCTCGCGCCGCGCAGCTCGTCGGCCATCGCCCCATGGTCGAACCCGCGGAACTCGGGCAGCATGATCAGCCACCGCGACCCGCACTGCTCGATCATGGCCCCGACCTCGCGCGCCCGGTAGAGCGGGATGATCGGGTTCTGGACGGCGCCGAGACGTGACAGCGCCAGGCTGAGCACGATGGTGTCGATGCGGGTGGGCAGCTGCCAGCTCACCGTGGCTCCGGGTTCGACGCCCCGGGCCAGCAGCCCCGCCGCGACGCGCTCGGCCGCCGAGACGAGCTCGGCGAAGGTCAGGCGCCAGTCGGACTCGTCGATGACGGCGACCGCGTCGCCGGTGGCGGCAGCCCGCAGCGTCAGCAGTCCCCACAGCGAGGTCGCGTCGGCGGGTGGCATGTCTGTGTTCACGCGTCTGCCTCTTTCGTACGTGCCTTCGACGGAAGCGGGTCCGGCGTCAGGAGCGGGTAGCCGGTACGGAGCAGCGCGTTGGCGTGTCCGTGCCAGTGGATATCGAAGGCCGACTGCAGCGCGGCCTGCTGGCCCATGACGTCGAGGGTCTGGTTGACCGCGCGTTTGGCCGTGGCCAGCGCCCACGGGTCCATCTCCGCGATCTCGTGGGCCAGTTGCATCGTCCGGGTGTCGAGTTCGTCGAGCGGGACCACCCGGTTCACCATGCCGGCGGCGAAGGCCTCGTCGGCGGTGAACTTGCGGGCCGTGAACAGCATCTCCTTGGCGCGCCGGGCGCCGAGCTCCCAGGTGTGCGCGTGGTACTCGACGCCGCCGACGCCGAACTGCACGACCGGGTCGCTGAAGTAGGCATTGTCGGCGGCGACGATCAGGTCGCAGGGCCAGATCAGGTTGAGCGCGCCGGCGACGCAGGCGCCCTGGACCGCTGCGATCGAGGGCTTCGGCACGTCGCGCCATCTGCGGGAGTAGCCGAGGTAGTGCTCGGTCTCCCACCGGTAGGCGCTCTCCAGAACCGTCTTGCCCTCCCGGAAGTAGCCGGGAGCCGGGGTCTTGAGGTCGTGGCCCGAGGAGAAGTGCTTGCCGTCGGCGCGCAGGACGACGACCTTGACCGCGTCGTCCTCGGCGGCCTGCCGCCAGCGTGCGTCGAGGTCGCGCAGCAGCGACTCGTCCTGGGCGTTGTGCTTGTCCGGGCGGTTGAGGCTGATCACGGCGACGGCGCCGTCCAGGCGGTAGCCGATGTGGCTCACGGTCATGCTCCTGTGCAGATCCGGTCGAGTGCGGACACGATCTCGGCGTCGTTGACGGCCGCGGAGCCGAAGTCGTACTGCCAGCGCTTGGCTGCGTCGGTGAACAGGTGGACGTTCGACTCGACCATGAATCCGATGCCGGCGTGCACCTCGTGGGCCGCGTGGACGATCTGCAGCGCGGCCTTGGCCGCGTGCTTGCGCATCAGGCCGAGATGGGGCTGCGGATCGGTGCCGGCGTCGATGGCGCGGGCCGCCGATCGCGCGTGCGCCGAGGTGAGGTGCGCGGCGATGGCGATGTCGGTGCACAGGTACTGCACCGCCTGGAAGCGGCCGATGGCCCCGCCGAACTGGTGCCGCTGCTGCGCGTACAGCACGGTCATGTCGAGCAGCCTCAGTCCGGCGCCGTGGACCTGTGCGGCGCTCAGCACCGCGCCGCGCTGCTCGGCGAGCTCGACCGCGCGGTCGGCTTCCTCGCCGCGCGCGAGCACGGCGTCGTCGGCGACGGGGACGCCGTCGAAGGTCAGCGCGAACATCGGGTGTCCGCCGATGTTCGGGAGCGGTTCGATGCCGGTCGGCGCGCTCGCGTCGATCAGGGCGACCACGCCGTCCCCGTGGTCCCCGTGGTCCCCCGTTTCGGCGTGGACCAGGAAACTGTCGGCGTGATCGGCGTAGGACACCGCCAACGCGGTGCCGTTCAGGGCGCCGTTCTCGTACGAGACCGCCGAGCCCCACTGGGGGGAGGGGAACACCGGGACGACCACGGACCCGCCGTCGCCGATGCTCTCGGCGACGCCGAGCGCCTTCCCGGTGCCGATCGCCAGCAGCGCGTCGCGGGCCATGGTCAGTTCGAGCAGGGGTGTGGCGGCCAGCGCGCGGCCCGACTCGACGAAGATCCCGGCGATCGTCCCGAGCGAGGGGCTGTCGGGGTCGGAGCCGGTGGGGTCGCCCAGTTGGAACCACCCGAGTTCGGCGAACTGGGCGATCTGATCAGCGATCGCAACCTGGTTCGCCCGGTCTTCCAGCGGGGAGTAGCGCGCGAAGACCGACTTGCTGACCTCGGCGAGGGCGGCGTAGTCCTCGCCCCATGTCAGATCCATCCTGTGCTCCTATCGGGGAAGGCCGAGGCCTCGCGTCGCGAGCACCATCCGCTTGAGTTGGGACGTTCCGCCGGCGTGGTTGGCGAACGACTGCCGGTACCAGGCCTCGGGCCTGCCGTGGAGCGGGGCGTACCGCGAACCCGGCCGGAGTTGGGCGGTCGGGCCGAGGACGCGGTCGTAGACCTGGGCGAACAGCGGCTCGTACTCCTTGGCCACGACCTGTTGGACGCCGCCGTCCCAGGGCGTCTTCCGTCCGTTCGCGGCGTTGCCGATGATCTCGTAGGCGAGAAGGCGCTGGGTCTGGACCATCTCGGCGAGCTCGGCCAGGCCCGCCCGGACATGCGGGTCGTCGAGCTTGCCCGGAACGCTCCCGCAGTGCGCGACCAGGTCGTGCAGTCGCTGCTCCTGCATCGCGTAGATGGGCTCGACGGTCCCCGAGGCGTAGAAGGCGCGCATGATGTACTGCCAGCCCGCGCCCTCCTCGCCGATCAGCGAGGTCCCCGGCACCCGGACGTGGTCGAGGTAGGTGCTGGACTGCACGCCGCCGCCGTAGTTGCGCATCGGGTGGAGGGTGACGCCGGGGCTGCGCAGATCGACCATGAAGATGCTGATCGCGTTGCGCGACGCGGCTCCGGTGTCGGTGCGGGCGGCCACGTAGAGGACGTCGGACATCGGTCCCCACGAGGTGAACGCCTTCTGCCCGGTGATCACCCAGTCGTCGCCGTCCTTGACAGCCTTCGTCTGCAGGGAGCCCAGGTCGGAGCCGGCCTCCGGCTCGGTGAGCCCTTCGGCCCACAGCGTGCGCATGGCGGCGATGTCGGGGAGGAGGCGCTTCTTCTGCTCCTCCGTTCCGCCCACCAGGATGGTGCCGGCGGCGAGGAAGATCCCGACCGAGTTGATCATCGGCGCGTCGGCCGCGTACAGCTCCTCCAGGAGGATCTGGTTCATGACCGGGGGGAGCCCCTTGCCGCCGTACTCCTTCGGCCAGGTCAGGCCGATCCAGCCCTGCGCGGCGACCTTCCTGCTGAACTCGACGGCGATCGCCCACTGCTCCGGGGAGTCGTCGAACTCCGGGTTGAAGGCGTGTTCCTTCGGCAGCTCGGCGTCGAGGAACGCACGGATCTCGGCGCGCCAGGCCTCGTGTTCGGGTGCCAGTGCTTCTCTCACGACGCGTTCTCCGCTCGGAGCGCGTCGGTGCCGGCGCTCTGCTCGACGCCGCCGTTTCCGAGGTGTCCCTCGGGGTAGAAGCGACGGGCCCACTGGCGGATGTCACGGAAGCCCGCGGCCTCCGCCGTGGCCAGGCCCGGCGGCTCGGTGTACCGCTGGTGCTCCCAGATCGCGACGTCGGCCTTGAACTGCTCGACGGCGCTGCGCAGGCGCTTGGCGACCCGCGCGTCGCCCTCGCCGTCCTCCTTGCTCGCCCATGCGGTGAACCGCACGAGGGAGCGCTCGTCGTCCACCGGCGTCACCGCGGTCACCGAGCAGATGCCGCCCACCCCGTCGGCGTAGGAGAAGCCCAGACCCAGGCCGAGGAGGGAGGCGCGGGTGCGGCCCTCGACGATCTCCTGCGTCCCGTCGCCGCCCCGGCGCTTGAAGTCCAGGGCGAGCTCGGTCCTGAAGTCGTGCTCGCCGAACTCGCGGCGGACCACCGTCGGGATCTCGTCCGCGCGGTGGACGTACTTGAAGTGGGCGAAGTCGACGCCGTTCTCCGCGGCGTACTGCGGATGGATCGGCAGCGCCGGCGTCTCGAAGCGGCCGGCCTCGCCCAGCTCGTGGAAGCCCGTCGCGGGACCGGATTCGGGGAAGAGCTCGAAAACGCTCGGCACGTCGTAGAGCGGAGCGCCGCCGTCGGCGTCGTGCCAGAGGTACATGAGCCCGTCCCGCTCGGCCGCCGTCCACGTGCCGATCCTGCGGACCCGGTTGGTCGTGGCCTGGTACGGGATGCAGGTGTTGCGCCCGGCCGGGCTCCACTCCCACCCGTGGAAGGGGCACCGGATGTCCTCGCCGGACACGGAGCCGCCGTGCCCGAGGTTGGCGCCGAGATGCTCGCAATAGGCGTTCAGGACCACCAGCCGGCCGCTCCGGGCGCGGTAGGCGACAAGGTCCTGGCCGAAGTGGCGCAGCGGCTTGACGTCACCGACCGCGAGGTCGGTGGACCAGCCGATCTGAAACCACCCCGTTGGCTTCATCGACAAGGCCATTGATGACACTTCATCCTCCTGATCTGCGGCAACAGCGGCGCTCAAGACAGCTGCCCGACTGTTCTGCGGGCCGGCGGCACGCGCGGATCGCTCACGACACCTGCGCTGCGGTGGACAGCACTGTAGCCAGCGGCTACCAGTGCGTCAACGAAATCGCCGACCGATTGTCGGGGCGTCGAATACCCTGGCAATGGTTGACGACGGTGTAGCCATTGGCTACGGTGCGGATGCGATCGCTCGGGTGACGGCCATCACATATCTGCGGTCCGGGAAGCGGACGATCGCCGGTCGTGCCGACGAAGGCACAAGGGAGAGGACATGATGGTGCATCCCGTCGACCCCGACTACCTGCCGATGACGGGGTTCCTCCCGCGTCTCGAACTCTCCGACGTGGCGGCCGCCCGCGCCGTCATCCGCTCGATGGGCGCCGAGGACCCGATGGCCGCCGTCCCCGAAGGGGTCGCCGTGGAGATCCGGCAGGCGTCGGCACGTGACGGCTCGGAGATCGAGGTCGTGGTCTTCCGGCCGGCGCACCGCCCGGCGCAGCCGCCTGCCGTTGTCGCCTACTTCCACGGCGGAGGGTTCGTCTTCGGCGACGCCCGCACCGACGTCCGGGTTCCCTCGGCCCTGGCCGCCGACCTTGACGCCGTGGTGGTGTCGGTCAACTACCGTCTCGCTCCCGAGTTCCCGTTCCCGACGCCGTTCGACGACTGCTTCGACGCACTGGCCTGGATCGCCGGCGACAACGACCTCGGGATCGACCCGACCAGGATCGTCGTCGCCGGCATCAGCGCCGGCGCGGGACTCGCCGCGGCCGTCGCGCTCAGGGCACGCGACGCCGGCGGGCCCGCGGTCTGCTTCCAGGCCCTGGACTCGCCTGTTCTGGACGACCGTCTGCGCACCGTCTCGGCGACGGAGTACACCGACTCCCTGCTGTGGAACCGGCCCAACGCCGCCGACAGCTGGCACCACTACCTCGGGACCAACGCCGACCTGTCTCGGACATCGGAGTACGCCGCCCCCGCACGCGCACGCGACCTCGCCGGGCTCCCGCCGGCCTACATCACCGTCTCCTCCTTCGACCCGCTCCGCGACGAGGGGATCGAGTACGCGCAACGGCTGACCGACGCCGGCGTGCCCACCGAGCTGCACCTGTATCCCGGGACCTTCCACGGCTCCGCCGGAGCGTTCCCGCAGGCCGCGATCTCCCAGCGGGTCAACGCGGACTACACCGCCGCCATCCGACGCGCGCTCGCGCCGTCGAACCACGCACACCGCTGAGAAATGGGGAAGCATGCCGTACCGCTTCGAAGGAAAGGTCGCCATCGTCACCGGTGGCGCGCGCGGCCAGGGCGAGCAGATCGTCCGGGCCCTGGCGCGTGAGGGCTGCTCGGTCGTGATCGGCGACGTGCTCGACGACCTGGGGAAGAACCTCGCCGACGAGCTCGGGGAGTCCGTCGTCCACGCGCACCTCGACGTGACGGCCCCGTCCGACTGGGCCGACGCGGTGGCCCTGGCGACCTCCGCCTTCGGCGGGCTCGACATCCTCGTCAACAACGCCGCGGTCTACCGGCGGCAGCTGCTGGAGGACGAGACCCTCGCCGAGCTCGACAAGGTCCTCGACGTCAACCTGCACGGGCCGTTCCTCGGCATCCAGGCCGTCGTCCCCGCGATGCGCGCCCGGCAGGGCGGATCGATCGTGAACGTCTCCTCGCTCGCCGGGACCACGTCGTACGCCGCGCACGGGTCCTACAGCATGTCCAAGTGGGCCCTGCGCGGGCTGACCAGGACCGCGGCGATCGAACTCGTGTCGTCCGGCATCCGGGTGAACGCGGTCCTGCCCGGCAACCTCCGGACGACGATGTCGCCCACGACCGCCGGCGGCGAGACCCCGACCGGCCTGAAGCGCCAGGCCGACCCGTCCGAGACCGCCAACGTCGCGGTCTTCCTGGCCTCGGACGACGCGTCGTTCGTCAACGGCACCGATGTCGTGGCCGACGGCGGCTCCCTGCTCGGCTGGTAGGCCCCACCCCACCCCCGCGCGAGTCGAGCCGACGACGCGCTCAGATCTGATCCTTGGAGCAACCCATGTCCACCTCGGGACCGGCGGACGACCGTACCCCCCAACGCTTCGACGTCGTCGTCATCGGCGCGGGCTTCAGCGGCATGTACGCCCTGCACCGCCTGCGCCGACAGGGCCGGCGGGTCGTCTGCCTGGAGGCCGGCGACGGCGTCGGCGGCACCTGGTACTGGAACAGGTACCCCGGCGCGCGCGTCGACATCGAGAGCATGCAGTACTCGTACTCGTTCGACGAGGCCCTCCAGCAGGAGTGGTCGTGGTCGGAGCACTTCGCGCCGCAGCCGGAGCTGGAGGCGTACGCCAACCACGTGGCCGACCGCTTCGGCCTGCGCGAGGACATCCGGTTCGGGACGCGGGTCGACGAACTGACCTTCGACGAGACCGCCGACGAATGGCGCGTCGGGACAGCCTCGGGCGAGTGCTTCGTGGCCGCGTACGTGATCGCGGCGACCGGCAGCCTCGACGTCTCCCACGTTCCGGACTGGCCCGGCTCGGAGCGGTACCAGGGCGAGACCTACCACACCTCCCGGTGGCCCAAGGAGGGCGTCGACTTCGCCGGCAAGCGCGTCGGCCTGATCGGCACCGGTTCCACCGGCATCCAGCTCACCCCGGAACTGGCCGCCTCGGCCGGCCACCTCACCGTCTTCCAGCGGACCCCGAACTTCAGCCTCCCGTCGTTCAACCGGGAGTTGGACCCGGAGTACGAGCGGGACTGGAAGGAGCACTACGCCCAGCGGCGCAAGGAGGTGCTGGCGACCCACGGGGTCGTCCTGATGAGCAACGCCTCCGAGCAGCGCTCCATCTTCGACTACACCGAAGCGGAGCGCGAAGGGGTGATGGAGCGCGCCTGGAACGCCCGGAACGGACTCGAGTTCATCCGCACCTTCACCGACACCTCCAGCGACCCGGAGGCGAACGCGATCCTCGCCGAGTTCGTGCGGAACAAGATCCGGGGCATCGTCCACGACCCCGAGACCGCCGAGCTCCTCTGCCCGAAGACCTACCCGATCGGCGGCAAGCGGATCTGCGTGGACTCCGGCTACTACCAGACGTTCAACCGGGACAACGTCTCGCTGGTCGACGTCCGCTCGCACCCCATCGTGGAAATGACCGAACAGGGCCTTCGCACGAGCGACGCCGAGCACGAGCTCGACATGATCGTCTTCGCCACCGGCTTCGACGCCATGACCGGGTCGATGCTGAAGATGAACCCGACCGGCGTCGGCGGAGTCCGACTCGCCGACCGGTGGGCCGACGGCCCGAGGACCGTCTTCGGCCTGACGACGGCCGGGTTCCCGAACCTGTTCATGGTGCACGGTCCCGGCAGCCCGTCCGTTCTCGCGCAGATGATCACCGTCGGGGAGTGGCAGGTCGACTGGATCCTGCGGACCATCGACTTCCTCCAGGAGAACCAGATCTCCCGCTTCGGCACCACGACCGAGCTGGAGGACGAGTGGGCCGCCGAGGTGGAGGCCGTGGCCGCGCGCACGATGCACGCGAGAACCGACTCCTGGTACGTGGGCGCGAACATCCCCGGCAAGCCGCGGGTCCTGCTGATGTACGTCGGCGGATTCCAGCGCTACTCCGACCGGTGCACCCGCGCCGCGGACGAGGGCTACGTCGGGTACGTGGCCCAGAAGCGTCTCACCCCGAGCATCACCGGCTCCGACAACTGAGACAGACGCCCAGGTCCGTGCCATGCGCCGACACACCGTTCGGGAGGAGCCACAGTGAGCGCAACCCTGGCAAAGGCACCCCGTCCCGCTGCCGCGACAGGCGTCGGCGTCGTCCGCCGCATCACCCAGCTCCTGGATGCCTTCGTGGACGCGCCCGGACACCTGCTGCTCGAAGAACTCACGGGCATCACCGGCCTGCCCCGCTCCACCGCGTTCCGACTGCTCGGGCAACTGATCGACCAGGGGTGGGTCACCCACGACGCCCGTGGCTACGCCCTCGGCCCCCGCGCCTCCCTGATCACCACTCAGGCCCACAGCCAGGAGGAGATCCGGGTCGCGGCACATGAACAGCTGAACACGCTCCACCTGCGCACCCGCGCCGTCGCGCACCTCTGGGTCCTCACCGGCGGATTCGTCTACTGCCTCGACAAGGTCGGCGGCCTCGTCGACGACAGCGTGCCGACCGGTGTGGGCACGCGCATTCCGGCGGCGGACAGCGCCGGCGGGCGGGCCCTCCTCGCCACCATGGCTCCGGAGGCCGTCTACTGCCTCCTGGCCGACGTCCACCGCAGGGCGCTGTCGGAGAGCGAGCAGAACGCCGTTCACCAGCGGCTCGCAGCGGTCCGGGCGCAGCGGGGCGTCGCCTCGGAGCAGGCCAGGAACCGGAACGGGGTCTCCGCCGTGGCCGTCCCCGTCACCCACCGGGGCCAGGGGATCGCCGCCGTCTCCCTGGCGTGGCGCGGTGCGCTGGCCAATGCCGACGCGGTCGTTCCGCAGCTGTTCACGGCCGCCGGCGTGATCCGCGCGAGGCTGGGCTCCTGACGGGAGCCCGCAGCGACGTTGTCATTGACGCAAAAGTAGCCACTGGCTACGGTGGTGAAACCTTCGCTGGGGAATCCGCCCAGCATCTCCGCGCCGCCGTCGTAGCAGGCGCTTTTCGCCGATACGAAAACTTATGAAGGGTTGCTCAATGGCCGGTCGCATGCAGGAGAAAATCGTCATTGTCACCGGGGGTTCGTCGGGCCTCGGGCGCGCGATCGCCGAGCTGATGACCGCCGAGGGCGCCCGTGTCGTCATCGCGGACATCAACCAGGAGCAGGGCGAGACCGTCGCGAAGGAGATCGGGGTCGAGTTCGTCCGCACCGACGTCAGCAACCCGACGGAGGTCGACGCCCTGGTCAGCGGCACCGTCGCCCGCCACGGGCGGCTCGACGTGATGTGCAACAACGCCGGCTTCATCGGCATGTCGCCCCTCGTCGAGACCACCGACGAGAGCTACTCGCGCATGGTGGACGTCAACTTCGGCGGCATCTTCTACGGCACCAGGGCCGCCGGCCGGGTCATGGTCGGGCAGGGCTCCGGCGTCATCGTCAACACCGCCTCCAACGGCGGCAGCTCCCCCAGCGAGGGGATGGCGATCTACAGCGGGACCAAGGCCGCCGTGATCGCCATGTCGAAGGCGGCGGCGATCGAGCTCGCACCGCTCGGCGTCCGGGTCAACACGATCTCCCCCGGCACCATGCTCTCCGGCATGGTCCCCGACGTGCCCGGAATCGTCGAGATGCTCGACAAGCTCCAGCCCATCGGCTACGCCGCCAACCCCTCCCAGATGGCGACCGGCGTCCTCTACCTCGCCTCGGACGAGGCCAACTACGTCACCGGTCACGACCTGGTCGTGGACGGCGCGGCGACGGCCGGCCGGCGCGCGGTCGGCAGCTGAGCCGCGTCGGCGTTCTCGGCCCCCGGCACTCAAATGGAAAAACGAGGTCAGAAGTGAAAGCGATTGTCTTCGACGGCGTCGGCAACAAGCTGGTCGACGGCCTCACGGTCCGCGTCCCCGGGCCGGGCGAGGTCCAGGTGCGCATCGTCGCGAGCGGCCTGTGCCAGAGCGACCTGAGCGTGGTCAACGGGAAGATCCCCTTCCCCGTCCCGGTCGTCCTCGGCCACGAGGGCGCCGGCGTCGTCGAGGCGGTCGGTCCGGGCGTCAGCACGCCCTCGGTCGGCGACCACGTGGTGCTGTCGACGCTCGCCACGTGCGGCCAGTGCGCGGCCTGCACGTCCGGCCGCCCCACCATGTGCCGGGAGTCGTTCGGCAAGACCGCAACCCCGTTCGAACTCGACGGCGCCCCGGTCCACAACTACGCCGCCCTGTCGACGTTCAGCGAGCGGATCGTCGTCAAGGCCGGACAGGCGGTGCCGATCCCGAAGGACATCCCCCTGACGGCCGCGTGCCTGATCGGCTGCGCGGTGTTGACCGGCGCGGGCGCGGTGCTGAACCGGGCCCGCGTCCAGCCGGGCGACTCCGTGGTCGTGATCGGAGCCGGCGGCATCGGCCTCAACGTCATCCAGGCCGCCCGGATCGCCGGCGCGGCGGTCATCGTCGCCATCGACACGAACCCCGGGAAGGAGTCGAGGACGCAGCTCTTCGGCGCCACCCATTTCATCGACGCGACCGCGGGCGACACGGTCGCCGCCGTACGCGAGCTCACCGACGGCGGAGCGGGCCACGTCTTCGACTGCGTCGGCGGCGAGGCGATCACCGGTCAGGCGATGGAGATGGTCGCCTGGGGCGGGCAGATGATCATGCTCGGCGTGGCCGGCCCGGAGGCCAGGCTGACGGTCCCGGCGACCTCCTTCTACATGGACCGGTCGGTGCTGGGGTGCCGCTACGGCTCCTCCCGGCCGGGGGCGGACATCCCGAAGTACCTCGACCTCTACCGTTCGGGCCGGCTCCTTCTCGACGAACTCGTCACCGCCACCTACGAGTTGGAGGACTTCGAGAGCCTCGTCGCCGATTCCAGGCAGGGCAGGCTCGACCGCGGCGTCCTGCTCATGCCGGGGAACCGCCGCTGATCTGCGGGCTGCTTCCGGGACACCGCATTCGCCGACATAGGATCGCCGCATGCGTCCCGTGCCCGCGTCCGCGCCGTCATCCCCACCGAGGCGTCGACGCCCACGTGGTCCGGGCCGTCCGCTCGCCACGACGAAGGCCGAGATCGAAGAGGTCGCTCTCGGCCTCTTCGAGACCCGGGGCTTCGCCGCCACCACGGTCGACGACATCACAACCCCGCTCGGCATCGGCCGGACCACCTTATTCCGCTACTTTCCGACCAAATCGGCCGTCATCTGGCACGACTACGTCGAACGCGTCGACCGGTTGGGCGCCCTGCTCCAGGCCGTTCCGCCCGAGGCCGACCTGCTGGCCGGCGTCGTCGGGGCGATCCTCGCGAGCAGTGACTACACGGAGGCCGATCGCGCCCTCCTGCGGCGACGCGACGCCTTGATCGCCGACACGCCGCAGCTGTTCAGCGAGAACGCCGCCACCATCGTCCGATGGGCCGAGGCCGTGGCGGCCCACATCCGCGAACGCGCCCCCAGGGGGCCCATCGCCGACGCGGTCGCCTACGCCTACCTCGGCGCGGCCGGCGGCGCCGTCCGCCTGTGGGCCGACAACGCCGCCACGCGGCTCGACGACGTCCTTCCCCCCTCCTTGGACGTCGTCACCCACGCCATGCGCCATCTGCTGACAGACGCCGCGCCCCCGGTTCAGCCCTGCGTGCCGTAGACGGCTTCGGGGGCGGGGGCCTTGGCGATCAGGTCGCGAACGCACGGGCCGACCTCCGCCGCCTCCCACCGCCGTCCCAGGTCGTGCGAGGGCCCGTGGGCCCAGCCGTTCTCCACGGTGATCCTGGAGCCGTCGATCTCGATGACCCGACCCGTCACATCTCCGGCCCCGACCGAGGCGAGCCAGGCGACGATCGGCGCGTTGTCCTCGGGCAGGGCCATGCCGGAGGTGTCGAAGGCGCCTTCGGTCATGCGGGTCCTGGCGACCGGGGCTATCGCGTTGACGGTGACGCCGTACTGCCCCAACTCGGTGGCGGCGACGAGGGTCAGCGCCGCGATGCCGGCCTTGGCCGAGGAGTAGGTCGCCTGGCCGACGGAGCCCTGCAGCCCGGCCCCGGAGGAGGTGTTGACGACGCGCGCGACCGGCCGGCGTCCGGCCTTGGACTCCTCGCGCCACCAGGCCCCGGCGTGGCGCAGCGGGGCGAAGTGGCCCTTGAGATGGACCCGGACGACGGAGTCCCACTCCTCCTCGGAGGTGTTGACGAGCATCCGGTCGCGGACGAAGCCCGCGTTGTTGACCAGGATGTCGAGGCCGCCCCAGGTCTCGATCGCCTGGTGGACCATGGCGTGCGCCTGGGCGAAGTCGGCGACGTCGGCGCCGTTGACCTCGGCCTCGCCGCCTGCCGCGCGGATCTCGGCGACGACGTCGTGGGCGGGCGAGTCGCCCTTCTCGCCGGAGAGGGAGACGCCGTAGTCGTTCACGAGCACCCTGGCGCCGTGCCGGGCGAGTTCGAGGGCGTGGGCCCGGCCGATGCCGCGGCCGGCTCCGGTGACGATGGCGATGCGGCCTTCGAGCAGGCGGTGGTCGGTCATGGGGTCGGCTCCTTCGCCAGGTTCTGCTGTGCGGTCAGGAAAGCGGGCGTCTCTCCCCCGCCGTGGAGTGCGATCGTGGAGCCCGAGACGTAGTCGGCCAGCGGGCTCGCCAGGAAGAGGGCGACCCGGCCGACGTCACGGGGCTCCGCCATCCGGCCGAGCGGGATGGTGGCGTTGATGGCGGCGATGCCGGCCTCGCCGCCGTAGTGGTCCGTCACCGTGGCCGGGTCGTCGGGGCGCACCGGACCGACGTTGATCGCGTTGACCCGCACCTTGGGGGCCCACTCCACGGCCAACGAGCGGGTCAGGGCGTCGAGTCCGGCCTTCGCCGCGCTGTAGGCGGCGCTGCCCGGGCTGGGCCGCAGCGCCGAGACGCTGGAGATGTTGACGATCGCGCCACCCTCGGGCTGTCCCTGCATGACGGCGTTGGCCGCCTGGCTCAGCAGAAGCGGTGCGAACAGGTTGAGCTCGATCACCTTGGCGTGGAGCCGGGGGCTGGTGGTCGCCGCGGGCGTCACCGGCGCGCCCCCGACGTTGTTGACGAGCACGTCGAGGCGGCCGTGGGCCTCGACGATCCCGGCGACCAGGTCGGCGACGGCCTCGGGGTCGCGTACGTCGCACACCCGATGCGTCGTGCCCTCGACGGGTGTCACGTCGGAGCGGGAGCAGGTCACCACGGTCGCTCCCGCTTCCACCAGGGAGCGGGTGATCCCCCGTCCGACACCACGGGCGCCTCCGGTCACCAGCGCCACCCGACGACCCAGGTCGATGTGAAGACTCATGTTGCCACGGTACCAAACAAACATTAGATTCAACATCGTCCCCACCGCAGATCGGATGGCCATGACTGTTTCAACCGAGTTCCGTGACAACGGGGTTGCCGTCGTCACCATGAACGCTCCCCCCGTCAACGCCCTCACCGTGCGGGGCTGGTTCGACGTCGCCGACGCCGTCACCGCCGCCGGCCGGGACCAGGCGGTGCGGGTGGTGGTGCTGCGGGCCGAGGGCAGGGGGTTCAACGCCGGTGTCGACATCAAGGAGATGCAGAACACCGAGGGCTTCGACGCCCTGATCGGCGCCAACCGCGGCTGCTTCGCGGCGTTCAAGGCGGTCTACGAGTGCGAGGTCCCGGTGATCGCCGCGGTCAACGGCTTCTGCCTGGGCGGCGGCGTCGGCCTGGTCGGCAACGCCGACATCGTGATCGCCTCCGACGACGCGTTCTTCGGGGTCCCCGAGGTCAAGCAGGGCGCGCTCGGCGCGGCCACCCACATGGCGCGCCTGGTCCCCCAGCACCTGATGCGCACCCTCTACTTCACGGCCCGGACCATCCCCGCCGCCGACCTGGTGACGCACGGATCGGTCGTGGAGGTCGTGCCGCGCGACCGGCTCGACCGGGCCGCGCTGGCGCTCGCGGCCGAGGTCGCCGACAAGGACCCCCGCGTCATCCGTGCCGCCAAGGCCGCCCTCAACGGCATCGACCCCATCGACGTCAACAAGTCCTACCGCTTCGAGCAGGGCTTCACCTTCGAACTCAACCTCTCCGGCGTTTCCGACGAACTCCGCGACTCCTTCGTGGGGACCGACAAGGCAGGCAAGTGATGGCGAGCAAGCCCCGTGACAAGACCGTCTCCATCGACGAGGTCGTCTCCCGGCTCAGCAACGGCATGACCATCGGCATCGGCGGCTGGGGCCCGCGCCGCAAGCCGATGGCCCTGGTCCGGGCGATCTGCAACTCCGACCTCCAGGACCTCACCGTCGTGTCCTGGGGCGGCGCCGACGTGGGCCTCCTCGCCCGCGCCGGCAAGATCCGCAAGCTCGTCTACGCCTTCGTCTCCCTCGACTCGATCCCCCTGGAGCCCAACTTCCAGCGCGCGCGCCAGCACAAGCTGATCCCCGAGGTCGTCGAGCTCGACGAGGGGATGTTCCACACCGGCCTCAGGGCCGCCGCCGAGCGCCTGCCGTTCCTGCCGGCCCGCGCCGGGCTGGGGTCGGACGTGCTGGTCAACAACTCCTGGATCCGGACGGTCGCCTCCCCCTACCCGGACGAGGACGGGGCCCACGAAGAGCTCGTCGCCGTGCCCGCCCTCAAGCTCGACGTCGCACTGGTCCACCTCAACCGGGCAGACGCGCACGGAAACGCGGCCTACCTCGGCCCGGACCCCTACTTCGACGACCTGTTCGCACGCGCCGCCGACCGGACGTTCCTGTCGGTCGAGCAGATCGTCGACACCGCCGAGCTCACCGGCGACACCCCGGTCCAACGGCTCCTGCTGTCGCGGATCGAGGTCACCGGCGTGGTGCAGACCCCGAACGGCGCCCACTTCACCAGCTGCGTGCCCGACTACGAGCGCGACGAGAAGTTCCAGAAGGCCTACGCCACCGCCGCTGCCGGGACCGACGAGGACTGGGCCGCCTTCCACGAACGGTTCCTGGCCGGAACCGAGGACGACTACCAGGCCGCCGTGAAGGCGTTCCACGAGGAGCAGGCATGACCGACCACACCCGGGCAGACGTGTGCGCTGCCGCCATCGCCGACGCGTTCGCGGACGACGGCGAGATCTTCGCCTCCCCCATGGGCCTCCTGCCCACCATCGGCGCCCGCCTCGCCAAGCTCACCTCCAACCCCGACCTGGTCGTCTCCGACGGCGAGTCGCTGTGGCTGGCCAGCGCCCCCGCGATCGGCAGGACCGGCGTGGTCGAGGGATGGATCCCGTTCCGCAAGGTCTTCGACATCGTCAACTACGGCAAGCGCCACGTGATGATGGGCGCCACCCAGGTCGACCGCGACGGCAACCAGAACATCTCCGCCCTCGGCGACTTCGCCCAGCCCACGCGCCAACTGCTCGGCTCGCGCGGCGCCCCGGGGAACACCGTCAACAACCGCACCTCCTACTGGGTGCCGCGACACTCGCCGCGCGTCTTCGTCGAAGCCGTCGACGTGGTCTGCGGGGTCGGCCCCAAGCGGGCCCGCACGGCCGGGGTCGCGGCGTCGAAGTACAACGACATCTACCGGATCGTCTCCAACCTCGCGGTCTTCGACGTCAGGGGGGAGGGCGACACCGTGCGTCTCCTCTCCCTCCACCCGGGCGTGACCTTGGAGGAGGTCGTCGCCGCCACCGGCTTCGCGTTCGACGTCCTGCGATCCGCGTCGGGAGAGGTGGCGACCACCCGGGAGCC
The DNA here is from genome assembly GCF_042656345.1 of Streptomyces incanus. Classification (NCBI taxonomy): domain Bacteria; kingdom Bacillati; phylum Actinomycetota; class Actinomycetes; order Kitasatosporales; family Streptomycetaceae; genus Streptomyces; species Streptomyces incanus. The sequence goes on from NZ_JBHSPC010000107.1 coordinate 36,559, forward strand.
GACCTCCGAGGAACTGCACCTGATCCGCGACGTGCTCGACCCGAAGGGCCTGCGGCTGCGCGAGGTCCCCGAGCCCGAGAAGGCCGCATCGTGACCGGACAACTGCTCCGCACACCGCTGACCGACCTCGTCGGGATCAAGCACCCCGTCGTCCAGACGGGCATGGGCTGGGTCGCCGGACCCCGCCTGGTGAGCGCCACCGCCAACGCGGGCGGCCTCGGCATCCTCGCCTCGGCCACGATGACCCTCGGCGAACTCGAAAAGGCCGTCATCGAGGTCCGCTCACGCACGACCGCGCCGTACGGCGTCAACCTCCTTGCCGACGCTGCCGACGCCGTCGACCGCTGCCGACTGCTGATCGACCACGGCGTCAAGGTCGCCTCCTTCGCCCTCGCGCCCAAGCCTGAGCTGATCGCGATGCTGAAGGAGCACGGCATCGTCGTGATCCCCTCCATCGGGGCGCCCAAGCACGCGAAGAAGGTCGCCTCGTGGGGCGCCGACGCGGTGATGGTGCAGGGGGGCGAGGGCGGCGGCCACACCGGCGCCGTGCCCACCACGCTGCTGCTGCCGTCCGTCGTCGACGCCGTCGACATCCCCGTCATCGGAGCCGGCGGGTTCTTCGACGGTCGCGGACTCGCCGCCGCGCTGTCCTACGGAGCGGCGGGCATCGGGATGGGCACCCGCTTCCTGCTGACCGCCGACTCGGCGGTGCCGCAGGCAGTAAAAGAGCTCTACCTCTCCTACGGTCTGGACGGCACCGTCGTCACCGACAAGGTCGACGGCATGCCGCACCGGATGCTGCGCACGGAGCTCGTCGAGGAGCTGGAGGAGGCGTCGTTCGCCAGACGCCTCCTGCCGACGGTCCGCCGGACGCTGGAGTTCAAGAAGGCGTCGGGCCTCACCTGGAGGCAACTGGCCGCCGACGGCAAGGCGATGAAGCACGCCCAGGGGCGCTCGCTCGCCCAACTCGCGCTCGCGGCCAACACCCCGACGATGCTGCGCGCCGGCCTCGTCGAGGGCGACACCGACGCGGGCGTGCTCGCCTCCGGCCAGGTCGTCGGCGTGCTCGACGACCTGCCGTCGTGCGAGGAGCTCATCGAGCGCGTCGTCACCGAGGCGGTCTCGGCCTTGCGGCGCGCCGCTTCGTACGCCACGCCTTCTCCGCACT
>NZ_JBHSPC010000107.1:37779-55233 GCF_042656345.1 Streptomyces incanus
GCGAAGCCGATCCGGCCTCCGCTGATCACGGTTCTGTCCTCGACGGCGACCTCGAAGCCGCCCGCGCCCGAGTCGCGGACCGCCAGGGAGTCGCCCGGGAGGACGGGGCTCGCGAAGCGTCCCTCCAGCACGGTGAGGTCGGCGGGGTGCGCGCCGTACGCCGGGGCGAGCGCCAGCGCGGAGGCTGCCAGCGAGCACAGGCCGTGCAGGATGGGACGTGGGGCGCCGATCGCCTTTGCGGCCTCGGGATCGACATGGATGTGGTGCTTGTCGCCGAGCAGCCGGTACAGGGCCGCCTGTTCGGCCCGCGTCGCCACGGGCACCTCGCGCGCCCGTTCCCCGGTCCCTCGGGGCACGGAGGCGCCCCGTTCGCCCCCGAAACCCCCCGCGCCGGGGGCGAAGACGGACCAGACCGCGGTGAACTGCTCGGCGGCCACCTCGATGTCGAAGACGGCGGCGCTGCCCTTGTCCCACACCTCGCGCACCCGCGCCGACATCTCGACGGCGCCGGCGCGGGGAAGCGGGCCGTGGACGTCGAGGCGCTGCGACCCGTGCACGGCGACACGCGGGTCGAACGCTCCGGCCGTTCCGACCGCGTCGGGGGCCCACTGCCCCAGGACCAGGGCGAACGTCGGCAGCACGCGCAGGTCGCGCTCGAACACCAGGTCCAACTGCTGTGCCGTGGCCCCGACGGCGAGTGCGTACAGGATCGCGTCGTTCTCGTCGTAGGAGACCGTCCTGGTCCCCAGATCGCGGCCTGCCCAAGGATGCTTCATTCGTCTCCCGCTCTCGTCGTCACCGGGCCGTCGACCGGACGAACCGCACGCACGACTCGACGGCGGCGACGGAGGCGTCGTGGTCGGGGTGGATCAGCGGCCAGGTGTGCCCTCGGTCCGCGATCACCTCCAGCGTGCAGGTGATGTTCGCGCCCGCGAGGGAGCGGGCCAGGTCCAGGGCGTCCCCCAGGAGCGCCTCGGCGGCGCCGACCTGGATCAAGGTGGGCGGGAAGCCGGCGTGGCCGGCCAGCAGCGGCGAGACCAGGGGGTCGTCCGCACGGGCGCCTTGCAGGTAGTCCTCGCGTGCCGATGCGGCCGTCGCCAGCGGGAAGAAGGCATCGGTCGCGGTCCCGTAGAACGGCGAGGAGCAGCGCAGGTCCAGCCACGGGGAGAGCAGCATCAGCCCGTCGGGGGCGCGGATGCCGCCGGTGTCCGCGACGGCGGCGACGGAGGCGGCGAGGCCGGCGCCCGCCGAGTCGCCGGCGACGACGAGCGGCCCGGCCGTCGTGGCGGCGAGCTCCTCGTAGAGGGCGACGGCGTCACGCAGTCCGGCCGGGAACGGGTGCTCCGGCGCGAGTCGGTACCTCGGTACGACGACGGTCGCCTCGGCGCCCGCCGCCAGACGCGCGAGGTGGGCGTCGTAGGCCTCCGGCGTGCCCATACGGTAGCCGCCGCCGTGCAGGTACAGGACGGTGGCCCGGTCGCCGGCGCTGATCGTCCGGCAGGACACGCCCGCGAGGTCGGCGTCGCCCGCCATGACTCCCAGCGCGGGGTCGATCTCGGTCGCGGCGAACTGTGCCCGGCGGGCCAGGAGTTCGGGGGGCGCGGGGGCGCCCGCCCGCTCGGCGGGCAGGGTGCCGTGCAGTGTGGTTTGCATGTCTTTCCCAAAGAGGTCTTCGTCACGGACGTTCAGCGCGCGGTCGCGACGAGCTTGTCCGGGTGCCGGGCGGCGACGGTGCGGCGGATGCCCTCGCGCCAGTCGACCGCGCACGGCCCGGTGATGGCCGCGCGGCGGGTCGTGTCGGCGACCGACCCCCGGAGCGTCCCCTCGATCGGGGCCACCTCGACGGTCTGGCGGACGCCCATCAGCTCGCCGGCGTAGGCCGTCCACTCCTGCACGCTGACCGGTTCGTCGCCGCCCCAGTTCACGATGGTGGCCGGGGTGGACGCTGCCTGGAGCAGGGCCTCGACCTGCGAGTTGATGTCGTCCTCGTAGATCGGGCTGTAGAGGCACGGATCCCACCGCGTGGTGATCGTGCGGCCCTCGGCGAGGGCGTCGATGTGCATGGCGGGCAGTCCGCCGTTGGGGCCGTAGGAGGCGTTCATCCGCGCGATCGTCACCGGGACGCCGAAGGCGCGGGCGGCGAAACGGGCGGTGGCCTCCTGGGCGATCTTCGACATCGAGTACGTCGGGGTGTGGGTGCTGTTGCACTCCCCGAGCGGCGACCCCTCGGTGAACACGTACCAGGGGTCGTCCTGTGGCCGGTACACCGAGTGGGTCGACATGACGAGCGTCCCCTTGGCCGACCTGCAGTGCTGGAGGAGCAGCCCGGTGCCCTCCGCGTTGGTGCGGAGGGCTGCGTCGAAGTCCCAGTCCGGGGCCAGGGTCGCGGCCAGGTGCACGACGTAGGTGAAGTCCGTGGGGACGTCGGTGAAATCGCCGCCCCCGAGGTCGCAGGCGACCGGGGTGATCCCGGCCGCGCCGACCCGTTGCCGGTCGTCGGGGCGGCTGAATCTCGCCAGCCCCCACACCTCGTTCTCGGCGGCCAGGGCGCGGGCGATCGGGAAGGCGATCTGCCCGGCGACCCCGGTCACCAGGATCTTCTCACCGCTGAGCATGGCGTCTCACCACAGCTCGTCGGTGTACTTGTCGGTGCCGACCACGGTGGGGAGGAACGGCGACGCGAAGGTGACCCGGCCGACGCCCGTGCGCTCGATGTCCGCGGCGTAGTCGACGATGTGCTGCCAGCTCTCGACGGGGTCGCCTTCGAGGAAGCACAGCTGCAGGATGCGCTCCATCGTCCCGCCGTCGTTGCCCATCTTCATCGGCACGTTGTGATCGGCGGGCCACGGCTTCATCCGCCAGCTGCTCACCCGGTCGACCGCCCCGGTGTCGAGCAGCGTCCTGACGGGCCCCGCGTCGATGGCCTTGATCGCCTCGGCGCGGTCGACGCCGTCGGCCGGCTCGATCATCACGGTGACCAGGCCCTGATAGCGGTGGTCGAGCGCCAGTTCGAGCGGGACGCCGTCCTCCTGGGCCGAGAGGGTGGAGTCGGGCAGGTACTGGCCGGTGTGCACGTGCTCGCGCTCGGCGAAGCCGCGGCCAGCGGCGTACAGCTCGCCGACCTGGGTGCGCGCCCAGGCCTCGGCCTCCTCCGTCTCCGGCTCGTGCACCCAGTAGATCGCGAGGTAGGAACCGTCCTCGGTCTTGGTGGCGACCGGCCCGCTCTCGGGGAAACGGAGGTCCTTGAGCCGCTTGGGGGCGACCCAGCGGGAGCCGGCGAACCAGCCGGGCCCGATCATGCAGCCCGAGTAGCGGTGGTCGCGCTCGTACCAGCGGTTGTAGGCGGCCTCGTGTCCACGCACCGGGTCCACCAGGGTGAACAACGCCTGTCCGAGCCTTACCGGGGTCAATGTCATGCGTACTCCCTCGTCCTTGAAGGATGCGTATGGAAACGTGCGCCGGGCCGATGGCCTCAGCGGGTCACGGCGATGCCCTCGAACCTGTCGTCCTCGCGCCATGTGCGGAGCAGGTCGAAGTAGACGTAGCCCGGTCCGTGCAGGCCGGCCACGAGCGTGCTGCGCCTGTCGTCGAGGCGGCCCTCGTTGTTGTACTGGCCGGGGGTGCAGGTCGTGTTCCAGTCGCGCCGCATCTCGGCGTGCTCGGAGATGGTCCGGTTCCAGGCGGCCTCGGCCTCGGGGGTGGGCTCGATGGCCCGGATGCCCTCGGCGAGGCACTTGCCGACCATGTAGACCATGTGCTTGGCCTGGTGGTCGATGAGGTTGGCGATGTTCGACACCTGCGTCGACTGGGTGAAGCCCAGGAAGAACAGGTTGGGGAAGTCGCCGCTCAGGAAGCCGTGGTAGGTGCTGACGCCGTGGGCGAACTTCTTCGACAGGAGGTTCCCGTTGCAGCCCGCCACGTCGTAGCCGGCCTTGTCGGTCCAGGTGCGGCCCTGCTGGAACCCGGTGGCGTAGACGATGAGGTCGACCTCGTACGCGCGGTCGCCGACGACGATGCCCGTCCCGGTGATCCGGTCGATCGGCGTCGCGGTGGTGTCGACGATGTCGACCGACTCCTTGTTGAACGCGGGCAGGAAGTCGTCGCTGAAGCCTGGCCGCTTGCACATGGTGCGGTAGTAGGTCTTCAGTTTCTCGGCCTTCGCGGGGTCCGTGACGACGGCGTCGACACGGTCGCGCAGCATCTCGTTCCACTGGTAGTCCGAGCGCTCCATGGCGTCCATGTACTGGTCGAGGGTCGGCTCCGCTCCCCCGGCCTCGTAGACCGCGTTCAGCTGGTACTTCGCGAACTTGATCCAGCCGTCGTCGACCTCGCAGTCCGCGGTGGCCCGGTCCATCGCGCACTTGTCGAAGCTCGCGCGACGCGTCCTGCTCCAGCCCTCCGGGAGGGACCGGAACCACTCGACGTCGGTCGGCGCGTTCTCGCGGGGGGCGATCTGGGTGGGGGTGCGCTGGAAGACGACCAGGGACTCCGCGTACTCGGCGAGCTGCGGGATGGCCTGCACGCCGGTGGCGCCGGTTCCGATGATGGCGACGCGCTTGTCGCGCAGCTTCTCCAGGTTCCCGGTGATGTCGCCGCCGGTGTAGGCGTAGTCCCACCGGCTGGTGTGGAAGCTGTGGCCGCGGAAGGTCTCCACCCCGGGGATCCCGGGGAGCTGCGGGCGGGTGAACTGGCCGCTCTGCGTCGAGACGAAGCGGGCACGGAGGACGTCGCCGCCGTCGGTGCGAACCGTCCAGCGGGCGGTGGTCTCGTCCCACTCCATGTCGGTGACGCGGGTCTGGAAGAGGGCGTTCTCGTAGAGGCCGAACCGCTCGCCCAGCTGACGGCAGTACGCGAAGATCTCACTGCCCCGCACGTACCGCTCGGTCGGTATGTAGCCGGTCTCCTCCAGGAAGGGGAGGTAGATGTAGGACTCGACGTCGCAGCGCACGCCCGGATAGCGGTTCCAGTACCAGGTGCCGCCGAAGTCGGCGGCGACGTCGAGGATCTTGAAGTTGGTGACGCCGATCTTCTTCAGCTCGATGCCGGCGCTGAGCCCCATGAAGCCGGCGCCGATGATGAGCATGTCGAGATCGGCGGTCACCGCCGGCGCGGTCCGGGGGCCGTCCGCCCACGGGTCGGCGTCGAAGCCGGCGAGCGCGCCGTCGAAGTCGACGGCCTTGAAGGTGTCGGCGCCGGTGTTCGGCAGACGCCTGTCCCGCTCGGCCGCGTACTTGGCCCGGAACCACTCCAGGTCCTCAACCTTGCGCTGAGGCGTCCAGAGGTGTGCGTCGCGGGTGGTCTTCTCTTCGGAGATGGTCATTGTCGTCCTTGTATTCGTCTCGGCTCTGAGGGTCGATTACCAAGGGGTTCCGGCCGGGATGTGCATGAGCTCGATGCGGTTGCCGTCGGGGTCGGCCACGAAGACGAACTGGGGCGCGTCCGGATCGCCCAGGCCCGCGCGGGTGTCCGGGACGAGCGTGCCGCCGAACTCGCTCAGCGCCTCCGCCGCGGCGTCGATGTCGTCGGCGAAGAACGACAGGTGGGTCATCCCCAGGTGGTTGCGGCGGGTCGGCGGGGCGCCGATCACGCCCGGCTGACGGTAGGACAGCAGTTCCACCCGGAAGCCGTCCTTCTGGAGGAAGGTCGAGGTGAGGCTGCACGGGGCGTCGACCTCGGGGATCTGCTCGTCGAGGTCGTACTCCATGATCTTGGCGAAGCCCAGTCCCTCGCAGTAGAAGCGAAGGCTCTTCCCCAGGTCGGAGACGCACAGTCCGACGTGGGAGGTGCGGTAGGGGCTCGCGGTCGCGCCGGTGTTCTCGGTCATCAGAGGTCCTTGCCAGGCGGGGCCGGGTGGAGGGGTCAGCCGATCGCCACGGGGGTGACCGGGCTCGCGGTCGCGCCGGTGATCTTGAGGGCGCCGATGCTGAGCAGGAAGTCGAAGCACCGGTCGGCCGCCAACTCGGCCAGGTTCATGTTCTCCAGCAGGTGGATGCCGTGCTCCACGAGCAGGATGATGTGGCCGCCGAGGTACACGTGCTGGTCGAACGGGATCGACTCGATGGCCGAGTTGTCCGATCCGATGAGCGCCGGGTCCTTCTCGGCGAGGAACGCGGCGGCTTCGAGGCCGATCCCCGGCTGCGGCATGATGTCGGCCCGGCCGGCCATGAAGGCTTCGAGCCAGCCGGTGCGGATCAGCACCAGGTCGCCCGGCTGCAACGCGACTTCCTGCTGGTCCAGTGCCTCCTGCAGGTCGGCCGGGGTGATGACGTAGCCCGGCTCCAGCCGGTCCACGCCCTTCGACGCGGCGACGTCGACCAGGACGCCGCGGCCGACGATCCCGCCGACCTTGTCGATGCTGCACTTCGCCGCGCCCGAGTAGGGCGTCATCTGGTCGGCCGGGTACCCGTTGTAGATCTTGTCGTCCGCGTAGGCGTGGCAGAGCGCGTCCAGGTGCGTCGACGTGTGCGAGGGGAGGATCAGCTGGTCCTCGTTGGCGCCGACGCCGGGGGCGCCGCCATTGGCGCGGGCCATAGCCTCGTCGTCGTGGTTGGTCAGGGTCAGCCGCTGCGGCGTTCCCCGGTATTCGAGGTTCGGCACGCCCGACCGTTGGATCGGGATGCTGAGGCTGTAGGTCTTGCCGGTCTTGGGCAGTCGGAGCGCGGCGAGCACCAACTCCGGGGTGAGGAGGTTGAGGGTGCCCCGTTCATCCGAGTCGCCCCAGCGGCCCCAGTTGGTCTTACGTGTCTTCACCCTGTTGCTCCTGATCTGTGCTTGGGGGACGGCCGCTCGAGGTGGGTGCAGACCGGCCCGGCATTCGATGTGACCGGAATCATGTAGCGTGAATGCGATGACGCTAGCCACTGGCTACATTTGCGTCAATGCTTTTCGGGCCGGGATTCCGAAACCCTGCCCCGGCGCTGCGCCGCCGGGAGAAGAGCCTGCTCAGCAGGGACCGGCCGCCCGCCCGCACAGGGGGGGAGGCGGCCGGGCAGGCGCGTGTCAGAGGCGTTCGATGATGGTGACGTTGGCCTGGCCGCCGCCCTCGCACATCGTCTGCAGGCCGTACCGCCCGCCGGTGCGCTCCAGTTCGTGCAGCAACGTGGTCATCAGCTTGGTGCCGGTGGCGCCCAGCGGATGCCCGAGGGCGATGGCGCCGCCGTTGACGTTGACCTTGTCCGGGTCGGCGCCGGTCTCCTTCAACCAGGCCAGGACGACCGAGGCGAACGCCTCGTTGATCTCGACCAGGTCGATGTCGTCGAGCGTCATCCCGGCCTTCTTGAGCGCGTACGCCGTGGCCGGGATCGGCGCGGACAGCATCCGGATCGGGTCCTCGCCGCGCACCGAGAGGTGGTGGATGCGGGCGCGCGGAGTCAGCCCGTGCTCCCGTACCGCGCGTTCGCTCGCAAGCAGCATCGCGGAGCCGCCGTCGGAGACCTGCGAGGCGACGGCGGCGGTCAGTCGGCCGTCCTCGACCAGCGGCGCGAGGCCCGCCATCTTCTCCAGGGTGGTGTCGCGGCGCGGGCCCTCATCGGCCGTCACGTCCCCGTACGGGACGAGCTCGCGCTCGAAGCGGCCCTCGTCGATCGCGCGGACCGCCCGCTGGTGGGAGCGGAGCGCGTACTCCTCCATGTCACGGCGGGAGATGTCCCAGTGGCGGGCGATGAGTTCGGCGCCGTGGAACTGGTTGACCGGCTGGTCGCCGTAGCGGGCCCGCCAGCCCGAGGAGCCGGCGTACGGGCCCTCGGTCAGCCCGAGCGGCAGAGCGGCCTGGCGGCTGGCGAAGGCGATCGGCACCTGCGACATGTTCTGCACGCCGCCCGCGACCACCAGGTCGCTGGTGCCGGACATCACCGCCTGGGCGGCGAAGTGCACGGCCTGCTGGGAGGAGCCGCACTGCCGGTCCACGGTCACCCCGGGCACCTCCTCGGGCAGCCCGGCGGCCAGCCAGCAGGTGCGGGCAATGTCGCCGGCCTGCGGTCCGACGGTGTCCAGGCAGCCGAAGACCACGTCCTCGACGGCCGCCGGGTCGGCGCCGGAGCGCTCCATCAGCGCCTTCAGCACGTGCGCGCCGAGGTCGGCCGGGTGCACGGCGGACAGCCCGCCGCCCCGCCTGCCGACGGGGGTGCGTACCGCTTCGATGATGTATGCCTCGGCCATGGCCGCTCCTTCTTCGAATCTGCGATGTATCGGTGTCATTCGCGGAGGGCGATGCCCTCCAGCACCATCGACAGGTACTGGCGGGCGATCTCCTCCGGGCTGTGCTGTCCACCCGGCCGGTACCAGGACACGGCGACCCAGACGGTGTCGCGCAGGAAGCGGTAGGTGAGCCGGATGTCGAGGTCCGCGCGGAAGACCTCGGCGGCCACTCCGCGCTCCAACGTGCCCAGCCACGCCTTCTCGAACTTCTTCTGCGACTCGACGAGGAAGGCGAAGCGCGGCTGGTTCTGGAGGTGCTTGGACTCCCTCTGGTAGATGGCGACGGCGGCGCGGCGCTGGTCCATCTCCCGGAAGGACTCGGTGACGAGGGCCTCAAGGGTCTCCCTGGGCCCGAGGTCGGTGCCGAGCACGGCGTCGTACCGGGCCCAGAGCTCGGTGAGGAACCCGGAGAGGATCTCGTCGAGCATCGACTCCTTGGAGTCGAAGTAGTAGTAGAGACTGCCTGCGAGCAGGCCCGCCTCGTCCGCGATCTTGCGGACCGTGGTGGCGTTGTAGCCCTGCGCGGCGAACACTTCCGCTGCGGTGGCCAGGAGTTCCTCGCGCCGCTCGGGCGACGGGCTCATCGCGGTCTTCTTACTGTCGCTGCTGCTGGTCTTGGTCACAGAGGAATTCTCGCCTCACCCGTGCCGCCTGTTCGCCGACACGGGTCCTCCTCAGGCTCGCTGACTGCTCACGGAGACCACTTCGCCGGTCATGTAGGAGGAGTAGTCGGAGGCGAGGAAGACCATGACGTTGGCGACCTCCCACGGCTCGGCGGCGCGGTTGAACGCCTCACGGCCGGTGAGCTCGTCGAGCAGTTCGTCGGAGGTGACCTTGGCCAGGAACGCGTGCATCGCCAGTGACGGGCTGACCGCGTTGACGCGGATGCCGTACGGGGCGAGGTCGAGGGCGGCGCACCGGGTCAGCGCCATCACCCCGGCCTTGGCCGCGGCGTAGTGGGCCTGGCCCTCCTGGGCGCGCCAGCCGACGACGGAGGCGTTGTTGACGATGACTCCCCCGCGCTCCCTCATCCGTGTGCCCGCGGCGCGGATGGACTTGAACGTCCCGGTCAGGGAGATGGCGATGACCTTGTCCCACTGCTCGTCGGTCATGTCCAGGATGTTGGCGGTGCCGCCGAGTCCGGCGTTGTTGATCATCACGTCGACGCCGCCGAACTCGTCGGCCGCATCCAGCAGCGCCTCGATGTCGGCGTCCTTGGTGACGTCGGAGACCAGGGTGCGCACCCGGTCGGCGCCGAACTCCGTGCCCAGCTCCTCCTGGGCCTCCTTGAGCCGGCGCTCGTGGGTGTCGCCGATGACGACGGCCCTCGCGCCCTCGTCGAGCGCCCGGCGCACGACAGCGGCGCCGATCCCGGCGCCGGCCCCCGCGGTGACGACGACCGTCCTGCCGTCGAGCAGGTTGTGGCCGGGCACATAGGTCGGATTGAGGGCGAACGGCTTTGCGGTCATGCCAGGGCCACCTTCGGTTCCTTCGGGAGGCCGAGCACGCGCTCGGCGAGGATGTTCTTCTGGATCTCGTCGGATCCGCCGTAGATCGTGTCGGCGCGGCTGAACAGGAACAGCCGCTGCCAGTTGTCCAGGTTGTAGGCCTCCGGGCCGGAGCTCTGGAGCAGGGACGCCGGCCCCCGCACCTGCATCGCCACCTCGCCGAGCTTGCGGTGCCAATTGCCCCAGACCAGCTTGGCGATCGAGGCCGCGCCCCCGCCGGCGGCGGAGTCGGACCCGCCGTCGAGCCGGGAGAGTCCGCGCACGGCGTTGGCGCGCATGACCTCGAACTCGACCTTCAGCTGGGCGAGCCTGTCGCGGATCACCGGGTCGTCGATGGAGCCGTTGCCCCGGGCGACGTCGATGAGGTCGTCGAGCTCGCGGGCGAACCCCACCTGCTGGCCCAGCGTCGACACGCCGCGTTCGAATCCGAGCAGGCCGGTGGCGATCCGCCAGCCTCCGCCGACCTCGCCGACCACCAGGTCGGCCGACGTCCGCGCACCGGTGAAGAAGACCTCGTTGAACTCCGAGCCACCGGTGAGCTGCTCGATGGGGCGCACCTCGACGCCGGGCTGGTCGATCGGCACCAGCAGGAAGGACAGGCCCGCGTGCTTGACCGAGCCGGGCTCGGTGCGGGCCAGGACGAAGATCCACTGGGCGCAGTGCGCCAGCGAGGTCCAGATCTTCTGCCCGTCGACGACCCACTCGCCGGTCCGCTCGTCGAGCCGCGCCTTCGTGGCGACCGAGGCGAGGTCCGACCCCGCGCCGGGCTCGGAGTAGCCCTGCGCCCACAGCTCGGTTACGTCGAGGATCTTCGGCAGGAACCGCTGCTTCTGCTCCTCGGTGCCGAAGGCGATCAACGTCGGTCCGAGCAGTTGTTCGCCGAGGTGGTTCACCGTGTGCGGCGCGTCCGCGCGGGCGTACTCCTCGTGGAAGATCACCTGCTGCTCCAGCGAGAGGCCGCGACCGCCGTACTCCTCCGGCCAGCCCAGCCCTGTCCAACCGGCCGCCGCGAGGTGGCGGTTCCAGGCGAGCCGCTCCTCGAAGGCCTCGTGGTCGCGGCCCGGGCCGCCCGTCCCGCGAAGGCCCGCGAACTCGCCGGACAGGTGCATGTCGAGCCAAGTTCGCACATCGGTGCGAAACGCCTCGTTGTCGGACACGTCGCCGGCCTCCTGGATGGGATCAAGATGTGCGGCCCGGCCCCTGTTGCCACCGGACGGCGTTACGATAGCCTACCTAACAAGCATTTGATAGAACCCGAAAAGGAGGATGGCCCTGTGCGTTCCGGAGAACCAGTCGCCGCACCGAACACCATCCCTGCCGTCCTCGACGCCGCCGCGCGGACCCACGGCGACAAGCCGGCGTACGTCAGCGGTTCGAACGTCGTCACGTTCAACGAGTTGCGGCAGCGCGTGCGGGCGGCTGCCCGCCGGTTCGCCACCCTCGGCGTCGACCCCGGCGACCGGGTGGCGGTCTGGGCGCCCAACTCGGTCGCGTGGGTGATGGCCGCGCTCGGCGTGCACTACTGCGGGGCGACGCTCGTCCCGGTGAACAGCCGCTACACCGGTCGCGAGGCGGCCGACATCGTCACGCGTACGCGTGCGAAGGTCGTGGTGCTCGACGACGGCTTCCTCGGCCGCGGCCAGGCGGCCGAGCTGCGCGCCGCCGGTGCGACCGGTGCCGCCGTCGTCACCCTCCGCCCGAGCGGGACCGAGCAGTTCTTCGACGCGGTCGAACCGACCGTCTCCGAGGACGAGGTGGTCGTGCGGGCGTCGAAGGTCTCCCCCGACGACGTGGCCGACATCCTGTTCACCTCCGGCACCACCGGAAAGCCCAAGGGCGCCCTCAGCGCCCACCGCCAGACCGTCGGCGTCGCCCGCGCCTGGAGCGGGCTCACCGGCGTGACCGCTGACGACCGCTACCTGGCGATCAGCCCGTTCTTCCACTCCTTCGGCTACAAGGTCGGCATCGTCACCGGGCTCGTCACCGGGGCGACCCTCTACCCGCCGGCGACGTTCGACCCCGACGACACGCTGCGGCTGATCCAGGACGCGAAGATCACCGTCCTGCCCGGCGCCCCGACGATCTACCAGTCGCTGCTGACCGCGCCCAGCCGGCCGCAGTACGACGTGTCCTCGCTCCGCCTCGCCGTCACAGGTGCGGCCGTCGTGCCCGTCGTGCTGATCGAGCAGATGCGCGACGCCTTGGGGATCGACCGGATCGTCTCCGCCTTCGGCATGACCGAGGCGGTCGTGGTCACGATGTGCCGCGAGGGCGACTCCGCCGAGACCGTCGCCAACACCAGCGGCCGGGCCGTCCCCGGCATGGAGATCGGCCTCGGCGACGGCGGCGAGCTCCTGGTGCGCGGCGACTACGTGATGCTCGGCTACCTCGACGACCCCGAGGCCACCGCCCAGGCGATCGACGCCGACGGATGGCTGCACACCGGCGACGTCGCAACCGTCGACGCCGACGGCAACCTGAAGATCGTCGACCGGCTCAAGGACATGTACATCTCCGGCGGGTTCAACGTCTACCCCGCCGAAGTCGAACAGACCCTCATGCGCCTCGACGGCGTCAGCGACGTCGCCGTGGTCGGCGTGCCCGACGAGCGCATGGGCGAGGTCGGCAAGGCCTACGTCGTCGGGACGGTCGCCGCCGACGAGGTGATCGCGTTCGCCAGGGCCCAGCTCGCCAACTTCAAGGTGCCGCGCCTGGTCGAGGTCGTCGACGGCCTTCCCCGCAACCCGTCGGGCAAGGTGCTCAAGAAAGAATTGGGGAAGCAGTGACAACCACTGAGGACGTCGTCACCTACGAGGTCGTCGACGGTGTGGCGTGGGTGCGGCTCAACCGGCCCGAGTACCGGAACGCGCAGAACTCCGCGATGACCTACGCCCTCGACGCCGCCTTCACGCGGGCGGTCGACGACGACGAGGTGAAGGTGATCGTGCTGGCCGGCAACGGCGCGCATTTCAGCGCCGGCCACGACATCGGCACGCCGGGCCGCGACGTCGACGTCGCGTACGAGCGCAAGGCCGTGATGTGGTGGACCCACGTCGACAAGGAGGGCGGGGACCAGCGCTTCGCCCGCGAGTCCGAGGTCTACCTCGGCATGTGCCGCCGCTGGCGCGAGATCCCCAAGCCCGTCGTCGCCGCCGTCCACGGCGCGTGCATCGCCGGCGGCCTGATGCTGGCCTGGAGCTGCGACTTCATCGTCGCCTCCGACGACGCGTTCTTCTCCGACCCCGTGGTGCGCATGGGCATCCCCGGCGTCGAGTACTTCGCGCACCCGTGGGTGATGAACCCGCGCGCCGCGAAGGAGTTCCTCTACACCGGGGACCGCTTCTCCGCCGCCCGGGCGCTCGAACTCGGGATGGTCAACCAGGTCGTCCCGCGAGCGGACCTGGAGAACCACGTCGCCGCGCTGGCCCAACGGATCGCGAACATGCCGCGGTTCGGCCTCGCCCTGACCAAGAAGGCGATCAACCAGGCCGAGGACCTGCAGGGCCTGCGCGCCGGCATGGACTCCGTGTTCGGGCTCCACCACTTCGCCCACGCCCACAACGCCGAGGTCTCCAGCGACTCCCTCGGCGGCCTCGACGCCAAGTCGATGGCGGCACAGAACAAGGCGGCAGCCGATGGATCTTGAGCTCTCCCCCACCGAGACCGCGTTCCGCGACGAGGCGCGCGCGTGGCTGAAGGCCAACGTGCCCGCCGAGCCGCTCCGCTCGATGGACACCGCAGAGGGGTTCGCAGCCCACCAGGAGTGGGAGGCCCGACTGGCCGACGCGAAGTTCTCCGTCGTGTCCTGGCCCGAGGCGTTCGGCGGGCGTGACGCCTCGCTGAACGAGTGGGTGATCTTCGAGGAGGAGTACTACCGCGCCGGCGCCCCCGGCCGGGTCTCCCAGAACGGCATCTTCCTGCTCGCACCGATCATCTTCGAACACGGCACGCCCGAGCAGCAGCAGCGCTTCCTGCCCGCGATGGCGCGCGGCGAGGCGATCTGGGCACAGGGCTGGTCGGAGCCCGAAGCCGGCTCCGACCTCGCGTCGCTGCGCTCGACGGCGACCCGCGACGACGAGCGCGGCGGCTGGGTCCTCAACGGCCAGAAGACCTGGTCCTCGCGTGCCTCCTTCGCCCACTGGGGCTTCGGGCTGTTCCGTTCCGACCCGACCGCCGAACGCCACCGCGGCCTCACGTACTTCCTCTACCCCCTGGACGCTCCCGGCGTCACCGTCCGCCCGATCGCCCAGCTCGACGGGCGGCTCGGATTCGCCGAGATCTTCTTCGACGACGTGTTCGTCCCCGACGCCGACGTACTCGGCGCACCCGGCGACGGCTGGCGCGTGGCCATGTCGACGGCCGGCAACGAGCGCGGCCTCTCCCTGCGCTCCCCCGGCCGGTTCCTCGCGGCGGCCGACCGACTGCTCGACCTGTACGCCACCGCCCCGGATCCGCGCCTCGGAGCTGATGTGGCCGACGCCTGGATCAAGGCCGAGGCGTACCGGCTCTTCACCTGGCGCACCGTGACCCGCCTCGCCGCGGGCGCGGAGATGGGCGCCGCCGGCTCGGTCAACAAGGTCTGGTGGAGCGAACTCGACCTAGCCCTGCACGAGACCGCGCTGGCCCTGCGGGGGCCTTCCGCCGAAGTGGTCGACGCGTGGACCGACGGGCACGTCTTCGCCCTGGCGGGGCCGATCTACGCCGGCACCAACGAGGTGCAGCGCAACATCGTCGCCGAGCGCATCCTGGGCCTTCCCCGCGAACCGAAGGGAAACTGACATGGACTTCGAGCTCACCGCCGAGCAGAAGGCCTTCGCCGCCTCCCTCGACGCCCTGCTCGCCTCGTCCCGCACCGTCGACGCCGCCCGGGCCTGGGCCGAGGGCTCGCACGGGCCCGGCTTGGAGATCTGGGGCAGGCTGGCCGAGCAGGGCGTCAACGCCCTGCTCGTCGCCGAGGAGGACGGGGGCGTCGGCGGATCGTTCGTCGACCTGGCCGTCGCGCACGAGGCGCTGGGCCGCCACCTCGCCGTCGGCCCCTGGATCGAGTCGACCGCTTTCCTGGCCGCAACGCTGAGCGGCAAGGAGGCGACCGCGATCGCCGAGGGCCTGGTCGCCAGCGTCCCGATCGACGGGTACGTGCTGGACGCCGATGTCGCCACGGTGGTGGGCGACGGCTGCGTCGGCGACCTCGCCGAGTCCGTCGACATCACGCGGAGACTCTTCCGATGCGAGGCGCCCGCTCCCGGCGTGCACGCCACCTCCGCAGGAGCCGGGTTCGAGGCCGCCTGCCTCGCCGCCTCGGCCCAACTCCTCGGCTCCGCCGAGCGCGTGCTCGCCGATACCGTCGCCTACGCCGAGCAGCGCCGCCAGTTCGGCCGTGCGATCGGGAGCTTCCAGGCGGTCAAGCACGCCCTGGCCGACGTCCGCATCCAGTTGGACTTCGTGCGTCCGCTGATCCACGGCGCCGCCCTCGCCCTGGACGCCGGCGGCGCCGACGCCGCCCGCTCGGTCTCCGCCGCCAAGGCGTGCGCCTCCGACGCGGCGGTCCTCGCCGCCCGCACCGGGCTCCAGGTGCACGGCGCGGTCGGCTACACCCGCGAGCTCGACCTGTCACTGTGGCTGCTGCGCATCCAGGCGCTGTCGACCGCCTGGGGCACGCCGGCGTTCCACAGGCAGCGCGTGCTCGACTCCCTCCTGGGCGAGCGGGACGTCCGGCAGGGGGCGGCACGGTGACTCCCGAACAGCAGGCCCTCGTCTCCACCGTCCAGGCGCTGCTGGGCAAGCGCGCCGCCTCCGCCGCCGTGCGGAAGGCACTCGACGACCCGGCGGGCTTCGACTCCTCCCTGTGGGAGGTGCTCGTCGAACAGATCGGGGCGGCCGCCCTCACGATCCCCGAGGAGTTCGGCGGCGCCGACGCCTCCCTCGTCGAAGCCGCGCTGGTCCTCGAAGAGCTGGGCAGGTCCCTGGCACCGACGCCCCTGATCGCCGGTGTCATCGCGGCGGAAGCCCTCCTGGCCGCACCGGAGTCGGATCTGCGCAACGAGCTGCTCGGCCGCATCGCGGCCGGTGCGGTCGCCACCGTCGTCCAGGCCGGCCCCACGCTCTACGCCGGGCAGGCGGAGATCCTCCTGGCCGTCGACGGCGACCGCCTCCTGCTCGTCGACGCCGCCGACGTCACCATGACGCCCGCGATGGACCAGACGATCCAGTTGGCGACCGTGGTATTCGACCCGGCGGCTGCGACACCGGTCTCGACCGGCGCAGAAGCAGCGGCTGTACGAGCAAGGAGAGCCGCCCGCATCGGGGCCGCGGCCCTCGCGACCGGCGCCGCCCAGCGTGCCCTGGACGTGACCGTCTCGTACGCGAAGGAGCGACACCAGTTCGGGCGGCCGATCGGATCGTTCCAGGCGCTGAAGCACCGGATGGCCGACATGCTCGTCCTGGTCGAGACCAGCCGCAGCGCCACCTGGGCGGCAGCCGCAGGCGACATCAAGGCCGAAGTCGCGGCCTCTTACGCCACCGAAGCGGCGTTGAAGACGGCAGGGGAGATGATCCAGCTGCTCGGCGGCATCGCGATCACCTGGGAACACGACGCCCATCTGATCTTCAAACGCACCCAGGCACTGACGCAGTTGTTCGGCCAACCCCACGAACTGCGAGCCGGGCTGCTCGACGCCGACGCCGCTGCGCCCGCCGATGCGGGCGTGGCGTAAGCCCCTGTGCGAGGACCTCGATCCTGGCGGTGAGGGTGTAGCACCGGGTGGCTTGCGGGTGTTCGCCCGTGTTCGGGGCACACGTGCGGCGGGCCCCCTTGTCCGCACCGTTCGCACGAGGGCGGCTCTCCGTCGTGCGAACGGTGCGGAGCCGGGAGGGGCCGTTCATCGACCCCACCCGCACCGCAGACCTGGAGGAACACATATCGTCGCGTCCCATCCCAGTTCACGGATGTCCTCGCGGGCAAGGTACCGCTCCGTCACCGTGGGCCCTCGGGCATGAGCCTGGTTATCGCCGAAGGGCCCGCTGAAGACCCCTGGTCGCACGGGCCGATCAGAACTTGGCGGTCACGGCACCCGGTGGAGCCACTCCTCCGTGGCGAACTTGGTGCGGACGAGTTCCTCGGCCTTGGCCATCTCCTCGTGACGTGACCCACCGTCAGGCCGTAGCGGGTGCGGAAGGAGGCGATCATGCGGTCGATGACCTCGGAGCGGGACAGACCGGTCTGACGGCGCAGCGGGTCGACGCGCTTCTTGGCGGAGGTGGTGCCCTTGTCGGACATGTTCTCCTTGCCGATCCGCAGGACCTCCAGCATCTTGTCCGCGTCGATGTCGTAGGACATGGTCACGTGGTGGAGGACGGCTCCGGTGCCGCCGTCGCGCGGGAGGAGGCGCTTCTGCGCCGCGCCCGCGATCTTGCCAACCTCGGTCGCGATGTCGTTGAGCGGCTGGTACCACGCCTTGATGCCCATGTCCCCGAGCGCGGTCAGGACCCAGTCGTCCAGATAGGCGTAGGAATCGGCGAAGGAGAGGCCGGAAACGAGGGACTCGGGCACGGAAAGCGATTGGGTGCAGATCTTGTGAGGGTGCCTCGTTGGGGTGATTCGCAGGGTTTTGCGGTGTCACCGGGTCGGCTGCCTGAAGTTCCCCCCGGGTCCTGGACAGCGGGTGTTTACGCTGCGGGGGTGAGGTCCTGCCTGACCATCCCCTCGTAGCGTGGAGCCCGTGATTGCAGGGGAAGTTGGGATTCATGGGGT
>NZ_JBHSPC010000108.1:0-2885 GCF_042656345.1 Streptomyces incanus
CTGACCAGGCGCTCTCACCGACCGTCACCGATCAGGCCCATTCCTTCTGAATGCTTACGGTGCAGCGCCTGTTTTCTGCGGAGAGGCCGTCCGCCCGGGTCGGCGGGGCCCAGCCACGGAGGAAGCCCTGAGCGGAGCCGTAGGGCCGACTCCGCAGCACGGGTGAGTAGGCTGGCTCGGCTCAGCCGGTCGCGGCGGCGCGTGGCAACTGCGCGAAGCGATCATCAGATTGGATGATGACCTGCGTGATCGGCGCTCCCTCAGGAGATCGCTCCCCCATGCTGAAGGGGCCGGGACGTAGATCACAGAGAAAGGGTCGGCCCATGACCGCTGCGGCGCAGGACGTCATGACCATCAAGCTCGAGCGCACCTTCGACAGTATGGACGCCAACCGCGACGGCTATCTGGACTGGACGGACTACCAGAAGCTCGCCGACCGCTACATCCAGGCCTACCGGCTCGACAAGGACGACCGTCGGGTCAGGGCGCTCCAGACCTTCTGTCAGATCTACTGGCTGGAGCTGCTGCGCCACGCGGGCGTGGAAGGGGACCGGCTCACCAAGGATCAGTTCGTCACGGCCAACCGTCTCGCGGTCATCGACACCAGCCGGCTCAACGTGACCGAGGGCGGCGGCCATGCGATCTTCGACATCATCGACACCAACGGCGACAACGAGATCAGCAAGGACGAGTTCGCCCGCTTCCTGAGGGACGTCTGGAAGACCGACACGCCTGACGCGATGGACATGTTCACCAGGCTGGACACCGACGGGGACGGCGCGATCGGACGCTACGAGTTCATCCGCGTGGTACGCGAGCACTTCCTCTCCAACGACCCGGACGCACCGGGCAGCCTGTTCTTCGGACACATCTGACGCACCCACTCGAAGGCGTTCGCCGGTTCCGGCCGGAAGCCTTCTACGGCCGCCTCTGGACTCCGTTCCAGTGGGCGGCCGTCGCCGTGCGTACGACCTCTCAGCACGTCATCGAGTTCTGGACGCCGTGAACGAGGTATGGCCATTCGGGTGAATGACTCCACTCCGTCCTGGGCCACGTCTCACCCGACGAGTACGAGCAGGTGTACCGGGCGAACTTGGAGGAAGCCCCGCAGACCACTTGATCACACGATCGCGGACTCCACGAAAATCGGGGCAGCTCGGTCGGCGAAGTCCCCTCCGTGTTGCAGGCCCGGCCGGCATCTCGCAGACCTGCGAGGAAGAGCGAGCCCTCACGGTGAAGGGCGGGGCGTAGTCGTCAGCTCCGACGATCACCCACCCGGTCCGGTCCTGCGCCGGCGTCACCCGTTCTGCGCGGAACGACGTGAAAAACGTGCCTGTGATCCCGAACATCCCTTGGATGCCGATGATCCAGCCCGCTCAGCCTGCATGTGGCTGACGTGGCTACTGGAAAGATCATCATGAAGACAACGACCCAGGCGGCGGGGTTCTGTGCTGAGTACGGGAACTCATGTGCGCCAGAACGCCTGCTGACAGAATCCGCGATATGACGAGTGGCAGAGGGGCACTGACGGCCCTGCATCTCTTCCTGGTCTGGGCGACGATGACGGCCGCGGTGCCGCCGCTCGGCTTCGGGCTGCTGGTGACGGCCTGGGGTGGTGGGACCGGCGCGGCAGCGCCGATCCTCGCGCTGGGTGTGCCGCTGACGGTGGGCCTGCTGGCCACGGCGGGCATACCGGCACAAACCGTGGTGCCGCTGTGCGGCTCCGTGCCGCAGCGGCTCGGCTGGGCAGTATTGGTCTTCGTCCTCGGCACGCTCGGTGTCCTGGCAGGTCTGGCCGCCTACGCCGGAGGCGTCGACCTGGGGAGCGCCAGTACCCGGATCGCTCTGACGGGGGCGCCGTACGCCGTGGCCGCGGCGTTCTTCGTGCCGGGCCGGTGGGTGCGGCTGGGGGCGGTGGGCGCGCTGGCGGCCGGGGTGGCCTATGGGGGCTTCGTCGGCCGGCGCAGTCGCAGCAGCGCCAGCACGAGGCGGAGGTCGCGCGGTACCAGGAGCATGCGGAGCTGCTGTACCTGGGCACTGCGCCGCCCGGCATGCAGGTGTCCCGTGCCGAGGTCGGCCCCGCCTACTTCAGCGTCGAATACCGCCCCGTCCGGCAGGACGAGTTCGCGTACGTGGACCTCACGGGGCGCCCGCCGCTCACGCCGACACCCCGATGCCCCGAGCTCGTGGAGAAGGGCGTGACCTGCACGGTAGACGCGCGCGGCGAGATGCGCACGGTCCGCGACTTCCCCGGCGGCGGCCGCGCCGTCGCCCTCACCCGCCGCCACCGGAACGCGGAGGTCGAGGTCGAGGTCGAGGTCACCAGCCAGACCCTCGACGAACCCGGGCTACGCCGTCTCCTGAACACTCTGCACCCACTGTCGAACACAGAGCTGGAGAAACTGATGCGGGAAAAGAAGATCGACCACAGACTCTGATCCATGCTCACCCCGGGCCCCAGCACCGAAACCTGCGCGGTGAACCAGGGGTGAGGAAAGCGGGTGTGTCAATTTAACGAGCCTGTCTCCCATTCGGTGGTGACAGGAAGTCATGACGGCGACAAAGATGCCGTCGATCATGAACCCGCAGGTCCGCGCACCACAGCGGTCGTCCCCTGGAGTCGGCCGATCGGCCCGGTGCCTGTCCGTGAGAGTCCGGCGCGACAAGCTCAGCGACCCCGATGCGCTGCCATCCGCTTCGGAGCATCGGGGTCGGAGCACCAGCCGCGCTCTCCGCAAGGCGGAGATGCCCAGTTCTCACTTTCTGCCACCACCGGATAGGAGACAGAGCCGTTGATGAGACACTCCCCCACTGGTGGACCAATGGCCAGGGCTTGATCAAGTTCCGTAGCTGTCCGGATCGTTGGTGATGCCCAGGATGGGGAG
>NZ_JBHSPC010000109.1:0-1114 GCF_042656345.1 Streptomyces incanus
GAACTACAGCTGCCGTGACTGTGCCAGGACGGAGGCCCCGACTCCCGCTTGCGGGAAGGTAGGTCCGCAGCGCGCTGTCCAGCGCCGCCCCCGTGGAAGGACTGTCGAAGGTGGCGCCGTTGCTTGCCGGGTCCGGAAGGTCGAACTGGGTGCGGTCCAGGTCAAGGAGCCGTAGTCTGCGCCGCCACGCTCCCAGCGTGGCGGGGAACGAGTGGCCCGGCCTCCCTCCTGAGCAGGTCGATGGCGTCCCGCCGGATGGTGCGGCCGATCAAGGCGCCGGAATGCGCGGGGCGGGGACGGCGGCTCCGCCGGACCGGGTGTTCACCCCGCCTCAACAGGGCGCTTCGTGGGCTTCCGCCTCCGCGGAGATCGCCAGGTGCCTCGGACCGGAACGTGAAGCCCGTGCTCGCTTACCCCCCGGTGGGACACGACCAGCAGGTCCCTATCACGTCTTCACCGAGCCGGAACCGCGCTGGGCCTCTTGACGACCGGTTCGCTCTGTCCAGGGCCCGGCTGCCCGGGATGCCGCTGGAGAACCGGCAGGACTTCCTCGTAGGCCTCCCGGGCAAACGGGCACAGGCCCAGAACGAAGCACACCGTCAGCTGCGCCGTCAGGAGGCGACGCCGGTGTGCTGACTCGGTCGTGCTTGGCCGGCGCTGCCTCGCTCTGCCTCCCCACCCGGGCCAACGGCACTTGACGCGCTGGGGGCACGGGGTGCATCGGGTCGGTAGCTCCTCAGCCCTGGCGGGCTCGCGGTGCCCCGCCAGGTCGCCTGGGCAGCACTAGCGACTGCGGGATCATGCCTACTTCCACTTGACTTCCTCCCCCGCCTAAAGGCGGGGGATTCCAGCGGTCGCCCGCCGGGGTTCCTGCTTCATCGACGACTGCCCGCCCGGAGTGCTCCGTTGAGGTCTTACACCGTCTCCACAGGCTGCTGCCGCCAGTCCGGCGGCCAGAAGGTTCTTCGCCGCGTTCACGTCGCGGTCATGCACGGCGCCGCAGCCGCACGTCCAGGTGCGGACATGGAGCAACATCTTGTTCTGCAAGGCTCCGCAGGCCGAGCACAGCTTGGAGGAGGGGAAGAAGCGGTCGACCGCGATCACTTCCCGGCCG
>NZ_JBHSPC010000110.1:0-137817 GCF_042656345.1 Streptomyces incanus
CGTTTCTCCCCCGCAAGCGGGCGGTACCCCCACCCCCGCCTGAAGGCGGGGGTATCCACAAAAGGAATCAGATGAACGGCGTGGCTCATGTTGAGGGTGGATCGGGTGGCCACGGGCGGTGCTCGTTCGGCTCAGCCGCCGTGAGAAGGGTCGGGCCGGGACGGGCGGCTCAGGCGGTGAAGCGGAACGTCGACGTGATCGCGTCGAAGATGTCGAAGAAGGAGTCCGCGAGGTCGAGGACCTGGCTGCTGCCGGCCACCAGGGCGACCTTGCCCTCCTGGCCGGGCACCGGGATGAAGGTCTGGGTCAGCACCGCGCGGACGGTCCGGTGGAGTTCGTCGCCGGGTACGGGGATGTCCTCGATGCCGTACGTGCGTGCCGCCGGGCCGACGCCCGGGATGTCGACGGTGGTCACCTTGCGCCAGGAGTCACCCGGCTTCTTGGCTTCCTTGACGGCGAGTTGGGCGGCGATGGCGGCCGGGTCGGTGGGCAGCGGGTCGCCCCCGCTCGCACGGCCGCCGACCAGCGACACCGTCACCGAGCCGGTGATCGGGACGTCCCCGCCGAAGCTCTCGGCCATGCAGCCGCAGTACAGCGCGCCCGACTTCCAGGCGTCCGCGGCGGCCTTTCGCAGGAAGGAGGTGTACGTGTCCCGGTGCGGTTCCAACTCCGGGTGCTGACGCAGCCGTTCGGTCACCATCCGGTGGATCGAGTCGTCCCGCGACTCCGGCCGGACGTCGAACTCCCACCACGACTCCGGCACCTTGATCCGGAAACCGCCGCGTTCGACGGTCAGTGCCTCCATGTAGCGGGCCATGGCGCCGCCCTCCCCCGTTCACGGTTCGATGGTCTGCGGCGACATCGTCCCATTGTTCGATGCGGCTCCGTGGCGGGGGATCCGGCTCTCGTCCGCGTCGGCCGGTTCGCTCAGTTCGGCTTGGCGACGGTGAGGAGTACGGCCGCGTCCTCCAGGGCCTCCAGGGCGTGCCGGGCCGGCGGGATGACGATCAGGTCGCCTTCTCTGCCCTCCCACGCGGTGTCACCGCTGGTGAGGCGGACCCGGCCGCGCAGCACCAGCAGGGTCGCCTCGCCGGGGTTCTCGTGCTCGGCGAGGGAGGTGCCGGAGGTCAGCGCGAGGAGGGTCTGGCGCAGGGTGTGCTCGTGGCCGCCGTAGACCGTGCTCGCGCTGCGGCCGGTGGAGGCGGCGGCGGCACGTTCCAGGTGCTCGCGGGCGAGTGCGTCGAGGGAGAGCTTCTGCATGGGTCCGAGTCTCCACGGCCCGGGCGGGCGGGCGCCAGGGCCATGTGGGGTAGTCCCCGGTCCGAGCGGGACGGGCCGGGCCCGAGCGGGGGAAGGGCCTCCGCCCTCCCCCGCCGGTGACGGTCCGGCACCGTCAGATGACGCCCTGCGCCAGCACCGCGTCCGCGACCCGTTCGAAGCCGGCGATGTTCGCTCCCGTGACGTAGTCGCCGGGGGCGCCGTAGCGCTCGGCGGTCTCGGCGCAGGTGCGGTGGATGTCGATCATGATGCGGGCCAGCTCGTTCTCGACCTGGTCGGCCTTCCACGTCGTGCGCGACGCGTTCTGCGTCATCTCCAGGGCGCTGACCGCGACCCCGCCCGCGTTCGCCGCCTTGCCGGGGCCGAAGGCGACTCCGGCCCGCTGGAGGAGCTGCACGGCCTTCGGTGTCGTGGGCATGTTCGCGCCCTCCGAGACGGCCTTCACGCCGTTGCGGATGAGCGTGGCGGCCGCGTCCTCGTCCAGCTCGTTCTGCGTGGCGGACGGCAGGGCGAGGTCGGCCGGGACCTCCCAGACCCGCCCGCCGGGAACGAACCGCGCGGAGGAGCCGCGCCGCTCGGCGTACGTGTTCACCCGGCCGCGCTCGACCTCCTTGATCTGGCAGAGCAGCTCCAGGTCGATGCCCTTCTCGTCGACGACGTAGCCGCTGGAGTCGGAGCAGGTCACCGGGTTGGCGCCGAGGGCGATCAGCTTCTGGATGGTGTAGAGCGCGACGTTCCCGGAGCCGGAGACGACCGCGGTCTGGCCTTCGAGGTCCTCGCCGCGCTCGTGCAGCATCGCCTCGGCGAACAGCACGTTGCCGTACCCGGTCGCCTCCGGCCGGATCAGCGAGCCGCCCCAGCCGGCGCGCTTGCCGGTCAGGACGCCGCCCTCCCAGCGGTTGGTGATCCGCCGGTACTGGCCGAACAGGTAGCCGATCTCGCGCGCGCCGACACCGATGTCGCCCGCCGGGACGTCGGTGTACTCGCCGATGTGCCGGTACAGCTCCGTCATGAAGGACTGACAGAAGCGCATGATCTCCGCGTCGCTGCGGCCCTGCGGGTCGAAGTCACTGCCGCCCTTGCCGCCGCCGATACCGAGGCCGGTCAGCGCGTTCTTGAAGACCTGCTCGAAGCCGAGGAACTTGATGATCCCCAGGTTCACGGAGGGGTGGAAGCGCAGGCCGCCCTTGTACGGGCCGAGGGCGCTGTTGTATTCGATCCGGAAGCCGCGGTTGACGTGGACGCAGCCCTGGTCGTCCTGCCACGGCACCCGGAAGATGATCTGTCGCTCCGGCTCGATCAGACGCTCGACGAGCCCCGGGTCCCGGTACTCGGAGCGCGCCGCGAGCGCCGGCCCGAGGCTGTCCAGCACCTCGCGTGCGGCCTGGTGGAACTCGGGTTCCGCCGGATTGCGGCGCACGATCTCGGCATGGATGTGGGCGAGCGCTGTGCTGTGGTCGGATCGTGAGGTCACGGGGTCCCTTTCTGGCGCGGCTGACACCGGAACGGGCCCGGTGATGGGCGCGCGGCGCCATTGCCTCGCGCGGGGACGGCGACTGCCCGGGAGTCCTCGGTACGGCAGTCGACCCTTCAGTGTTACTCATGTGTTAAGCGGAAGGCCAAGGGTCCTGCACGATTGTCCGCCATTTGAGACCCTCCGTACAGAAGATGGGACAGCGGCCTGACGCTCGGTTTCCCCCTTACCGCCCCCTTCTCACACCTGCCCACAACACCCACATCACCCTCAGGCTTCCGGGACGGTACCGGCACCATGTGGGGCGGTCGCCGGACCGGGGCGGGACAGGAGAACGGGGCGCCATGACAAGGGGTGGGGCGGCTGTGCGGCCGGGAACTGGCGGCACTGGCGGCACTGGCGGCACTGAGAACATGTACGACGCGGCTGCCGAAGGCGACGCCGACCTGACGCGCCCGGCCGAGGGCGCGGTGCCCGTCGCCCCAGGTCAGCCGGTGACCGTGCGCAACCGCCCGTGGGAGGTGACGGCGGTGACCCGTTCCGCCCTGACCACCGACGATCCCGCCCGCAGCGCCGGAGCCGGCCCTGCACCAGGGGATAAGGAAGAGTGGGAACAAGGGCTGCATACCCCGAAGCGAAGAGGCGCAGGGCTGCCGCCCGTAAGACCAAGGCGAAGGCGCGGGGCACGGGGCGCGGGGCGCGTGTCGTTGGAGTGTCAGCGCTCCGACGCGTACGTCACGAAGCTCGCCCACGCACCAGGCGCGACCGCCAGCCGGGGCCCCTCGACGTTCTTGGAGTCACGGACATGCACGGTGCCGGGGGTGATGGCCAGCTCAACGCAGG
The DNA here is from genome assembly GCF_042656345.1 of Streptomyces incanus. Classification (NCBI taxonomy): domain Bacteria; kingdom Bacillati; phylum Actinomycetota; class Actinomycetes; order Kitasatosporales; family Streptomycetaceae; genus Streptomyces; species Streptomyces incanus. The sequence goes on from NZ_JBHSPC010000110.1 coordinate 3,596, forward strand.
AGTTGCCGTCGTTTCCGCCGCCGTAGCTGCTCTTGAACCACGCCGGCTCGGAGGCGCCCCCGGCAGTGGTCTTGCGGATCATGTTTCTCCCAGCAGTCGCTCGATGAAGGCCAGCGACTCCCTCGGCGAGAGTGCCTGAGCCCGGATGGCGCCATACCACAGCTCAAGGATGCGCAGGTGCTTGGGCTCGGCAGTCGGCCGACCGGTGAACGCACCAGACGACCGTCCGGGACGGGTGGATCGAGCGGGCCTTCCCCCGGTTCCTCGGCATCCCGGCCCCCACCGAGAGGGAGCAGGTGACCGGTCCCGGTGACCTGCACTGGGGCAACCTCACCACCGTGCCCTGGCCCTGCTGGACTGGGAGCGGTGAGGTCTGGTGCCCTTCGGCTTCGACGCCGGGCTCCTCCACGCCGACAGCCTGCTCGTTCCCGACGTGGTCGGCCGCCTCCGCGAGGAGTTCGCAGCGGTTCTCGACACCCCCGCCGGCCGGATCGGTGGACTCGCGGCCCTGGCAGAGATGCTGCAAGCCGTGGCCCGTGGCTGGTACCCCGACCTTGCGCCCCGCCTCGTCGCCCGCGCGGAAGCCCTCACCGGTGTCCGCCAACCCGTCCCTCTGCACTCCGAGGTCAGCACCTGACCGTTCTCCAGGCCGATGACGACTGCTGGTGACGGGGTCCCTATGCGGCTCACGCGCATGTAGGGCACCGCATGAGGAACTGCGACGGCTGCGACCGCGACTTCCGCGCCCCCGAAACCGAGGCCCGCTGCCCCGACTGCCGAGCAGCACCCGCACTTCGCTGACTCAGCGCCGGGTCACGTCGTGGAAAGCCATGACGGCTCCAACTCCATCGAGGCGATGAAGGCAGTACACGCTTGGAGCTGGGCCTATACCTGGGCCTGGGGGTACGCCTTCTCCGCGGAGGAAGCCGACCGTAGCGTTGCGTCCTCGCCGTCCTCACGCACCTGAACAACCCCTGGCCCGCCTCGGCCCCACCACAGAATGTTGCCGCTGCTCGGAAAAGGCGCGCGGCGCCGTGTGGGAGTCGTACCCGCAGGATCAGGCCCGCAGATACGCCAGCACCGCCAGCACCCTGCGGTGGGTCTCGGCCGCTGGGGGCAGGTCGAGCTTGGTGAGGATGCTGCCGATGTGCTTGCCCACGGCCGCCTCGGAGACGACGAGTTCGCGGGCGATGGCGCCGTTGGACCTGCCCTCCGCGATCAGGGCGAGCACCTCGCGCTCACGCGGGCTGAGCCGCTCCAGGGGGTCCCGGCGGCGGCGCAGCAACTGGCGTACCACCTCCGGGTCGACGGCGGACTGGCACCGGCCTGGTTCACCATGGGCGATTACACGTGGCCCTACCACCTGGCCTTCTGGACAGGGCTCCTCGTCGCCCTGTGCGGCGCGGCCACGGCCTCCTGGCGGGCCGGCCGGACCGGCCCCGCGCAGGCACTGCGTGAGGCCTCCGTGGACGCCAGGACCATGACCTGGGGCCGGTGGCTGTCCGGCGCGGGACTGCTGCTGACCGCCCAGGTGACGCTCGGCATCACCCTGGCCGACGACCCCGGCGACCTGCTGCACCGCAAGACCTATGTGCTCCGGCCGATGCTGCTGATCACCGCGGTGGCGCTGCTCGCGCCGGTCCTGATGCGTCCACTGACCCGGCTGCTGGTGTGGCTGCCGGCTCAACTGCCGGGCGCGGCAGGCATGCTGGTGCGCGAGAACGCGGCCGCGGGAGTGCGCCGTACGGCCGCGATCGCGGCACCCGTGCTGGTGACGGTCGCTCTCGCGGGCTCACTGCTCGGCGCCACCACGACCCTGGACGAGGCGAAGGCCACCGAAACTCGCGAGCGGACCACCGCCGCCTTCGTGGTCACCGCGCCGGACGGCGCGGGCTTCGACGCGCGGACCGTGGAGCGGCTGCGCTCCGTGCCCGGCACCGAGGTGTCACCCACCTCGTCGAGCGCGGTGTACGTCCTCGAAGAGGGCATGGTCCTCCTCGAGTCCGACGCACGCGCCGCCGTCCCCGAGGCCCTGTCCGCCACCACCCGGCTGCCGCTCGCCGCGGGGAAGGTGTCCGACCTCGACGACGGTTCGATCATCGTCAACGAGGAGTGGGAACGGCACTCCGTCGGCCGGAGCGTGGAGGTGTGGCTCGGGAACGGCACGAAGAAGACGCTGCGCATCGCCGCGGTGATGACCACCGGCACCGGTGACAACGGCGTCTATGTCACTCTCGCCAACGCTCCCGGCGCCTCCGTCGACCGGGTGGACGTCGCCCTCGCCGACGGCGCCGACACCGGGGCCGTGGCTGCCGGGCTGCGCGAGGCGGTGCGGTCGGCCGGCGGGCAGGTGTTCAGCAAGGACAAGTGGGTCGCGGCCGTCTCTCCCAAGACCGACCGCCCGACCCGGCTCGGCCTTCTGCTGGTCCTCGGCATCGCCTTGCTCTACACCGGGATCTCCATGGTCAACACCATGGTGATGGCGACTTCCGACCGGGTCCGCGACCTGGCGGTACTACGGCTGGCCGGGGCCACCAACGGGCAGGTGCTGCGGCTGGTGGGTGCCGAGTCGCTGATGATCGTGGGGGTCGGCGCGCTCCTGGGACTGGTCGTCACCGGGGTCAACCTGGCCGGGATGTGGGCGGCGCTGGGGCTGCTCTCGGTGCGCCCCACGCCAGGACTGCCATGGGCGACGATCGGCGCGGTCGTGGCCGCCTGCACGTTCCTCGCGGTGCTCGCCTCGGTCGTCCCGGCCGGCCTCGTCCTGCGGCGCCGGGCGGTGGAACTCGCGGGCACCCGTGAATGACCGCCCTTCGACACATCTCTGCCGGACCGCCGAACCGGCCACCCGAAGCAGCCTTTCAGTTCCCCTCCGGCACGAACACCTCCGCCGCCGAAGTGGCCGTGATCGCCCGGGTGAACCAGACATCCAACATGTCCAGGTCACCGCACCCGGCAATACGCTCCCGCTCCTCCGCGGACACCTCGACCCCTCGGCCGTCGAGCAGCCGCAGGATGTCCTCCACCCGGCCCTCCACTCGGCCCTCTGCCCGAAGCTTCTGAGCAGTCTCCGACTGGAAGAAAGAGAGGTCGACAGCCATCAGGTGCCTCCAGAGATCCGCGGCCGGCGTCTTGCCGAGGCCTTGTTCGGTGAGTTCGATGAAGGTGCCTGCGGTGTTCTCGTCGTCGGCCGACAAGCCCTTCAGTGCCTTTGCCAGCGCGTTCAGTATGGCATCGGCACCCGGATCCCGGCGGTGCAGAGCCGCCGACAGGACCGTGAGCGGAATGTCGCGAGCGGCCTCGTCGGGGCTGGCGATCACCGGCAGGCTGTCCGGTCCCAGGACCAGGGGGCGCAAAGTGAGCGAAGGCCACTGCGGCGGGCCGATGTCGATCTGCCGGGCCGCCCAGGCCGCGGTGGACCGGTCCGCGCAGACGACGAGGAGGACCGGGGGAATGCTGTACTTGGCATACAGGTGGGAGAGGTAATACGCCCAGCTCGCGGGCTTGCCGGGGTCCCGCTCGCTCTGGGACTCGACTGCCAGGAGGAACTCGCCGTTCTCGGTGTCCATCCTCAGCAGCGTGTCCACCCGCCGCTCCAGCGGACGGTTCTCCGTGAGGTCGGTGGGAAGCGGGGAGGCGGAAACAGGCGGTGGAAAGGAGACACCGAGCCCTCTGACGGCACGGGCGAAGAGACCCGGGTCTTCCTGGAAGATCCGATGCAGGGCCTCATGGGATGAGCTGAGCATGATCCGAAACTAAAGGCGCCTCGCCACTCAGTGGCCGCATATGCCAAGGGTTCCTGCGATCGAGTGACCGGCGGGGAACGGAAGTTGACTCCGCCGCCCACCGGTCACCGGTCACCGGCCACGCGAAAGGGCCCGCACGACCGAAGTCGTGCGGCCCCTCTCAGGTGCTCGCGGTGGAGCTACCAGGTCTGATCAGAAGCAGCCGGAGCTTACTTGTTGATCTTGGTGACCTGGCCGGCGCCCACGGTCCGGCCACCCTCACGGATGGCGAACTTCAGGCCCTCTTCCATGGCGATCGGCTGGATGAGCTCCACCTTCATCTCGGTGTTGTCACCCGGCATGACCATCTCGGTACCCTCGGGGAGGGTCACGACGCCGGTCACGTCCGTCGTACGGAAGTAGAACTGCGGGCGGTAGTTGTTGAAGAAGGGGGTGTGACGGCCACCCTCGTCCTTCGACAGGATGTAGGCCTGGGCCTCGAACTCGGTGTGCGGGGTGACCGAACCGGGCTTGATGATGACCTGGCCGCGCTCGACGTCCTCACGCTTGATGCCGCGGAGCAGCAGACCGACGTTCTCACCGGCCTGGCCCTCGTCGAGCAGCTTGCGGAACATCTCGATACCGGTGACCGTGGTGGTGGTCTTGTCCTGCTTGATACCGATGATGTCGACGGTCTCGTTGACCTTCAGGACACCACGCTCGATACGGCCGGTGACGACCGTACCGCGACCGGTGATCGTGAAGACGTCCTCGATCGGCATGAGGAACGGCTTGTCGACGTCACGCTCGGGCTGCGGGATGGCCTCGTCCACGGCCTTCATGAGCTCGAGGACGGTGTTGCCCCACTCCTTGTCGCCCTCGAGCGCCTTCAGAGCCGAGACCTTGACGACCGGAACGTCGTCGCCCGGGAACTCGTACTCGGAGAGCAGCTCACGGACCTCGAGCTCGACGAGCTCCAGGATCTCCTCGTCGTCCACCATGTCGGCCTTGTTCAGGGCGACGACGATGTACGGAACGCCGACCTGGCGGGCCAGGAGCACGTGCTCCTTGGTCTGCGGCATCGGGCCGTCGGTGGCAGCGACCACGAGGATGGCGCCGTCCATCTGCGCCGCACCCGTGATCATGTTCTTGATGTAGTCCGCGTGACCAGGGCAGTCGACGTGGGCGTAGTGACGCGACTCGGTCTGGTACTCGACGTGCGAGATCGAGATCGTGATACCACGCTGGCGCTCTTCGGGCGCCTTGTCGATCATGTCGAAGGCCGAGGCCTCGTTCAGGTCGGGATACGCGTCGTGCAGCACCTTGGTAATGGCGGCCGTGAGGGTCGTCTTACCGTGGTCGATGTGACCGATGGTGCCGATGTTGACGTGCGGCTTAGTCCGCTCGAACTTCGCCTTCGCCACTGGGGTCCTCCTGTGGAGTGGTTCTGTACGCCTTACTCATCGGCGCCAGGTGATCTTTGCTGGAAAGCCCGGGGCCGGGGGCATTCCACCGGTTCTCGGTGAAATGCCCCAAGCAGGCTCCGGGGTCAAGCCTAAAGCGTGTGAACGGAGACCGTTACTCGCCCTTGGCCTTCGCGATGATCTCCTCGGCGACGTTCCGCGGAACCTCGGCGTAGGAGTCGAACTGCATCGAGTAGCTTGCGCGACCCGACGTCTTGCTGCGGAGGTCCCCGACGTAGCCGAACATCTCCGACAGGGGCACGAGCCCCTTCACGACACGAGCACCCGCGCGCTCGTCCATGGCCTGGATCTGGCCACGGCGGGAGTTGATGTCGCCGATGACCTCACCCATGTAGTCCTCGGGCGTGGTGACCTCGACGGCCATCATCGGCTCGAGGAGCACGGGCGAAGCCTTGCGCGCGGCCTCCTTGAAGGCCTGCGAACCGGCGATCTTGAACGCGAGCTCGGAGGAGTCCACCTCGTGGTAGCCACCGTCGATGAGCGTGACGCGAACGCCCGTCATCTCGTAGCCGGCGAGGATACCGAACTGCATGGCCTCCTGCGCGCCGGCGTCCACCGAAGGAATGTACTCCTTCGGGATGCGGCCACCGGTCACCTTGTTCACGAACTCGTACGAGGCGTCGCCGCCCTCGATGGGCTCGATCGCGATCTGCACCTTGGCGAACTGACCGGTACCACCGGTCTGCTTCTTGTGGGTGTAGTCCACGCGCTCGACGGCCTTGCGGATCGTCTCACGGTAGGCGACCTGCGGCTTGCCGACGTTGGCCTCGACCTTGAACTCACGGCGCATACGGTCGACCAGCACCTCGAGGTGCAGCTCGCCCATACCACCGATGATGGTCTGGCCGGTCTCCTCGTCCGAGTGGACCTGGAAGGACGGGTCCTCCTCGGCCAGGCGCTGGATCGCGACGCCCAGCTTCTCCTGGTCGCCCTTCGACTTGGGCTCGATGGCGACCTGGATGACCGGCGCCGGGAAGTCCATGGACTCCAGGATCACCGGCTGCTTGTCGTCGGACAGCGTCTCACCGGTGGTGGTCTGCTTCAGGCCCATGACGGCGACGATGTCACCGGCGCCCACCGACGCGATCTCCTCACGCTTGTTCGCGTGCATGCGGTAGATCTTGCCGATGCGCTCCTTCTTGCCCTTGACGGAGTTCAGCACGGCGGTGCCGGACTCCAGGCGGCCCGAGTAGACCCGGACGTAGGTGAGCTTACCGAGGTGCGGGTCGCTCGCGATCTTGAACGCGAGGGCCGACAGCGGCTCGTCCTCGGACGGCTTGCGCTTGACCACGACCTCGGGGTTCTTGACGTCGTGGCCCTCGATGGCCTCGATGTCGAGCGGGGTCGGGAGGTAGCGCACGACCGCGTCGAGCAGGGGCTGGACGCCCTTGTTCTTGAACGCGGTGCCGCAGAACACCGGGGTGACCGTGGTGTCGCTGGACTTGCCGGACGCGATGGTGATGCGACGGATCGCGGCGTACAGCTGCTCCTCGGTGGGCTCCTGGCCCTCCAGGTACAGCTCCATGATCTCTTCGTCGTTCTCCGCGACGGCCTCGATCAGCTTGCCGTGCCACTCCTCGGCGGCCTCGACGTGCGTGGCCGGGATGTCGACGACGTCGTACATCTCGCCCTTGGCGGCCTCGGCGGACCACACGAACGCCTTCATGCGGACCAGGTCCACGACGCCGTTGAAGTCGGCCTCGGCACCGATCGGCAGCTGCATGACCAGCGGCTGCGCGCCGAGGCGGTCCTTGATCATGTCGACGCAGCGGTGGAACTCCGCGCCGGTACGGTCAAGCTTGTTGACGAAGCAGATACGCGGCACGCCGTAACGGTCGGCCTGACGCCACACCGTCTCGGACTGCGGCTCGACACCGGCGACACCGTCGAACACGGTCACGGCACCGTCGAGCACGCGCAGTGAACGCTCCACCTCTACGGTGAAGTCGACGTGCCCCGGGGTGTCGATGATGTTGATCGTGTAGTCGTTGTCCTCGAGCGGCCAGTGACAGGTGGTCGCAGCAGAGGTGATCGTGATGCCACGCTCCTGCTCCTGCTCCATCCAGTCCATCGTGGCGGAACCCTCGTGGGTCTCACCGATCTTGTACGACACGCCGGTGTAGAACAGGATCCGCTCGGTGGTGGTCGTCTTGCCCGCGTCGATGTGGGCCATGATCCCGATGTTGCGGACATGGGCCAGGTCAAGTGAAGTGGTAGCCATAAGGCTTCAGTCTTCTCTCGGTCTCGATGTGGGGAGCGACTACCAGCGGTAGTGCGCGAAGGCCTTGTTGGACTCGGCCATCTTGTGCGTGTCCTCGCGCTTCTTCACCGCGGCACCGAGGCCGTTGCTGGCGTCGAGGAGTTCGTTGAGCAGACGCTCGGTCATGGTCTTCTCGCGACGGGCGCGGGAGTAACCCACCAGCCAGCGCAGCGCCAGGGTGTTGGCACGGCCGGGCTTGACCTCGATCGGCACCTGGTAGGTGGCGCCACCGACACGGCGGGACTTGACCTCGAGGGTCGGCTTGATGTTCTCGAGAGCGCGCTTCAGCGTGATGACCGGGTCGTTGCCGGTCTTCTCGCGAAGGCCCTCCATGGCGCCGTAGACGATGCGCTCGGCGGTGGAGCGCTTGCCGTTCAGCAGCACCTTGTTGATGAGCGACGTGACAAGAGGAGAACCGTAGACCGGGTCGATGATGACCGGGCGCTTCGGGGCGGGGCCCTTACGAGGCATTCTTACTTCTCCTTCTTGGCGCCGTAGCGGCTGCGGGCCTGCTTGCGGTTCTTGACACCCTGGGTGTCGAGCGAACCACGGATGATCTTGTAGCGAACACCCGGCAGGTCCTTCACACGGCCGCCGCGCACGAGCACGATGGAGTGCTCCTGCAGGTTGTGTCCCTCACCCGGAATGTAAGCAGTGACCTCGATACCGCTGGTCAGACGCACACGCGCGACCTTACGCAGGGCCGAGTTCGGCTTCTTCGGGGTGGTCGTGAACACACGCGTGCAGACACCACGGCGCTGAGGGGAACCCTCGAGTGCGGGCGTCTTGTTCTTCTCGACCTTGTCCTGCCGGCCCTTTCGGACCAGCTGCTGGATCGTAGGCACTACTTCTCCGGTTTCTGTGTGCCGATAGGTACAGCTAACCTGGAACGCCACCGACCCACGCGGTCGGGTGTGTCGAATCCCGCGGACTTCCGCCGCAAAGCAGAAAGCAACGCATGATCACGGTGGCCGTTCACAACCCCCGATGCGGGTGATGGCACGCACGGAGGCCAGGGCACACCCCAGGCACAAGGTCTGAGCGTACCTATAGCATTGGCTGCGGTCAAAACAAATGGGCCTTCATCCCACCGCCGCACGAAGCGAGTGAAGCCCGGACACGGGTAATGATCTTCGAATGGGCGGTCCCCGGCCCGTCGGGCACCGCCCGGACGTCAGCCCGACGTGGCACTGAACAAGACCATCAGCGTGATCAGCAGGGCCCAGCCGGCCGTGGACAGCCAGCCCAGCACCAGCCCGGTCATCGCGTACGCGTCGCCGCCGTCGCCCGTCCGCCGGATCTCCGCGCGGGCCGCATGCCCGAGGATCACGGCCGGAATGCCGGTCAGACCACCCGTCGCCAGGCACAGCACCCCGCACACCATGGACCCGACCGCCTTCTCATTGGTCTTCGGCGGCCGGGGCAGGAACGTCGCCGGCGCCATGGAAGCGACGTGCTGCACCGGCGCGGTCTGCGGCACGGGCCCCTGCGGCAGGTCGGCCACCAGCAGCGCCAGATCCGCCACCGTACGCGCCTGGTAGGCCCGCGCCACCCGCCGCTCGAGCTCCTGCTGGTCCAGTCTGCCCTCGGCGTACCCGGCCCGGAGCACGTCCACGGTGCGCTCCCGGTCGGCGTGCGAGGCCAGCATCGGCGGCCCGCCCTGCGGCGGTCCGCCCGGTCCGACCGGCCCACCCCACGGCTGCGGAACACCCCGCCCCTGCCAGGGCTGCCACGACGGATACGGCGAATGCGACACCAGGTACCTCCCCCAACTGCACACGTCATCCCATGATGCGCCCCCGCGACGCCTTCCGGCACCGCAGCGCGTCACGAAACCGGTACAGGTCATGAGAACGCCGCAGGGGCGGCCACTCCGTACGAAACGGGAGTGACCGCCCCTGCGGTACGTCGGGCGACTCGCTTACTGGTTGTACGGACCGTAGTCGTAGTCCTCCAGCGGAACGGCCTGGCCGGAGCCCGTGCCGAACGGCGAGTAGTCGATGTCGTCGTAGCCGACGGCCGAGTACATCGCGGCCTTGGCCTCCTCGGTCGGCTCGACCCGGATGTTGCGGTAACGGGACAGACCCGTACCGGCCGGGATGAGCTTACCGATGATGACGTTCTCCTTGAGGCCGATCAGGGAGTCGGACTTGGCGTTGATCGCCGCGTCCGTGAGGACCCTGGTCGTCTCCTGGAAGGACGCCGCCGACAGCCACGACTCGGTCGCCAGCGAGGCCTTGGTGATACCCATCAGCTGCGGACGGCCGGAAGCGGGGTGACCGCCCTCCTGGACCACACGACGGTTCTCGGTCTCGAACTTCGACCGCTCGACCAGCTCGCCGGGCAGCAGCTCGGCGTCGCCGGACTCGATGATCGTCACGCGGCGGAGCATCTGCCGGATGATGATCTCGATGTGCTTGTCGTGGATCGACACACCCTGCGAGTTGTAGACCTTCTGGACCTCGCCGACCAGGTGGACCTGGACGGCCCGCTGACCCAGGATGCGCAGCACGTCGTGCGGGTTGGTGGCACCCACGGTGAGCTTCTGGCCCACCTCGACGTGATCGCCCTCGCCGACCAGCAGACGGGCACGCTTCGAGATCGGGAACGCCGTCTCGTCGCTGCCGTCGTCCGGGGTGACGACGATCTTCTTCGTCTTCTCGGTCTCCTCGATCCGGATGCGGCCGGCGGCCTCGGAGATCGGGGCGACACCCTTCGGGGTACGGGCCTCGAAGAGCTCGACGACACGCGGCAGACCCTGGGTGATGTCGTCACCGGCCACACCACCGGTGTGGAAGGTACGCATCGTCAGCTGGGTGCCGGGCTCACCGATGGACTGGGCGGCGATGATGCCGACCGCCTCACCGATGTCGACCAGCTTGCCGGTGGCCAGCGAACGGCCGTAGCACATGGCGCAGGTGCCGACGGCGGACTCGCAGGTCAGGATCGAACGGGTCTTGACCTGCTCGACACCGTGGTGCACCAGCTGGTCGATGAGCACGTCACCGAGGTCCACGTTGGCCGGCGCGATCACCTTGCCGTCGATGACGACGTCCTCGGCGAGCATGCGGGCGTACACGCTGGTCTCGACGTCGTCCGTCTTGCGCAGCGTCCCGTCGGCGTCGCGCGAGGCGATCCGCAGCTTCAGACCGCGCTCGGTGCCGCAGTCCTCCTCGCGGATGATGACGTCCTGGGAGACGTCGACCAGACGACGGGTGAGGTAACCCGAGTCGGCGGTACGCAGAGCGGTGTCCGCCAGACCCTTACGGGCACCGTGCGTGGAGATGAAGTACTCCAGCACGGACAGACCCTCACGGAACGAGGCCTTGATGGGCCGCGGGATCGTCTCGTTCTTCGCGTTCGACACCAGACCACGCATACCGGCGATCTGACGCATCTGCATCATGTTGCCTCGTGCGCCCGAGTTCACCATCATGAAGATCGGGTTGGTCTTCGGGAAGTTGTCGTTCATCGCCTCGGCGACCTCGTTGGTCGCCTTGGTCCAGATCGCGATGAGCTCCTGCGTGCGCTCGTCCTTGGTGATCAGACCGCGCTCGTACTGCTTCTGGACCTTTTCGTCCTGCGCCTCGTAACCCTGGACGATCGCCTTCTTCGCCTCGGGAACGACGACGTCGGAGATGGCCACGGTGACGCCGGAACGGGTCGCCCAGTGGAAGCCGGCCGCCTTCAGGTTGTCGAGCGTCGCCGCCACGATGACCTTCGGGTAGCGCTCGGCGAGGTCGTTGACGATCTCGGAGAGCTGCTTCTTGCCGACCTCGTAGTCGACGAACGGGTAGTCCTCGGGCAGCAGCTCGTTGAAGAGCGCGCGACCCAGCGTGGTGTTCAGCCGGAAGCTGTCACCCTGCTGCCACTCCGGCTCGCCCTCCTCGCGCGCCGGCGGCATCCAGCCACGCGGCGGGATGGTGCCGACCGGGAAGCGGACGTCGATCCTCGACTGGAGCGACAGCTCGCTCGCGTCGAAGGCCATGATCGCCTCGGCGACGGAGGAGAAGGAACGGCTCTCGCCCCTGAGCTCGCGCATCTCGCCGTCGGTGGTGAGGAAGAACAGACCGAGGACCATGTCCTGGGTCGGCATCGTCACCGGACGGCCGTCGGCGGGCTTGAGGATGTTGTTCGAGGACAGCATCAGGATGCGGGCCTCGGCCTGCGCCTCCGCGGACAGCGGCAGGTGCACGGCCATCTGGTCACCGTCGAAGTCCGCGTTGAACGCGGTGCAGACGAGCGGGTGGATCTGGATGGCCTTGCCCTCGACCAGCTGCGGCTCGAAGGCCTGGATGCCGAGGCGGTGCAGCGTGGGCGCACGGTTCAGCAGAACCGGGTGCTCCGCGATGACCTCTTCCAGCACGTCGTACACGACCGTGCGGCCGCGCTCGACCATGCGCTTGGCGCTCTTGATGTTCTGCGCGTGGTTCAGGTCGACCAGGCGCTTCATCACGAACGGCTTGAAGAGCTCCAGCGCCATCGCCTTCGGCAGACCGCACTGGTGCAGCTTCAGCTGCGGGCCGACGACGATGACGGAACGCGCCGAGTAGTCGACTCGCTTGCCGAGCAGGTTCTGACGGAAGCGGCCCTGCTTGCCCTTGAGCATGTCGGACAGCGACTTCAGCGGACGGTTGCCGGGGCCCGTCACCGGGCGGCCACGACGGCCGTTGTCGAAGAGCGCGTCGACGGCCTCCTGGAGCATGCGCTTCTCGTTGTTCACGATGATCTCGGGCGCGCCGAGGTCGAGAAGCCGCTTCAGGCGGTTGTTGCGGTTGATGACACGGCGGTACAGGTCGTTCAGGTCGGAGGTCGCGAAGCGGCCACCGTCCAGCTGCACCATCGGACGCAGGTCCGGCGGGATGACCGGCACGCAGTCCAGGACCATGCCCTTGGGGCTGTTGCTGGTCTGCAGGAACGCGGAGACGACCTTGAGGCGCTTGAGCGCACGGGTCTTCTTCTGGCCCTTGCCGGTGCGGATGATCTCGCGGAGACGCTCGGCCTCCTCCTCGAGGTCGAAGGACTCCAGGCGCTTCTGCAGCGCCGCGGCACCCATCGAGCCGTCGAAGTACGTGCCGAAGCGGTCGCGCAGCTCGCGGTAGAGCAGTTCGTCGCCCTCCAGGTCCTGGACCTTGAGGTTCTTGAACCGGCTCCACACCTCGTCGAGGCGGTCGATCTCGCGCTGCGCACGGTCGCGCAGCTGCTTCATCTCACGCTCGGCACCCTCGCGCACCTTGCGGCGCACATCGGCCTTGGCACCCTCGGCCTCGAGCTCGGCCAGGTCGGTCTCGAGCTTCTTGGCCCGGGCCTCCAGGTCGGCGTCGCGACGGTTCTCCACCTGCTGGCGCTCGACGGAGACGTGCGCCTCCAGCGAGGGCAGGTCGCGGGTGCGGCGCTCCTCGTCGACGAACGTGATCATGTACGCCGCGAAGTAGATGACCTTTTCCAGGTCCTTCGGGGCGAGGTCGAGCAGGTAGCCGAGGCGCGACGGGACGCCCTTGAAGTACCAGATGTGCGTGACGGGCGCGGCGAGCTCGATGTGGCCCATCCGCTCACGGCGCACCTTGGCGCGCGTGACCTCGACGCCACAGCGCTCACAGATGATGCCCTTGAAGCGGACGCGCTTGTACTTGCCGCAGTAGCACTCCCAGTCCCGGGTCGGACCGAAGATCTTCTCGCAGAAGAGTCCGTCCTTCTCGGGCTTGAGGGTGCGGTAGTTGATGGTCTCGGGCTTCTTGACCTCGCCGTGGCTCCACTGACGGATGTCGTCCGCGGTGGCCAGGCCGATCCGGAGCTCGTCGAAGAAGTTGACGTCGAGCACTATGCGTCAATCCCTCTCAGGGTTGTAAGTCTTGGGGTCTGATACGGGGGTCCTGGGGTCGGCCGGAGGTTCAGGGATCTTCATCGCTGAACCTCCTGACCGGACTCCCGTCAGACCTCTTCGACGCTGCTCGGCTCGCGCCGGGACAGGTCGATGCCGAGCTCCTCCGCTGCGCGGAAGACGTCCTCGTCGGTGTCACGCATTTCGATGGACATGCCGTCGCTGGACAGCACCTCCACGTTCAGGCACAGGGACTGCATCTCCTTGATGAGGACCTTGAAGGACTCGGGGATGCCCGGCTCGGGGATGTTCTCGCCCTTGACGATGGCCTCGTAGACCTTCACGCGGCCGGTGACGTCGTCGGACTTGATGGTCAGCAGCTCCTGGAGGGCGTAAGCGGCGCCGTACGCCTCCAGCGCCCACACCTCCATCTCACCGAAGCGCTGGCCACCGAACTGGGCCTTACCACCCAGCGGCTGCTGGGTGATCATCGAGTACGGACCGGTCGAGCGGGCGTGCAGCTTGTCGTCGACCAGGTGGTGCAGCTTGAGGATGTACATGTAGCCGACCGAGATCGGCTCCGGGAACGGCTCGCCGGAGCGGCCGTCGAACAGCCTCGCCTTGCCGGTCGGGAGCACCATGCGCTCGCCGTCCCGGTTCGGGATGGTGTGCTGCAGCAGGCCGGCCAGCTCGTCCTCACGCGCACCGTCGAAGACGGGGGTGGCGACGTTGGTACCGGGCTCGACCTTGTCGGCGCCGATGATCTGCAGGCGCTCCGCCCATTCCTCGGCGAGGCCGGAGACGTCCCAGCCGCGGCTGGCGAGCCAGCCGAGGTGGATCTCCAGCACCTGTCCCGGGTTCATCCGGGACGGCACACCGAGGGGGTTGAGGATGATGTCGACCGGGGTGCCGTCCTCCAGGAACGGCATGTCCTCGATCGGCAGGATCTTCGAGATGACGCCCTTGTTGCCGTGACGGCCGGCGAGCTTGTCACCGTCGGTGATCTTGCGCTTCTGCGCGACGTAGACGCGCACCAGCTGATTCACACCGGGGGGAAGCTCGTCGCCCTCCTCGCGGTCGAAGACGCGCACGCCGATGATCTTGCCGATCTCGCCGTGCGGCACCTTCAGGGAGGTGTCACGGACCTCGCGGGCCTTCTCACCGAAGATCGCACGCAGCAGGCGCTCCTCCGGGGTCAGCTCGGTCTCACCCTTGGGCGTGACCTTGCCGACGAGGATGTCGCCGGCGACGACCTCGGCACCGATACGGATGATGCCGCGCTCGTCGAGGTCGGCGAGGACCTCCTCGGAGACGTTCGGGATGTCCCGGGTGATCTCCTCGGGGCCGAGCTTGGTGTCACGGGCGTCGACCTCGTGCTCCTCGATGTGGATCGAGGAGAGGACGTCGTCCTGGACGAGGCGCTGCGACAGGATGATCGCGTCCTCGTAGTTGTGGCCCTCCCACGGCATGAACGCGACCAGCAGGTTCTTGCCGAGCGCCATCTCGCCGTTCTCGGTGGCCGGACCGTCGGCGAGGACCTGGCCCTCGATGACGCGGTCGCCCTCGTTGACGATGACCTTCTGGTTGACCGAGGTGCCCTGGTTGGAGCGGGCGAACTTGGCCAGGCGGTACGTGATGTACGTGCCGTCGTCGTTGGTCGTGGTGATGTAGTCCGCGGAGACCTCCTGGACCACACCCGCCTTCTCGGCCTTGACCACGTCACCGGCGTCGGCTGCGGAGCGGTACTCCATGCCGGTGCCGACGAGCGGGGACTCGGACCTGATCAGCGGCACGGCCTGACGCATCATGTTCGCGCCCATGAGGGCACGGTTGGCGTCGTCGTGCTCGAGGAAGGGGATCATGGCGGTCGCGACCGACACCATCTGGCGCGGCGAGACGTCCATGTAGTCGACCTCGTCGGGGCTGACGTAGTCGACCTCGCCGCCCTTGCGGCGGACCAGCACGCGGGCCTCGGCGAACCGCATGTCGTCACTCAGCGGGGCGTTGGCCTGCGCGATGACGAAGCGGTCCTCCTCGTCGGCGGTCAGGTAGTCGACCTCGTCGGTGACCTGGCCGTCGATCACCTTGCGGTACGGGGTCTCGACGAAACCGAACGCGTTGACCCGGCCGTAGGAGGCGAGCGAGCCGATCAGACCGATGTTCGGGCCTTCGGGCGTCTCGATCGGGCACATGCGGCCGTAGTGCGAGGGGTGCACGTCACGGACCTCGAAGCCGGCCCGCTCACGGGAGAGACCACCCGGGCCGAGCGCGGACAGACGACGCTTGTGCGTCAGCCCGGACAGCGGGTTGTTCTGGTCCATGAACTGCGACAGCTGGCTGGTGCCGAAGAACTCCTTGATGGAGGCGACGACCGGCCGGATGTTGATCAGGGTCTGCGGCGTGATCGCCTCGACATCCTGGGTCGTCATACGCTCACGCACGACGCGCTCCATACGAGCCAGACCCGTACGGACCTGGTTCTGGATGAGCTCGCCGACGCTGCGCAGGCGGCGGTTGCCGAAGTGGTCGATGTCGTCCGTCTCGACGACGATCGTCTGGCCGCTGTCACCGACGGTCTCGATCTCGCCGGCGTGCAGCTTCACCAGGTACTTGATCGTCGAGATGACGTCCTCGACGGTCAGCACGCCCGCGTCGAGCGGCGCGTCGGCACCCAGCTTCTTGTTGACCTTGTAGCGGCCGACCTTGGCGAGGTCGTAGCGCTTGGGGTTGAAGTAGAGGTTCTCGAGCAGCGTCTGCGCGGCCTCGCGGGTGGGGGGCTCGCCCGGACGCAGCTTGCGGTAGATGTCGAGCAGCGCGTCGTCCTGGCCCTGGGTGTGGTCCTTCTCCAGGGTGGCGCGCATGGACTCGTACTCGCCGAACTCCTCGAGGATCTGCTCGGTGGTCCAGCCGAGCGCCTTGAGCAGGACGGTGACGGACTGCTTGCGCTTGCGGTCGACGCGGACGCCGACCATGTCGCGCTTGTCGATCTCCATCTCCAGCCAGGCACCCCGGGACGGGATGATCTTGGCGGAGAAGATGTCCTTGTCGGACGTCTTGTCGATGCTGGAGTCGAAGTAGACACCCGGCGAACGGACCAGCTGCGACACCACGACACGCTCGGTGCCGTTGATGACGAAGGTGCCCTTGTTCGTCATGAGCGGAAAGTCGCCCATGAAGACGGTCTGGGACTTGATCTCGCCGGTCTCGTTGTTGGTGAACTCGGCGGTGACGAAGAGCGGCGCCGCATACGTGAAGTCGCGGTCCTTGCACTCGTCGATGGAGTTCTTCGGCGGCTCGAAGCGGTGGTCGCGGAAGGTCAGCGACATCGACCCGGAGAAGTCCTCGATCGGGGAGATCTCCTCGAAGATCTCTTCAAGACCGGACTTGGTGGGGACATCCTGACCGTTGTCCAGAGCGGCCTCGACGCGAGCCTTCCAGGCGTCGTTGCCGAGCAGCCAGTCGAAGCTCTCGGTCTGCAGCGCGAGAAGGTTCGGAACCTCGAGGGGCTCCTTGATCTTTGCAAAAGAGATGCGCAGCGGTGCGGTGCTGGCAGCGTTGTTCGTATTCGCGGTCGAGGCATTGCGCGAGGCGGCCAAGAGGGGGTCCTTCCGAGGGCTCGGACTCACTACGCGCGTACCGGCCCCCCACGGGACACCACGGCAGACACTTCGCTTCCCGGCGGGAAAGGCCGGGTCAGAGAGGCTCTGATCGTCAGTGCTCAAGTGAGGGCATGCCCCTGGTGACGGGCAGGGGACAGCTAACAGGCAGCGCAAAGGGTCAGTGTAGCCACTTGGCACACTGATGTCCAGTGCGGGTTTTCGAGACCCTTGGAGGCCCTCGTTGCTCTCAACTCCTATGACACGGTCCTGCCCTCAACGCACCGTGATCCTGCCCTCTCCGCCGCCGATCCATGCCTCGGATTCGGATCCTTGTGACGACGCGTCCTGAGAATTGCGCGCCACGTGCGGTTCGTCAAGGCCCCCTTGCCCGAACCGCCCTTCGACAGGCGACCCCACGTGGCCCGCACAGGGCCACAACGAAGATCACCCTACCCCCGCCGTCCCGGGTTCGAGGCAATCGCCACCGGCCCCGGAGACACCGAAGAGCGACCACCCGGATGGATGATCGCTCTTCGGCGCTTACGCGTTACACGCCCTGGTGGACGCGGTGCGGATCCGGCGCTGCCGGCCCCGCGGGGGTCCTGTCGGACCCGGAAGGTCTTACTTGACCTCGACGGAGGCGCCGGCGCCCTCGAGGGCCTCCTTGGCCTTCGCCGCGGCTTCCTTGTTGACCTTCTCGACGACGGCCTTCGGCGCACCGTCGACCAGGTCCTTGGCCTCCTTCAGGCCGAGGGAGGTCAGCTCGCGCACGACCTTGATGACCTGGATCTTCTTGTCGCCGGCACCCGTGAGGATGACGTCGAACTCGTCCTGCTCGGCCTCGGCCTCGACGGCGGCGGCCGGGCCGGCCGGACCGGCCACGGCGACCGCGGCGGCGGCGGTGACGTCGAACTTCTCCTCGAAGGCCTTCACGAACTCGGAGAGCTCGATGAGGGTCATGCCCTCGAACTGGGCCAGCAGCTCGTCCTGGGTGAGCTTCGCCATGATGGCGGTCCTTCCACTAAATCGGCAGGTGCCGGGTGTACTGGGTGAGGCGGGCGTACGTCGGGCCCGCTATGACCCTTGCCTCATGTCGGCGAGGGCCGGAAAGCGAGCCGAATTACTCGGCACCGCCCTGCTCGTCCTGCTTGGCGCGAAGCGCGTCCACGGTGCGGACGAGCTTCGACGGAAGCGCCTGGAAGAGCTGAGCAGCCTGGGACTGCTTGCCCTTGAAGGCACCCGCCAGCTTGGAGAGCAGAACCTCGCGGGACTCGAGGTCCGCGAGCTTCTTGATCTCGTCGGCGGACAGCGCCTTGCCGTCAAGGACACCGCCCTTGATGACGAGGTTCGGGTTGTCCTTGGCGAAGTCACGAAGACCCTTCGCCGACTCCACCGGGTCACCGGTGACGAAGGCGACTGCCGTCGGACCGTTGAACAGGTCGTCCAGCGTCGTGATCCCGGCCTCGTTGGCCGCAATCTTGGTCAGCGTGTTCTTCACCACGGCGTACTGGGCGTTCTCACCGAGCGAACGGCGCAGCTGCTTGAGCTGCGCCACGGTGAGACCGCGGTACTCGGTCAGCACAGCGGCGCTCGAGTTGCGGAACTGGTCCGTCAGCTCGGCAACCGCGGCAGCCTTGTCGGGCCTCGCCATAGAGCCTCGGCCTCCTTCCGGGTGATTCGGACCGCGCGGACCCGAAGGAGGACTGGGAAAAACGAAACGCCCCGGGCGCAGGCGCACGGGGCTGGGTTCAACCGGTGATTCGCATCCTCACGGCCGCGAATTTCCGGGAACTCTTCCACATTCACCTGCGCGGGTCGTCCGCAGTTCAGCGGATCCTTCGGCCACCGCACCCTCTTGCGAGTGCACGGCAACGACCAGCGGTCTTTGGCTTCTTCTGGAGAGTACGGGAACGGATCGCCGCGAGGCAAATCCGTTCCCGCCGGGACGTTCAGGGCGGGCCATCAGGACGGTCGAGCCATCGGGACGGTCACGGCACTCAGGCGTCCGCTCCGATGCCCGTGAGCCCCTCCTCGAAGCCCTGCAGCATCTCGAAGAGGTCGACCGTGTCCTTGGCCGGCGGCGCCTCGACCTCGGCCTGGGCACCGTAGTCGGAGTAGTGCGTCGTGATGTCGACCGTGCCCTCGTCCGACTCCATGCCGAGGACCATCTTGACCGGGTAGTCGTCCTCGTTGACCCAGACCTCGGTGTCGTAGCCCTTCACGCCCGACCTCTCGGCGTCGGCGACGAGCTCCTTGCGCTCCTTCTCGGAGAGGAAGTCGAAGGACTCGTTGCCCTTGATGATCTCCTCGAAGGTCAGGGTGCCCTTGTAGTGCTGCGCCTGGACGCCGTCGATTTTCTGCGGACCGACGTGCTTCAGGTTGGGCGACTCGAGCAACAGGGCCAGTTGCTGGGCCGGGTCCTGGTTCATGCTCTCCAGGCTGCCGGTCATCTGCTTCTGCAGTTCCTTGCTTCCGGACTCCTCGGCCATGGCCTGGAAGTCCAGCTTCATCCAGCGCTTGCCGTCCATCTCGGCGGCCTGCTCCGCACCCATGTCCGCGTACATGATGTTGTCCAGCATGATCATGCGGATCTCGGAGGGCGCGTCGGGACCGGTCCCCGCGAAGCCGGATCCCTTGATGGTCATATCCATGACCGCCGGGTCCCAGCCCTGGACTCCGGTCATCTCCATGGTTCCGTCGCCCGCCATGCCCACCATGTCCCCCATGCCCTGCATCCCCGAGGGCATCGACATGGTCATCCGGACCTTGGCGGACTTCGCCTCCGTCGTCTTCTTGAAGGCGGCCTGAAGCACCTCGGCCGCCTCACTCCGGGACAGGACCTTGGGCTCCGCCGCCTTGTCCCTCGCTCCCCCGTCACCGGCCTGGCAGCCCGCGACACCCGCGACGACCGTCACGGCCGCCACGCAGACACCCGCGCGCTTCCATGCGGACATGCCCATGCATCCCACCCCTGGTTGTTTCGCCTGCTCAGTGAAGTCTGGTGCACCGTAGCCCACCCGACTGACACTGCTGTACGGAAAAAACCCGTCCCCGCGCCTGGGAGGGCGCGGGGACGGGTTCGGGGCGTGCTCGGTGGGCGCGCGGGCCGGACGGGCCGGCCCGACGGGCTCAGACCGCCGCCGGGTCCTCCTCGACGAGGAGGTTGCGGGTGCGGTTCGAGTCGAGCGGAATGCTGGGGCCGATCGTGGTGGTGATCGCGGCCTTCTTGATGTACCGGCCCTTCGCGGCGGACGGCTTCAGACGGAGGATCTCATCCAGCGCGGCGCCGTAGTTCTCCACCAGCTTGGTGTCGTCGAAGGACGTCTTGCCGATGATGAAGTGCAGGTTCGAGTGCTTGTCGACGCGGAACTCGATCTTGCCACCCTTGATGTCGTTGACAGCCTTGGTGACGTCCGGGGTGACGGTGCCGGTCTTGGGGTTCGGCATGAGACCACGGGGACCGAGCACACGGCCGAGGCGGCCGACCTTGCCCATGAGGTCCGGGGTGGCGACGACGGCGTCGAAGTCCAGACGGCCCTTCGACACCTCGTCGATCAGTTCGTCGGCGCCGACGATGTCGGCGCCCGCGGCACGCGCGGCCTCGGCACGGTCGCCGGTCGCGAAGACCAGGACCCGGGCGGTCTTGCCGGTGCCGTGCGGGAGGTTCACGGTGCCACGGACCATCTGGTCGGCCTTGCGCGGGTCAACGCCCAGGCGGAAGGCGACCTCGACGGTGCCGTCGAACTTCGAGGTGGAGGTCTCCTTGGCGAGACGGACGGCCTCGAGCGGGGCGTACTGCTTCTCCCGGTCGATCTTGGCGTCCGCAGCGCGGAGAGACTTGCTGCGCTTGCTCACGTATAGCTCCTGTGGGTTCTTAGGAGTCGTGGTCCGGGCCGAGCGGGCCCTTCCACACTTCTGCTTGGCTTACGGGGGTGGAGGTCAGCCCTCGACCGTGACGCCCATGGAACGGGCGGTGCCGGCGATGATCTTCGACGCGGCGTCCAGGTCGTTGGCGTTGAGGTCGGGCAGCTTGGTCGTGGCGATCTCACGGACCTGGGCAGCGGTGATCTTCGCGACCTTGGTCTTGTGCGGCTCGCCGGAGCCCTTCTCCACACCCGCGGCCTTGAGGATCATCTTCGCGGCCGGCGGGGTCTTGGTGATGAAGGTGAAGGAACGGTCCTCGTAGACCGTGATCTCCACCGGGATGACCCAGCCACGCTGCGACTCGGTCGCGGCGTTGTAGGCCTTGCAGAACTCCATGATGTTGACGCCGTGCTGACCCAGCGCGGGGCCCACCGGCGGAGCCGGGTTGGCGGCACCGGCCTGGATCTGGAGCTTGATGAGCCCCGTGACCTTCTTCTTCTTGGGAGGCATGACTCTCCGGGTCCTTTCGATTCGGGTCCTGCCCGCGTACCGGGAATCAACCCGGACACAGGCATACCGCACAACGATAGCGGGTATAGGTGTGCGGCCAAAAACCGAGCAGGTCAGGCAGACGCCTGAGCGTTCACCTGACCTGCTCGGAAGCTGCTGTCCAGACTCTCCGGAACTGCCCGGAACCGGGTCAGTTCTTCTGGATCTGGTCGAAGGAGAGCTCGACCGGCGTCTCGCGGCCGAAGATCTCCACCAGGCCCTTGACCTTCTTGGAGTCGGGGTTGATCTCGTTGATGGTCGCCTGGAGGGTGGCGAACGGGCCGTCGGTGACAGTGACCGAGTCGCCGACCTCGAAGTCCAGCACCTGGACCTCGACCTTGCGCTGCGGAACCGGCTTGCCCTCGGCCTCGGCGGCCTCGCGGGCGGCCTTCTCCTCGGCCTCCGGGGCGAGCATCTTGACGATCTCGTCCAGGGTCAGCGGGTACGGGTCGTAGGCGTTGCCCACGAAGCCGGTGACACCGGGGGTGTTGCGGACGACGCCCCAGGACTCGTTCGTCAGGTCCATGCGGACCAGGACGTAACCCGGGAGCTTGTTCTGCTTGATCGTCTTGCGGTCGCCGTTCTTGATCTGGACGACCTCTTCCTGCGGCACCTCGGCCTGGAAGATGAACTCCTCGACGTTCAGCGAGACGGCACGCTGCTCCAGGTTGGTCTTCACCCGGTTCTCGTACCCCGCGTACGTGTGGATGACGTACCACTCACCGGGCAGCGTCCGCAGTTCCTCGCGGAGCTCCTCGACCGGGTCGCGGTTGGCCTCGACCTTTTCGGCCTCGTCCTCGGCGGCCTCTTCGGCCTCGTCCTCGGCGGCGGTCTCGTCCGCGGCATCCTCGTCGGAGTCCGCGTCGTCGGCCTCTTCGGCCTCGGGGGTCGGATCGGCCGCCATTTCGGACTCGTCCGCGGCGGCGTCGGCAGCCTCGACCTCGGCGGAGGCCTCGGAGGCCTCACTGTCCGCGCCCCCGACGGTGTCGAGCTCGTCCTCGACGGACTCGACCTGCTCGATGGCGTCGTTCACGTTCGGGTCAGACACGGTGGCTGCTTCTTCCTGGATACATAGGGGTGGAACACGCGAAAGGAGCGCCGGGTACCTCGGCGCTCTTCGCAGGCTGCTCAGCCGAAGACGTACTTGGCGGCGTGGCTGAGCCCGTAGTCGATCAGAGTAATCAGGCCGATCATGACGACCACGAAGACGATCACTGCGCTTGTGTACGACGTCAGCTGATTCCGGGTCGGCCAGACAACCTTGCGAAGCTCCGCCACGATCTGGCGGTAGAAGAGCGCGAGGCGCTTCAGCGGGCCCTTCTTGGCCCGCTTTCCGCCCTTGCGGGTCTTCTTCTGGGAGTCCGGCGCCTCGTCCTCGGCATCAGGCATGTCGATGGAGCCCACGGCGTCCGTCACTCGTCCTCACCTGATTCCGGGTCATGGCCGTGCCGCGCCCGGTATGAGCCGCACGGCGGTGCATTGCTGTACGTATATGCGTACACATCCTGGCTAAGGTTGTGTATAGCAGGGCCGGAGGGACTTGAACCCCCAACCGCTGGTTTTGGAGACCAGTGCTCTACCAATTGAGCTACGACCCTTTGTGTGTCCCCCAACGTACCGCATCCAACCGGATGCTTGGTGTGCATCCGGTGAGCGCGGCCGCAGAAGGCCAACGAGGTGTGAGTGTACGTGTTCCGGGGCCGGGCGTCGAACAGAAAGCGCCCGTGACCGGTCTCCCGACCGAAGATCGTCCTGACGGAGGGGGCCGGCGGGACGGATCCGGACTGGTGTTCAGAGGTTGGCCAGGACCTGTTCAGTCTGTGAAACCCCCGTGCCGGGCAGGTTTCCGGTCTGGAACGATGGGTCCATGAGCGCTGCAACCCCTCCCACCGAGCGCCGGGTCTCCGCCCGGATCGGTGCGATCTCCGAGTCCGCCACCCTCGCCGTGGACGCCAAGGCCAAGGCCCTCAAGGCCGCCGGGCGACCGGTGATCGGCTTCGGCGCCGGTGAACCCGACTTCCCGACTCCGGACTACATCGTCGACGCCGCGATCGAGGCGTGCCGGAACCCGAAGTACCACCGCTACACGCCGGCCGGCGGGCTGCCCGAGCTGAAGGCCGCGATCGTCGCGAAGACGCTGCGCGACTCCGGCTACGAAGTGGACCCCGCCCAGGTCCTCGTCACCAACGGCGGCAAGCAGGCCATCTACGAAGCCTTCGCCACGATCCTCGACCCGGGCGACGAGGTCATCGTCCCGGCCCCGTACTGGACGACGTACCCGGAGTCGATCCGCCTGGCCGGCGGTGTCCCGGTCGAGGTCGTCGCCGACGAGACGACCGGCTACCGCGTCAGCGTGGAGCAGTTGGAGGCCGCGCGGACGGAGAAGACCAAGGTCGTCCTGTTCGTCTCCCCCTCGAACCCCACCGGCGCGGTCTACAGCGCCGAGGACGCCGAGGCGATCGGCCGCTGGGCGGTCGAGCACGGTCTGTGGGTGCTGACCGACGAGATCTACGAGCACCTGGTCTACGGCGACGCCACCTTCACCTCGCTGCCCGCCGTCCTGCCGGAGCTGCGGGACAAGTGCATCGTGGTCAACGGTGTCGCGAAGACGTACGCGATGACCGGCTGGCGGGTCGGGTGGCTCATCGGTCCGAAGGACGTCGTGAAGGCCGCCACCAACCTGCAGTCGCACGCCACCTCCAACGTGTCGAACGTCGCCCAGGTGGCGGCGCTGGCCGCGGTCTCCGGCTCCCTCGACGCGGTCGCCACGATGCGCGAGGCCTTCGACCGCCGGCGCAGGACCATCGTGCGGATGCTCAACGAGATCGACGGCGTGGTCTGCCCGGAGCCCGAGGGCGCGTTCTACGCCTACCCGTCGGTGAAGGCCCTGATCGGCAAGGAGATCCGGGGCAAGCGGCCGCAGAACTCCGTGGAGCTGGCCGCGCTCATTCTCGAGGAGGTCGAGGTCGCGGTCGTACCCGGCGAGGCCTTCGGCACTCCGGGGTACCTGCGGCTGTCCTACGCGCTGGGCGACGAGGACCTGGTGGAGGGCGTGAGCCGGATCCAGAAGCTGCTGGCGGAGGCACAGGACTGATCCCGGTCCTCACGTGAGTGCACGGCGGGCCGTCTCCCCTCGGGGAGGCGGCCCGCTTCCGTTTCCCTCGTGCTGACGTGCGAGCAAGACCACGTTCGGGGAAAGCGCTACCGAGGCCCCCGGGGGGTGCGGCAAGATTTTGGAATGGAACGTGTACGTGACCTCTCCCTGCTGCCGAAGGCCCATCTGCACCTGCACTTCACCGGGTCGATGCGCCCCGCCACCGTGCTGGAACTGGCCGACAAGTACGGCGTACGCCTCCCCGAGGCGCTGACCGACGCGCTGACCAGCGGGGAGCCGCCGAGTCTGCGGGCCACGGACGAGCGGGGCTGGTTCCGGTTCCAGCGGCTGTACGACGCGGCGCGCTCGTGCCTCCGCGAGCCGGAGGACATCCAGCGGCTGGTGCGGGAGGCCGCGGAGGAGGACCTGAAGGACGGCTCGGGCTGGCTGGAGATCCAGGTCGATCCGACGTCGTACGCACCCCGGCTGGGCGGGCTGATCCCGGCGCTGGAGGTCATCCTGGACGCGGTGGACTCGGCGCGGCGGGACACCGGGCTCGGGATCCGGGTACTGGTCGCCGCGAACCGGATGAAGCACCACCTGGACGCGCGCACGCTGGCCCGGCTGGCGGTGCGGTACGCGGACCGCGGGGTCATCGGGTTCGGGCTGTCCAACGACGAGCGGCGCGGCATGGCCCGGGATTTCGACCGGGCGTTCGCCATCGCGCGCGAGGGCGGGCTGCTGTCCGCGCCGCACGGGGGTGAGCTGTCCGGTCCCGCGTCCGTGCGGGACTGCCTGGACGATCTGGAGGCCGACCGGATCGGGCACGGGGTACGGGCGGCGGAGGACCCGCGGCTGCTCCAGCGGCTCGCGGACCGGCAGATCACATGCGAGGTGTGCCCGGCGTCGAACGTGGCCCTGGGCGTGTACGAGAAGCCGGGGGACGTGCCGCTGCGGAAGCTGTTCGACGCGGGCGTGCCGCTGGCGCTGGGGGCGGACGACCCCCTGCTGTTCGGCTCGCGGCTGGCGGCCCAGTACGAGATCGCGCGCGAGCACCACGGGTTCACGGACGCCGAGCTGGCGGAGCTGGCACGGCAGTCGGTGCGCGGGTCGACGGCGCCGGAGGCGGTCAGGGCGGAGCTGCTGGCGGGGGTCGACCGGTGGCTGACGACTCCGGCGGGGTGAGGACGGGGTGAGGACGGGGTGAGGACGGGCGGTCCGCGGCCGCTCAGAGGCCGACCCCCACCGTCACCGGCTCGTTGACCAGGATGATGCCGAAGGTTTCGCGCACGCCGGCCACCACTTCGCGGGCGAGCGCCAGCAGGTCCTCGGTGCTCGCCTCGCCGCGGTTGGTGAGGGCGAGGGTGTGTTTGGTGGAGATGCGGGCCGGGCCCTCGCCGTAGCCCTTGGTGAAGCCGGCCTTGTCGATCAGCCAGGCGGCGGAGGTCTTGGTACGGCCCTCGCCGGCGGGGTACGCGGGGGGCTCGGTGTCGGGGCCGAGGTGCTGCTTCGCCCGGGTCCGGAAGGCCGTGAACTCCTCGCTCGTGAGGATCGGGTTGGTGAAGAAGGAGCCGGCCGACCAGGTGTCGTGGTCCTCGGGGTCCAGGACCATACCCTTTCCGGCACGGAGCTTCAGGACCGTCTCGCGGGCCGTGGGCAGGGGGACGCGGTCGCCCGGTACGACGCCGAGGACGCGGGCCGTCTCGGCGTACCGGACGGGGCCGGAGAGGCCGTCGGCGTCCTCCAGGCCGAAGCGGACACGCAGGACGACGTAGCGCTCGGGGTCGGCCTTGAAGCGGCTGTGCCGGTAGGAGAAGGCGCACTTCTCGTTCGCGAGGGTGACCGTCTCGCGGGCCCGGCGGTCGTAGGCGACGACCTCGGTGATGGTGGAGGAGACCTCCTGGCCGTACGCGCCGACGTTCTGGATGGGGGTCGCGCCCGCCGAGCCGGGGATGCCGGCCAGGCACTCGATGCCGGCCAGGCCGGCTTCCACGGTGCGGGCGACGGCGTCGGTCCACACCTCTCCGGCCGCCAGTTCCAGGCGCGTGCCGTCCAGGGTGAGGCCCCGGGTGGCGATGAGGAGTGCGGTGCCGTCGAAGCCCTTGTCGCCGATGACCAGGTTCGAGCCTCCGCCGATGATCAGCAGGGGCGTACCGCTGTCGTCGGCCTCACGGACGACGGCGATCACTTCCTCGTCGGTCGTCGCGGTGACCAGCCGGGTCGCGGGGCCGCCCAGGCGGAACGTGGTCAGCGGGGCGAGGGGGGCGTCGTGGAGTTCCTGCACGGGCTCAAGACTAAGGCCCCCGCCGGACGGGGCGGGGGCCATGTGCGCTGTCGTGCGCCTGCGCTGCCGTACACCTGTACGGGTGTGGTGTCCGCGCGGGGCGGGTCGTGCCCACGCGCGGGCGGGTGTTCACGCGGACGTGCGGGCGGGTGTTCACGCGGACGTGTGTTCGGGTGAGGCGGCGCCGTACTTCGGTCCGGTCGACGGGGAGGTCCTCGCTCTCCGCGGCCCAGCCGGCGAACTTGGCGTCGTGCATCCGCGCGGCGAGCCCTCGGGCGACGAGCGCGTGCGGGCCGGTACGGGCGAAGGCACCGAGGGCCTTCGGGGAGACTCCCGGCGGACAGGGTCCAGAAGGTCCGCCACAGCGGCTCTGCCTTCAGGGAGGCTCCGTACGCGCCGGGAGCCCCGCTGACCTGCCACCACACCGCGGGCCTCTTGAGGAAGAGGCGCAGGGCTCCCCAGAGGGTGCGGGTCTCGAAGCGGGAGACGAAGACGTGCACGTCGGTGTGGGGCGGCGGGGTGTTCGGGACGGTCCAGGGAAGCGTGGGCACGACCGGGTCCTTCCGTGGTGGATGGAGGGGGACGAGGGGCCACGGGATTCCGAAGGGCTCAGAAGGCCGTTTCCAGTACCGGCTCCGGCGTCGGACCGGCCGGGGGCGCGGTGGGGGCGATGGACCGCCTGCGGGCCGGTATGAACAGGGTCGCGACGCCCGCGAGAGCGACCGCCGCGGCGCCGGTCACCAGCGCCGGACGCATACCGTCGACGAAGGCCCGGCCGGATTCGTAACCGCCCCGGGAAGCGAAGATCGACGCCATGATCGCGATACCGAGGGCGCCGCCCACCTCGCGCAGGGCGTTGTTGGCTCCGGATGCGATGCCCTGTTCCTTCGGGCGGACGCTGGACATCACCAGGTTGGAGGCCGGGGCGAAGTACAGCGCCATACCGATGCCGCTGATGATCAGGGCGGGCAGCTGGGCGGCGTAGGAGGCGTCGGCGGTCGCCACCACGGCCAGGTAGCCGAGGCCGAGGGCCTGCAGGAAGAGACCGGTGGCGACGACCGGACGGCCGCCGATGCGGTCGGAGAGGATGCCGGCGATCGGGGCGACGAGCATCGGCATGCCGGTCCAGGGCAGCATCCGCAGGCCCGCCTCGGTGGGCGAGTAGCCCAGCACGCCCTGCATGTACTGGCTGAGCAGGAAGATCGAGCCGAACATGCCGAGGAACATCAGCAGGCTCGCCGCGTTGATGCCGGAGAAGGCACGGGAGCGGAACAGCCGCATCGGCAGCATGGGGTTCTTGGCGCGGATGCTGTAGAGCACGAAGCCCACGAGCAGCGCGGTCCCGGCGAACAGCCCGGTCAGGACGACCCTGCCGGTCCAGCCGTCGACGGGCCCACGGACCAGCCCGTAGACGATGCCGAAGAGTCCGCCGCTGGCGAGCAGGGTGCCGGGCAGGTCGAGCGGGGCTCCGGTGCCGTGGGACTCGGCGAGGCGCAGGCGGGCGAGCGGGATGAGGATCAGACCGAGCGGGACGTTCAGCCAGAAGATCCACTGCCAGGAGATGTGTTCGGTGAGGCTGCCGCCGACCAGCGGTCCGGAGGCCACCGCGAGGCCGTTCACGGCGCCCCAGATGCCGTACGCCATGCCGCGCCGCGCCTCGGGTACGGCTGCGGTGAGCAGGGTCAGGGTGAGGGGCATCATGACCGCGGCTCCGGCACCCTGCACCGCGCGGGCGGCGATCAGGGAGTCTATGCCGGGGGCCATGGCCGCGGCGGCGGAGGACGCGGTGAAGACGGTGATGCCGGCGATGAAGAGCCGACGGCGGCCGAAGCGGTCGCCGAGCGCCGCGCCGAACATCAGCAGGACGGCGAAGGTGAGCGTGTAGGCGTTCACGGTCCATTCCAGGTCGTGCAGGGCGCCGCCCAGGTCCTTGCGGATGGAGGGCAGTGCGGTGGTGACGACGAGGTTGTCGAGGGCCGCCATGAAGCCGGCGACGCTGGTGATGACGAGTGCCCAGGCGGCCGAGCCGCCGCGTGCGGTCTGTTGTGACATCGCTCCCCCAGGAAATGATGTTGTTAGTTACTGATGACTAACTTTCACGAGCAGAAAAGGCGCCACCATGACGCCTTCCTTCACTTCGGTCACTTCCACCGGATCCACCGGATCCACCGATGGCACCGCTTCCTACTTCTTCGACGGCCCCTCGGCCCGCGCCGACAGGTCCAGCCCTTCCCAGATCCGGTGCCCGGACGGGAACCCCATGGCGGACAGGCAGTTGATGAGCATGCCGTACGCCATGAAGCTCGTCGTCTCGCAGACGTCGGCCCCCAGGGCGAGATGGACGGTGTCCCACAGCCGCAGCCAGCCGGCACGCACGCTCGCACCGAACTCCTCGTCACCCTCCTCCTCGGCGGCCGCCACGGCGAGGTACATCTGCATCTGCATCATGAGCAGCTCGGGCCGCTCCGCGATGGTCCGGGTGTAAACGCCCGCCATGGCCTGCAGGGCGCCTTCGCCCTCCAGCCCTTCGGAGGCCTCCGCGAACATGCGGATGGTGTCCTCCACGCAGCGTTCCGCCGCTGCCAGGAAGATGGCCTTCTTGCCCGGGAAGAGCCGGAAGAGATACGGCTGCGAGACGCCGACCCGCTTGGCGATCGCCTCGGTCGACGTGCCGTGGTAGCCGCCGCGGGCGAACTCGGCACTCGCCGCGCGGACGATGCTCTCGCGCCTCTCCGCCGCACTCATCCTGACCATGTCCACAAGTTAGTACGCAATCACTAACTAAGTCAAGAGGCGGTCCGGGTACGCCGTAAGGGGCGCCCTCAGGGAGAACGCCCCTTACGCCATGCCACGCGACGCGGTTTCTTCGGTCAGGCGAGTCGTACGACCGCCCGCGACATCCCCAGCACCTTCTGCCCGGCGCTGGTCGCCGTGAGGTCGACGCGGACGGTGTGGTCGTCGAGCTTGGCCGCGACCTTGCCGGTGACCTCGATGGTGGCGCCCTGATCGTCGTTGGGGACGACGACCGGCCTGGTGAAGCGGACGCCGTACTCGACGATCGCGCCCGGATCGCCCACCCAGTCGGTGACCACGCGGATCGCCTCGGCCATGGTGAACATGCCGTGCGCGATGACGTCGGGCAGGCCGACCTCCTTGGCGAACTTCTCGTTCCAGTGAATGGGGTTGAAGTCGCCGGAGGCACCCGCGTACTGGACGAGGGCGGCCCGGGTGACGGGGAACGTCTGTGCGGGCAGCTCGGTGCCGACCTCGACGTCGGCGTAGGAGATCTTCGCCGTCATGATGCTGCTCACGCCCTCTCGGCGGCGCGGGCCACCAGCTTGGTCCAGGCGGTCACGACGTGCTCGCCCGCCTCGTCGTGCACCTCGCCGCGGACGTCCAGGATGTCGTTGCCCGCCATCGACTTGATCGTCTCGATGGTCGAGGTGACGGTGAGCCGGTCACCGGCGCGCACCGGGCGACGGTAGGCGAACTTCTGGTCGCCGTGCACCACCCTGCTGTAGTCCAGGCCGAGCTGGGGGTCGGTGAAGACCTGCCCGGCGGCCTTGAAGGTGATCGCGAACACAAAGGTCGGCGGGGCGATCACATCGGGGTGGCCGAGCGCCTTGGCGGCCTCCGCGTCCGTGTACGCCGGGTGGGTGTCCCCCACCGCCTCTGCGAACTCGCGGATCTTCTCCCGGCCCACTTCATAGGGAACGGTGGGCGGGTAGCTCCGCCCCACGAAGGACTGGTCGAGCGCCATGCGCGCAGCACCTCCTGCGTCTCGTGCGGCCCTGGTCGGCCGGCGGGAAGAACAACGCGAGGCCGCCCCCCGACTACGGGGACGGCCTCGCGTACGAGCCTGATTTATCGCGTTTCGCGGTGCGCGGTGTGCGCATTGCAACGCGGGCAGTGCTTCTTCATCTCCAGACGGTCCGGGTTGTTACGCCGGTTCTTCTTGGTGATGTAGTTCCGCTCCTTGCACTCCACGCAGGCCAGCGTGATCTTCGGGCGGACGTCGGTGGCAGCCACGTGAGTGCTCCTTGGACGAACGGGATAATGAGACTGAATGAACGCAGAAAGAGTAGCCGATCGAAGGACCGACCCCGCAATCGGCTACTGTATGTAGCGGTGACCGGACTTGAACCGGTGACACAGCGATTATGAGCCGCTTGCTCTACCGACTGAGCTACACCGCTGTGATGCGATCGATTCCCGCCTCGCGACGGGAACCTCACACACCAGAGCCCCAAAACGGAATCGAACCGTTGACCTTCTCCTTACCATGGAGACGCTCTACCGACTGAGCTATTGGGGCGAGCGAGGAAGACATTACACGCTCCGCCGCCGTTCACCCAAATCCGTTTCGCGGCCCCTGTCCCACCCTGTCGGCCACCCCCTCCCGACGGTCCCGGACGCCGCGTCCGGCCCTCCGCGACACCCCACCGGGCCACGGCGGCCCCTGCCCGGCCACGCCAGTACGACTATTGCTGACTCTTACGCTCCTCCCGGCGAGGGACGAGCCTCCGCCCTAGGCTCGTCTCACTCTGCGTGATCTTCCCTCTGTGTGATCCTGCGACAACCGTGCGCAGTCCGAGCCTCAGGAGCGCGATGCCCGACAACCGTCCGCAGCCGCCGCCCCCCTCGTCGCCCGTACCGCCCCCGGACCCGTCCGACCCGGCGCCGCTCCTGCTGTGCGGCGCGCGACTCACCGACGGCCGGACCGTGGACGTACGGCTGGGCGGCGGGCGCATCGAAGCGGTCGGCACGGCCGGCAGCCTGACCGTGGACGGCACCCGCACGGGCGGCACCCGGGTCGACCTGGCCGGCCATCTGCTCCTCCCGGCCCCCGCCGAGCCGCACGCCCACTCCGACACCGCCCTGTCCGCAGCATCCGACGGCCCCGTCTCGTACGATCCCCACGACGTCCGGAGCCGGGCGACGGAGGCCGCGCTGCTCCAGCTCGGGCACGGGGCGACGGCACTTCGGGCGCACGTGCGCGTGGACGACATGACCGGACTCGGCGCGCTCACCGCCGTCCTGCAGGCGGGGCGTTCGCTGCGCGGGCTGACCGAGCTGACGACGGTGGCGATGCCGCGCGTACTGACCGGGATGGCCGGGGCCGACGGGATCGCGATGCTGCGGGACGCGGTGAAGATGGGCGCCTCGGTGGTGGGCGGCTGTCCGGACGTCGACCCCGACCCCACGGGGTACGTGGAAGCGGTCCTGGAGGTCGCCGCCGAGCACGGCTGCCCCGTCGACCTGCACACGGACACCGCCGACCCCGCCCGCGTGGCCCGGCTCGCCGCGATGGCGGGCGGGCTGCGGCCGGGGGTGACGCTCAGCCCGTGCGGCGGCCTCGGCCGGCTGCCCTCCGAAGCGGCCTCACGTACCGCGGACCAACTGGCGGCGGCCGGGGTGACCGTGGTGTGCCTGCCCCAGGGCGGCTGCGGAGGCCTCGACCGCCGGGACACCGGCACGGCTCCGGTACGGCTGCTGCGCGCAGCGGGCGTGCAGGTGGCGGCCGGGAGCGGTGCCCTGCGGGACGCGTCGAACCCGGTCGGCCGCGGCGACCCGCTGGAGGCGGCTTACCTACTGGCCTCCCGTCACGGGCTGTCCCCCGAGGATGCCTACGAGACGGTGAGCACGTCGGCTCGCGCCGCCCTCGGACTGCCCGAGGTACGGGTGGAGGCGGGCTTCCCCGCCGAACTGCTCGCGGTCCGCGGCGACCGGTTGTCGGCGGCACTGTCCCTGGCGTACAGCCGGATCGTGGTGCACCGGGGGCGCGTGGTCGCACGGACGAGCGCGGTAAGGGAGTACTGCGGTTCGTTGACGACGGCCACGGAACCGGCCACGGAACCAGCCACGGGCCTGCCCCGACAGGGGCGGACAGGAACCACGTAGCTCCTCCGCCGGCTCCTCCCTTTCTTCCTTCTGTTCTTCCTTCTGTTCTTCCTTCTGTTCTGCTGTTTCTTCCGCCCCTCTCCTTCCAGGCCGTGCCGTGCGGCGGATGCGATCGTCGCGGCGTACGGTCGAAGGCATGCGCATTGTCATCGCTGGTGGTCATGGTCAGATCGCGCTGCGGCTGGAGCGGTTGCTCGCCGCGCGCGGGGACGAAGTGGCGGGCATCATCCGCAAGCCCGAACAGGCCGATGCACTAAGGCAATTGGGTACCGAGCCGGTCGTACTCGACCTGGAGTCGGCGTCGGTGGCGGACGTCGCGGAGCAACTCCGGGGCGCGGACGCCGCGGTGTTCGCCGCAGGCGCCGGTCCGGGGAGCGGCGCGGCACGTAAGGAGACGGTGGACAAGGCCGCGGCGGTCCTCTTCGCCGACGCCGCGGTCCGCGCGGGCGTGCGGCGGTTCGTGGTCGTCTCGTCGATGGGCGCGGACCCTGCCCATGAGGGGGACGAGGTCTTCGACGTGTACCAGCGCGCCAAGGGCGAGGCCGACGCGTACGTCCGCGGCCTGGACGCCCTCGAATGGACGATCCTGCGCCCCGGTCTGCTCACCGACGACGCCGGCACCGGCCTGGTCCGCCTGGAAGCCCACACCGGCCGCGGCCCGATCCCCCGCGACGACGTGGCCGCCGTCCTGGCCGAGCTGGTGGAGGGTTCCTCGACGGCCGGCCTGACCCTGGAACTGATCAGCGGCCCCTTGCCGGTCCCGGTGGCGGTGAAGGCGGTGGCGGGCGAGTGAGCCGCGGGAGGGGACAGGGAGGGATTCGGGAGGGGACCGGGAGGGATTCGGAAAGCTTCTCCAGGACGGCTAGAACAGCGGCATCTGCCCCGGGAACTCCGGTACGACGTACCCGTCCAGCGACGGCTGTTCGGCGCCGGCCCGGGCGTACCGGCGGGACCCCGGGCACGAGGTGAGCTTCCCGCTCCCCCGGGCGCCGGCCGGATCGTGACGCGCGTACCGCCCGGCCACGACGGCGATCTCACGACGGCACTCGGGACAACGCCTACGACGCGACGACATCCCGCCAGTCTCCCCGAGCGACCCGCCCCACACATACCCCACAGCACAAACGAAAGACCCTGGCTAGGGCGTGCCCCTACCCCGTTGTCCACCGCCCGCGCGCTGGCTCACCGCCATCACGAGAAGGCCGGTCAGCAGAAGCCCGCTGCCCGTCAAGGTTCCCCACTGCCGGGTGCCGATGTCGCTGATCACCAGCCCGAAGGCCACCTGCCAGCACAGGGCGAAGGCCACCACCAACTGGGCCCAGCCGAAGAGGCGAACGCGGCGAACCAGATGCCGGTTCAGAGGAAGTACCCAGCCGCGGGTGACCGCCGCTACCCCCGAGGCAGCGATGAGCAACGCCATCAGCGCGACAGTTATGGCGAGAAAAAGCCGCATGACTCCCCTCTCCGCGCGCCGGATTTCCACCGAACGCCTCGTGATCATGACAGCCACCGCACTGCGCGTTCAAGTGGCTCGGCCGGGGTACGACCGTCCGGCCGACCGGACGGTCCCGTCCCACCGCCGGTCTCGTGGGAGCACATGACGAGGGGCCTGTGACCTGCTGAAACAGCAGGTCACAGGCCCCTCGTTCACCTTGTGGCGGCGCCAGGATTCGAACCTGGGAAGGCTGAGCCGGCAGATTTACAACGGGCTCCCCTCAACACCGCTCGCCTGCGGCTTCTCCATCGCTGGAGGCTGCTGGGGCACACCTGGGGGCAGAGATCCCGAGAACACCGCTTCGGGAGTTCGATCCGAGCCCGTTCCGGCTGCTGCCGTCGACTGGAGCGACGGCCGGACAGAGGCCCTGTTGTACGTCCCTGCCCGGCGTCGTTGATGTCAGGTCGCCCCTCGATGCGAACTACGGGCGGGACGGTCGCTGAGGTCTGCCCGACTGATCGGACGTTCGCTGGCAGGTGATGTTGGTCTGCAGTCGCGGCGGTTGCTGTACTTCACTGCTGTACAGCACCGGTCGACCACCGGAGAGGGCGCGGTGTGTGCGCGTACTCCGACTAGGGAGCCACACAACGGTCACACACCGCGCTCCGAAGGGGCTCAGTTAATCTCCGTAGCCGCCGTAGCCGCCGTAGCCGCCGTAGCCGCCGTAGCCGCCGCCGTAGCCGCCGTAGCCGCCGCCGTAGCCGCCGTAGCCGCCGTAGCCGCCGTAGCCGCCGTAGCCGCCGTAGCCGCCGTAGCCGCCGCCGTAGCCGCCGTGGCCGCCGCCGTAGCCGCCGTAGCCGCCATAGCCGCCGCCGTAGCCGCCGTGGCCGCCGCCATAGCCGCCGTAGCCGCCATAGCCGCCGCCGTAGCCGCCGCCGCCTCCGTGGTCACCGTAGGAGCTCACGGAGGTCTGGGCGTGAGTCGGAGCGGCGGCAGCTGCGGTTCCCGCCGTACCGATCGCGGCACCACCGGCCATGAGAACGCCAACTGCGGAAACCGCAAAGAGGTGCTTCAGACGCTGCGCCTGCATGATCATGCCTTCCCTTTGATCGACTTGCACGTTGTCGGACGCGCGATTTTCGGCCGCGGCCATAAGAAGATGCGTGGCGTGATCTTGAATTCGCCACGTGTCATGGGGGAAGAGCTTCCCTGCCCGGCTCCGTAGTCCCGCAGTGCGGGGGTTTCACGAATGCGCGGAGGCCGCGGTCTTCAAGGATCCGCCGGAAGGGGCATATCGCCGGGTTCCGGCTCCCACTTACATACGCTAGTCGCCTCTTGAGCGATCGCATCTTGGGCGGGCTGTCAACCGTTTGCCGCTTCGAGCGTGGCGGGTCCAGGTCGGCTCGGTGGTCCGCGATGACCGCGGAAGACCCGCCTGCCGCCCCGATGCCCCAGCCTGCAAGATCCCGTATGTGGATAACCCCTGACCTGCACGCTTGTGACCTGCGATCCAGAGGCGATCTTGCTGTCCGTCCCCGTGGTTCCCCGCTGGCCCCCGACCGGTCGGACATGCAACGGGCACACGTGCCAGGAAGCGGGGACGGTAAACCCGCATAGCGGGGGTCATGCACGAACGAAGAGCACGACGCCTGCGGCCAGGAACCCGAGCCCGAAGACGCACATAAATCCACCCCAGATCCGCACGAGCCGCCGTTGGAGTGGGGCGTAACGGAGGAAGTCCATCCCCGGATGCTCGAATCCCAGTTGGTTGAAGGTCCGCAGGAGGCTGGGGGCGGCGTGGGCAGGGTTGAAGTACGTGTCCACGGTCCGTTGTGCGATGCCACGGTGGTCCGTCATCAGCGCAAGCCCGACCAGTATCAACCCGGCGCCCAGCAGCAGAGGGACCAGGAACATTCGTCACTCCGATGCAGGGGCCTGTTCGACGGTGCACGGTACGCAGCGGTGCAAACAGGCCGTCATGCCAGAGACCAGCAGTTTGTGGCCCGGCTCGCTGCCGATCAGGCACCGCCGGATGCTGTGCACCCGCTTACGCCAACCCACCACTCACCCCAGCTTCCATCCCGTCCGCCTTCGGCCCACACACCGTGGAGCGGTCGTGGTTCAGGGCGTCAAGGTGGAACGCGCCACTGTACGAACGACCTTGACGCCCTGGGCCGTGACCGCTCGGCTCTGCCTGGGTCGAAGGCGGTCGGGATGGGAGCCCCACGACGCTCGCCACGAATCCGCCGGCACTCGCGAACGGCGCCCGTCCCATCCCGGAGTCCGAGCGCCCCCGCTGGAGGCATGTCTGAAGCCGCGGGCTTGGTTCTCGTCTCATGCCCCTTGGGCCAATCTCTCGTGGGCGCGCGTCGGCGGCGCCGAGCGAGCCGAAGGCAGGAGCGCGGACGCAGCCAGAGCCGGGAAGCGCGGAGCGGGGTGTGTCAACTTAGCGGCTCTGTCTCACATTCGATGGTGACAGAAAGTCATGACGGCGACAAAGATGCCGTCGAGCATGAACCCTCAGGTCCGCGCACCACAGCGGTCGTTCCCCGGAGTCGGCCGATCGGCCCGGTGTCTGTCCGTGAGAGTCCGGCGCGAAAAGCTCAGCGACCCCGATGCGCTGCCATCCGCTTCGGAGCATCGAGGTCGGAGCACCAGCCGCACTCTCCGCAAGGCAGAGATGCCCAATTCTCACTTTCTGTCACCACCGGACAGGAGGCAGAGCCGTTGATGAGACACTCCCTCATGTCGGTGTCCGCGTTGGAAGATCCGGCAACCGTGCGTCTGGCCCTGGACGCAGTGGCGCTACGGCTGGACGGGAAGACGGCCTCACCGCGCACGGCGAAGCGGAAGCGGGCGTGCCTGAGCGACGTTCTGGGACTCGCCGTGGAGGAGAAGTACTTCACCCTCCCGGTCAACCCGCTCACGGCCGTGAAGTGAACCGCTCCGAAGTCCGTAGAGGAAGTGGACCCCGAAAGCGTTGCCAACCCGCGCCAGGCGCGCGCGCTCTTGGCCGGGGCCCGAGAGCAGGGGCCCCGCGGACGGCATCTGGAGGCGTTCTTCGGCTGCCTGTACTACGCGGCCATGCGGCCGGCTGAAGCCGCCGGACTGCGCGCGGACCAGTGCCACCTGCCGGAAACGGGGTGGGGCATGCTCACCCTGCGGCAGGGCATCGTCCGGGCCGGACGGAGCTGGTCGAACGACGGGGCGGCACACGGGACGCGCCATCTCAAGGCCCGTGCCGAGAAGGACTCCCGGCCAGTGCCCATCCCGCCGCACTTCGTGCGCATGCTGCGGCAGCACATCGCCACGCACGGCACGGCACCCGACGGCCGGCTCTTCCGGACGAACCGCAACGGCCTGCTCCAGAAGACCGGCTACGGAGAGGTGTGGGCGAAGGCCCGCCGGGACGTGCTGAGCGAGGCAGAGACGGCCTCTCTGCTGGCTCGTCGCCCCTACGACCTGCGGCACGCCGGGGTGTCGTTCTGGCTCAGTTCCGGAGTGGACGCGATGGAGTGCGCCCGTCGTGCCGGGCACAGCATCGCGGTGCTGCACAAGGTGTATGCCAAGGTGCTCGACCAGACCCAGGAGCGTGCGAACAGCCGGATCGATGCGGTTCTCCGGAAGTGGAACGAACCGGAGTGATCACGCTCTCCCCCGGGGGACGCCTGGGGGACACGCACTGATCAACGGCGGGATACGGACGGTATGAAGTGAGACACGTCCGCGCCCCGTCCACGACGAATCGCACCCGGACCACCAACGAAAAACCCCTTCTGACCTGCCGTAATGGCTGGTCAGAAGGGGTTTTCCCTTGTGTGGCGGCGCCAGGATTCGAACCTGGGAAGGCTGAGCCGGCAGATTTACAGTCTGCTCCCTTTGGCCGCTCGGGCACACCGCCAAGGTCGCTGCCATCGAACCGCCTTGCGGCGGCGCTCCGTGGCAACGACGTAAACGATACCTGATGGGGAGGGGTGGTTCGCCACCCGATTGATCGCTACCCGGGGACCCCGGGGTGGCTAGGCTTGTGAGGATGCGGCCCGGGACCGATGCCGGGCTCGACGGCCGCCCACATACGCCGGTAGCCGGTACTCATCCGGCTCTCAGCCCCATACGCAACCTCGATACAAGGAGCCACAGGACATGGCCGACTCCAGTTTCGACATCGTCTCGAAGGTCGAGCGGCAGGAGGTCGACAACGCCCTCAACCAGACCGCCAAGGAGATCTCGCAGCGCTACGACTTCAAGGGCGTGGGTGCCTCGATCTCGTGGTCCGGGGAGAAGATTCTTCTGGAGGCGAACTCCGAGGACCGGGTGAAGGCTGTCCTCGATGTCTTCCAGTCCAAGCTGATCAAACGGGGCATCTCGTTGAAGTCCCTGGACGCCGGTGAACCGCAGCTCTCCGGCAAGGAGTACAAGATCTTCGCGTCGATCCAGGAGGGCATCTCCCAGGAGAACGCGAAGAAGGTGGCGAAGCTCATCCGGGACGAGGGTCCCAAGGGCGTGAAGGCCCAGGTGCAGGGCGAGGAACTCCGGGTCTCCTCCAAGAGCCGTGACGACCTTCAGGCCGTCATCTCCCTGCTCAAGGGCCAGGACTTCGACTTCGACCTGCAGTTCGTGAACTACCGCTAGGTCCGGGCGGAGAACGAGACCGCGTGTGCCTTGGGCGTCGCGTGCACGCGTGGATGCGGGCGGGTGGGTGTCTCCGGGCGCCCACCCTGCTCGGCCGGCAGCCGTTTCCGAGGTGCCGGTGACGTCAGTCGCGTGAGTGGCCGAAGAGGAGTCGGTAGGCGATCAGGAGGATCAGGGAGCCGCCTATCGCGGCGGCCCAGGTGGCACCGTCGTAGAAGCCCTTGGTGATCGGGTGGTCCAGCCAACGGGCCGAGACCCAGCCGCCGATGAACGCTCCGGCGACCCCGATGAGGGTCGTCCCGATGAAGCCGCCCGGGTCGCGGCCCGGCAGCAGGAACTTCGCGATCGCTCCGGCCAGCAGCCCCAGAACGATCCAGCTGATGATCGTCATGCCCTGTCCCTGCCCTTCTCGTACCGTGCTCTCACCTGGCACGGCCTGTGAAACCCGCGCCGTGTTCCGTTCATGTCGTGCTGGGGTGGAGGACGACGCGGGTATGTGTGACGGTTCCCGCGATCAGTAGGGTGCGGTCTCATGACAGCCCGAGCCGGTTCCGAACTGCGCCGCACGCTCGGCGTGGGAGACGCCGTCGTCATCGGTCTCGGCTCCATGGTGGGGGCCGGGATCTTCGCCGCTCTGGCGCCCGCGGCGCAGGCGGCCGGCTCCGGGCTGCTCCTCGGGCTCGCGGCCGCTGCCGTGGTCGCCTACTGCAACGCCACGTCGTCGGCACGCCTGGCCGCGCTGTATCCCGAATCGGGCGGCACCTATGTCTACGGGCGGGAGCGGCTCGGGGAGTTCTGGGGGTACCTCGCGGGCTGGGCGTTCGTGGTCGGGAAGACCGCTTCCTGTGCGGCGATGGCGCTCACCGTCGGCGCGTACCTCTGGCCGGGGCAGGCCAACGCCGTGGCGGTCGCCGCTGTCGTGGCGCTGACCGCGGTGAACTACGGCGGCGTGCAGAAGTCCGCGTGGCTGACGCGGGTGATCGTGGCCGTGGTCCTCGCTGTCCTCGCTTCCGTGGTGGTCGTGTGCCTGACTTCGGAGCAGGCCGATGCCGGGCGTCTCTCCTTCGTGGCACCGGGCGGCGCGGGCGGCGGGCTCCAGGCCGCCGGTCTGCTGTTCTTCGCCTTCGCCGGGTACGCGCGGATCGCGACCCTCGGCGAGGAGGTGCGGGATCCGGCGCGCACCGTCCCGCGCGCGATCCCGCTGGCGCTGGGCATCGCCCTGGTCGTGTACGTGGCTGTCGCGGTCGCCGTCCTTTCGGTGTTGGGGGCGCAGGGACTGGGTCACTCGGGCGCGCCGCTGACCGACGCGGTGCGGTCGGCCGGGGTTCCGGAACTGACGCCGGTGGTACGGGTGGGGGCGGCCGCGGCCGCGCTGGGTTCGTTGCTCTCCCTGATCCTGGGTGTCTCGCGAACGACGCTGGCCATGGCCCGGGACCGGCATCTGCCGGGCTCCCTGTCCGCCGTCCACCCTCGGTTCCAGGTGCCGCACCGGGCGGAGCTGGCCGTGGGAGCGGTGGTCGCCGTCCTGGCCGCCACGGTGGATGTACGGGGCGCGATCGGGTTCTCCTCCTTCGGGGTGCTGGCGTACTACGCGGTGGCCAACGCGTCGGCCTGGACGCTTCGGCCGGGACCGGTGGCGCGGGTGCTGCCGGCGGTCGGGCTCGTCGGGTGTCTGATTCTGGCGTTCTCACTGCCAGGGATGTCCGTAGCCGTCGGCGCGGGGGTGCTGGCGGTGGGTGCGGCCGCTCATGGGGTGCGGCGGTGGAGGGCTGCCGGGCGGTAGACCGTCCCGGGTCCGGGCGGGCGGGACCCGGCAGGGCAACCCCATGGTGGGGCAACCCCATGGCAGGGCAGGGACAGGTGGCGTTCCCGGTGGGGCTCGGCCTTCTGGGCCACCGGGGATTCGGACACCACCAGGTGTCAGCTAACGATCACACTTGGTCACGCGTCCATGATGCACGCCGCCACCGACAGTCGCGGCAGCCTGTGGAAAACCCTCGTCGGCACGCTTGTGGACTGTGGAAGACCAAGTCGGTCCAGCGGGACTAGCGGGACACGAACTGCTGGTCGGTGCGTACGATCTCGCGGCCCATCGGGAGCAACGAAACAGGGATCAGCTTGAAGTTGGCGATGCCGAGCGGGATGCCGATGATCGTCACGCACAGGGCGAGGCCGGTGACGATGTGGCCGATGGCCAGCCACCAGCCCGCGAGGAGCAGCCACAGCACGTTGCCGATGAAGGAGGCGGCACCCGCGTCCCTGCGCTCGACCGCCGTGTACCCGAACGGCCACAGGGCATAGACGCCGATCCGGAAGGCGGCGATACCAAAAGGAATACCGATAATCGTGATGCACAACAGGACGCCGGCGAGCAGGTAGCCGAGGAACAGCCAGAAGCCGCTCAGAACGAGCCATATGACGTTCAGGATGGTCTTCACTGCGTTCGACCTGCCATCTTCTCGAGTCGGGCGATGCGTTCCGCCATGGGCGGATGGGTCGAGAACATCTTCGCGAACCCCTGGCCCGGACGGAACGGATTCGCGATCATCATGTGGCTGGCGGTCTCGATGCGGGGCTCGGGGGGCAGGGGAAGCTGCTTGGTGCCCGTTTCCAGCTTACGCAGGGCGCTTGCCAGGGCGAGGGGGTCGCCGGTCAGCTGAGCGCCGGAGGCATCGGCCTCGTACTCGCGGGAGCGGCTGATGGCCAGCTTGATGAGGGAAGCGGCGAGCGGGCCCAGGATCATGATCAGCAGCATGCCGAGGATGCCGGGGCCGTCGTCGTCGCTGGAACGGCCGACCGGGATCAGCCAGGCGAAGTTGACCAGGAACATGATCACGGAGGCGAGGGCACCGGCGACCGAGGAGATCAGGATGTCCCGGTTGTAGACATGGCTGAGCTCATGGCCGATGACGCCGCGCAGTTCACGCTCGTCGAGCAGGCGCAGGATGCCTTCGGTGCAGCACACGGCGGCGTTGCGCGGGTTGCGGCCGGTGGCGAAGGCGTTGGGCGCCTCGGTCGGGGAGATGTACAGGCGGGGCATGGGCTGGCGGGCCTGGGTGGAGAGTTCGCGGACCAGGTGGTACAGGCCAGGGGCCTCGAACTCGCTCACGGGGCGGGCCCGCATCGCGCGCAGGGCGAGCTTGTCGCTGTTCCAGTACGCGTACGCGTTGGTGCCCAGCGCGATCACGACAGCGACAACGAGGCCCGTCCGGCCGAAGAAGCTGCCGATGACGATGATGAGTGCGGACAGTCCCCCGAGGAGGACCGCGGTCCTGAGCCCGTTGTGCCGGCGGTGCACAGTACGCCCTCCAAATCGTGCGGCGGGGGACCCTTGTCTGCCGATCTTCCTTCTGACCTGCGATGGCCCCGGGTGCTTCGGCCTCACGTCCAGTGGACCCTCCCGTATTCGTCAACGCCAGGCGAGCGGCACAGGTTCCCTGGGGCGCGTGGTGGCGCGTGTAAACCGTCCGGGTGGAGGCCGTCCTGGGCACCGTGCCGGCCGCGCCCCGTCCGGTGGCCGAAAAGCGCGGCCGGTGGATGAGGGCAGGGGTGCCGGAGGAGGTCCGGCACGCCTCGGGGCCTTGGAGGGTCGGGGTACCGGCGTGGCCCCGGGGGTCGGTCAGAAGAGCCCGGTGTCGGTGAAGCGCAGGATCAGTTGTGGTGCGCCGGACAGGACGATGCCGAGGGCTCCGGTGAGGGCGATCGCGGCGGTGAGCGGGACCGGGACACGGTGCACGGCCGGTTCGCCGTCGGGGGCACGGAACAGCAGGGCCGTCCAACGGAGGTAGTACACCAGCGCGATGACGACGTTGACGGCCATGAGGACGGCGAGCCAGCCGAGTCCGGCGTCGACGGCAGCGGAGAAGACGGTGACCTTGGCGAAGAGGCCGATGATGCCGGGCGGGAGTCCGGCGAGACACAGCAGGAAGAAGGCCAGGAGCAGGGCGGTGAGCGGGCTGGAGGCGTACAGGCCGCGGTAGTCGGAGACCCGGTTGAGGAACTTCGTACGGCCTACCAGGGCGGCGACGGCGAAGGCGCCGAGGTTCACCGCGCCGTACATGAGGGCGTAGGCGAGGGTGGAGCCGATCGACTTCTCGGCGTCGCCGGAGTACGCGGCGGCGGCGATCGGCACCAGGAGGTAGCCGGCCTGGCCGACGGAGGACCAGGCCAGGAGGCGTACCGCGCTGTACGCGCGCGTGGCCTGTTGCCCGAGGGCGCCGACGTTGCCGACGGTCATGGTGAGGGCGGCGAGCACGGCGAGGGCCGGGCCCCAGATCTCGGCGTACGAGGGGAGGGCGACGACGGTGACGAGGATCAGGCCGGTGAAGCCGACCGCCTTGCCGATGACCGACAGGTAGGCGGCGATCGGCAAGGGGGCACCCACATAGGTGTCGGGCACCCAGAAGTGGAAGGGGACGGCGGCCGTCTTGAAGGCGAAGCCGACGAGGGTGAGGACGACGCCGGTCTGGACGAGGGTGTGGAGCTGTCCGTCGACGGTCTGGACGCGTTCGGCCACCAGGGTGAGGTGGAGGGTCCCGGTGGCGGCGTAGACGAAGCTGATGCCGAGGAGGCTGACCGCGGTGGCGGTGACCGAGGACAGGAAGAACTTCAGCGCCGCTTCGGACGACTTCCGGTCGCCGTGTCTGAGGCCGACCAGGGCGAAGGCGGGCAGGGAGGCGACCTCCAGGGCGACGACGAGGGTCGCGAGGTCGCGGGAGGCGGGCAGGAGGGCGGCGCCCGCGGCGGAGGACAGGAGCAGGAACCAGTACTCGCCCTCGGGGAGCCGCTTGTCGGCGTCCTTGAGGACGGTGACCGACAGGAGGGCGGTCAGGAGCGCGCCGCCGAGCACCAGGAACTGGATGACGAGGGTGAACCGGTCGGCGGTGTAGCTGCACACTCCGGGGTCGCCGACCAGGCAGAACGTGCTGCGGTCGGCGTCGAGGAGGGGCAGCAGCATGAGCGTGGCGGCGGCGAGTCCGGTCACCGCGAGCCGGCCGAGGAGCGGTTTCCTGGCCTCGCCGACGAACAGGTCGGCGACGAGGACGGCGAGTCCCACCACGGCCGTGATGACGGGCGGCGCGATGGCCAGCCAGTCGACGGACTGGACGAGGGAGCTCATCGGGTGCCTCCTGTGA
Source organism: Streptomyces incanus (assembly GCF_042656345.1). Taxonomy (NCBI): domain Bacteria; kingdom Bacillati; phylum Actinomycetota; class Actinomycetes; order Kitasatosporales; family Streptomycetaceae; genus Streptomyces; species Streptomyces incanus. The sequence goes on from NZ_JBHSPC010000110.1 coordinate 47,379, forward strand.
GGAGCTGCTGCACGGCCGGGTCGGTCAGTCCGATCAGGGCCCCGGGCCACAGTCCGGCGACGACGGTGAGGACGACGAGCGGGGTCCAGGCCGCGAACTCGTAGCCGCGGACGTCGGTGAGCGCGGGAGCCTGTTCCGGCAGGGCGCCCATGCAGACCCTGCGGACCACGACGAGCAGGTACGCGGCGGTCAGCAGGGTGCCGAAGGCTCCGATCGACATGAAGACGAGGAAGGCGGGGCGGCTGAGTCCGGCGGCGGGGTCGAACGCGCCGAAGAGGGCGAGCATTTCTCCCCAGAACCCGGCGAGGCCGGGCAGGCCGAGGGAGGCGACGGCCGCGAAGGCGAGCAGTCCGCCGAGGCGCGGCGCCCTGCCGTAGAGGGCGGCGCCGGTCTGGGGTCGGTCCGGTGTGGCGGAGCCGCTCGTTGAGGGGCGGCGGTCGGGCCACGGGCGGGACAGGGTGTCGAGGTCGACGGTGCCGGTGCGGTCCTTGAGTGCGCCGACGAGGAAGAAGAGCAGGCCGGTGATGAGGCCGTGGGCGATGTTGGCGAAGAGGGCGCCGTTGACGCCGGTCGGGGTCATGGTGGCGATGCCGAGGAGGACGAAGCCCATGTGGCCGACGGAGGAGTAGGCGATGAGGCGTTTGAGGTCGCCCTTCGCGCCTTCCCTGGCGAGGGCGAGGCAGGCGAGGGATCCGTAGATGATGCCGACGACGGCGAAGGCGGCGAGGTAGGGCGCGAACGTGCGGAAACCGTCGGGTGCGGCGGGGAGCAGGATCCGCACGAACCCGTACGTGCCCATCTTCAGCAGGACGCCGGCCAGCAGGACGGATCCGACGGTCGGGGCGGCGGTGTGGGCGTCGGGCAGCCAGCTGTGCAGCGGCCACATCGGGGTCTTGATCGCGAGCCCGATCCCGATCGTCAATACGGCGATGACCTGCACGGATACGGTCAGTGACCGGCCGTTGTCAGTGGCGAGTGCCACCATGTCGAATGTGCCCGCCCTGATTCCGATCAGGAGCAGGCCGAGCAGCATGACCACGGAGCCGAGCAGTGTGTAGAGGATGAACTTCCAGGCGGCCTCGGCCCGGCCCTCGCCGCCCCAGCGGGCGATGAGGAAGTACATCGGGATCAGGACCATCTCGAAGGCGAGGAAGAACAGGATCAGGTCGAGGACGGCGAAGGCCGCGAGGGTGCCGGACTCGAGGACGAGCAGCAGGGCGACGAAGGCCTTCGGGGACGGGCCCGCGGGCGGTTTGAAGTACGTGTAGAGCGCGCTGAGAAAGGTCAGCAGTGCGGTCAGGACCAGAAGGGGGAGGGAGATGCCGTCGGTGCCGAGGTGGATCCGCACGTCGAGTGCGGGGATCCAGCTGATGTCGGTCGTGGCCTGCATCTTCGACGGCTGGTCGTGGTCGAAGCCGAGCGCGAGGACGATCGCCGCGATGAGAACGGCGCCGGTGACGGTCACACCGTGCCGGAGCACGGCCTGGTCGGGTGACTTTCCCTTGAGTCCCGGCGGGGCCGGGAGGAGAGCGGCGGCGGCTCCCAGGAGCGGGCCGACGACGAGGAACGCCAGAAGGAGCTGCATCACGGACTCGCTGATATCGATCACGTCTGGTCACGCTCCCGTGGCGGCGAGGACGACGGCGACCGCGAGGACGACGGTGCCGGCGAGCAGCGCGCTCACATAGGTCTGCAGATTGCCGGTCTGGGCACGTCGTACGGCGGTGCCGAGCCACCGGGGCAGCGCTCCCGCACCGCGCACGTATGTGTCGACAACCTCACGGTCGAGGAACCGGACCAGACCGGCCGCGGACTGGACGGGCCGGACGAAGAGGGCCGTGTACACGGCGTCGAGGTGGAAGCCGACGGCCGCGTGGCGGTGCAGGGGGCCGAGCAGCAGCCGCCCGGGGTCGGACGGGTCGGGTGCGTACGCGATGTCTCCGTAGGCGGGCTCGTGACTGGCGATCGCCTCTGCCTCGATCTGTCCGGCGTCGCGTTCCGGGTGGGCGGCGACGGCACCGAGGGGAAAGCCGGCGGCGTGGGCGGTGGTGTGCCGCCAGGTGGTGTAGGTGACGATGCCGCCGACCAGGGCCACGCCGGTGCCGAGCACCGAGGTGGCGAGGGTCGGGGTGAGGTCGTGGCCGTCGAACCAGTCGGGCAGCACGCGGAAGGCGAGGCCGCCCAGTGCGAGGGAGGGGATCGCGAGCACCCACAGCACGACGGTCATGGTGAGGGGCTGCCTGCCGTGGTCGGGCGCCTCGGTGCCGTGTCCCCGGAAGGCCAGCAGCCACAGCCGCGTCGCGTACGCGGCGGTGAGCAGGGAGGTGACCAGGCCGGCGAGGAGGACGATCCAGCCCGCCGCGGCGGGGACCTGCCCGTTGTGGCCGGTGACGACGTGTTCGGCGGCTCCGAGGACGGCCTCCTTGGAGAAGAAGCCGCTGAACGGCGGGATCGCGGCCAGCGCGAGGAGCGCCACGGTCATCGTCCAGTAGGCGTCGGGGACGCGGTCACGCAGGTGACTCATGCGGGACATGGCGGCCAGCGAGTTGGTGCCGGCGGCGTGGATGATCACACCGGCGGCGAGGAACAGCAACGCCTTGAAGGCGCCGTGGGACAGGAGGTGGAAGACGGCGGCTCCGCGTTCGCCGACGGCGAGGGCGCCGGTCATGTAGCCGAGCTGGCCGATCGTCGAGTAGGCGAGGACACGTTTGATGTCGTCCTGGGCGAGCGCGGCGAGCGCCGAGCCGGCCATGGTGACGGCTGCCATGACGGCGAGGACGGTCATCGCGGCCCGGGAGGCCGCGAAGAGCGGGAGGAGACGGGCGACGAAGTAGACACCGGCGGCGACCATCGTCGCGGCGTGGATCAGCGCGGAGACGGGGGTCGGGCCCGCCATCGCGTCGGGGAGCCAGGTGTGCAGCGGGAACTGCGCCGACTTGCCCGCCACGCCCGCCAGGAGAAGCAGGGCGATCAGGGTGGGGTGCTCGATGCCGCCGTTCGCGACGGCGTCGAGGACGTGTGTGATCCGGAAGGAGCCTGTCTCGCCGGCGATGGCGAACAGACCGATGAGGAAGGGGACGTCGCCGAGCTTGGTGACCAGAAAGGCCTTCAGGGAGGCGGCGCGGGCCTGGGGGGTCTCCCAGTAGTGGCCGACGAGGAAGTAGGAGCAGATGCCCATGACTTCCCAGCCGACCAGCAGCACCATCAGGTCGCCGGAGTAGACGACGAGGAACATCGCGGAGGTGAACAGGGAGACGAGGGCCGCGTAGGAGGGGTAGCGCGGGTCGTCGCGGAGGTAACCCGTCGAGTAGATCTGCACGCAGGTGGCGACGACACCGACGAGCACGGCGGTGAGGGCGGCGAAGCCGTCGACGTCCAGGGCGAGTTCGATGGGGACGGAACCGGTGGGGGTGAGCTCGGTGGCGGCATCGACGGCCCGGCCGCCGCCTTGGCGCACGGCGACCACGACGGCCAGTGCGAGGGCGGTGAGCGTGGGCAGGACGGCGAGCGGGCGGACGAACCCCGGGGCCGTTCGGCCGAGGAGCAGTCCGGCGATCGCGCCGAGGAACGGAAGGAGGGGGACGAGGACGGCGAGGGTGGTCGTGGTCACGCGGTGGCCTCAGCCTTCGTGACGGCCGCCCGGGTCGTGGGGGCGTCGGCGTCGCTGTCGGGTACGGGGCCGCCCGGCCCGCCGGGACTGCCCGCGCCGTCGGGGCCGTCGGGGTCATCCGGGTCGTGGCCCTCGGCGGTGTCGCGGAGCTTGTCGATGTCCGCGGTGCCGCGGTTGCGGTGGACGGCGAGGACGATCGCCAGACCGATGCCGATCTCGGCGGCGGCGATGGCGATGGTGAACAGGGCGAGGGCCTGACCGGAGTGCAGGGTCTCCTCGGCGGTCTTGCTGAGCCAGACGTCGAAGGCGACCAGGTTCAGGTTGACGGCGTTGAGCATCAGCTCGACCGACATCAGGACCAGGATCGCGTTGCGGCGGGCGAGGACTCCGTACAGACCGGTGCAGAAGAGGAGGGCGGACAGCACGACGGGATAGGCGAGGTGCATCAGCGGTTCCCTTCCGCGTCGCGGCGGCGGGCGGTCGACGCGCGGGCCGGTCCAGGGGCTGATTCCGAGGGCGATCCGCTGGTGGCTCCGGCGGCCGTGTCCCGTGCCCCGGCTTCCCGTGCCGCGGCGGCCGTCTTCGCCCTGCGGGAGAGGACGATCGCGCCGACGAGGGCGGCCAGGAGGAGGACGGAGAGGGCCTCGAAGGGGAGGACCCAGTGCTGGAAGAGGCTGGCGCCGGTCACGTCGGTGGAGCCGGCGGACAGGCCGTCCAGGTCGATCCAGGTCGTGCGGAAGGCGTCGACGACGACCCAGACCAGGGCGACGGCCGCGGCGACGGCCACGGCGAGGGCGACCCAGCGGTTGTCGGAGTCGGCGTCCGGGGAGCGGCCGATGGGCGCTCTGGTGAGCATCAGACCGAACAGGAGCAGGACGACGACCGAACCCACGTAGATCAGGACCTGCACCCAGGCGATGAACTCGGCGGTGAGCAGGAGGTATTCGACGGCGAGTCCACCGAGGGCCACCACCAGCCACAGGGCGGCGTGCACCAGCTGCCTGGTGGTGACGGTGACGACGGCGGCACCGAAGGTGACCAGGCCGACGAGGAGGAAGGCGATCTCCACACCGGTCGGGGAGAGGAAGCCCTGCGCCTCGGCGGTGGTGGTGACGGTGGTGGTCGTGGCGTGCGCGACCGCGGCTGCGGCTGCGGCTGCGGCTGCGGCTGCGGCTGCGGCTGCGGCTGCGGCTGCGGCTGCGGCGGGGGTCACGACTCCTCCCCCTTCGGATCTGCCTGCGGGGCGGGCTGGGCGGCGGTCAGTTTGTCGGCCGTCTTGCGGGCGGCGGCGAGTTCCTTCGGCTCCTCGGCGGCGGGGTCGAGGGCCGGCGGAGCCGGAACCGTCCACATCCACTCGCGGAGCTTGTCGCGTTCATGGGTGAGTTCGCGGATGTCGGTCTCGGCGTACTCGAATTCGGGGGACCAGAACAGGGCGTCGAAAGGACAGACCTCGATGCAGATACCGCAGTACATGCACAGGGAGAAGTCGATGGCGAACCGGTCGAGGACGTTGCGGCTGCGGTCACGGCCGCCGGGCGTCGCCGCCGGGACGGTCTCCTTGTGGGAGTCGATGTAGATGCACCAGTCCGGGCACTCGCGGGCGCACAGCATGCAGACCGTGCAGTTCTCCTCGAACAGACCGATCACCCCTCGGGTGCGGGGTGCGAGGTCGGGCTGGGTGTCCGGGTACTGGGCGGTGACGGATTTCTTCGTCATCGTCCGCAGGGTGACGGCCAGGCCCTTGGCCAGGCCGGAGCCGGGGAAGCCAGGAAGAGAGGGCATGGCTAGGAGATCACCACCTTGACGACGCCGGTGAGGGCGATCTGGGCGAGAGCGAGGGGAACAAGGAAGGTCCAGGACAGTTTCTGCAGCTGGTCCTCGCGCAGGCGGGGATAGCTGACGCGGAGCCAGATGACGACGAAGGCGAGGACCGCGGCCTTCAGCAGGGTCCAGACCCAGCCGAGGCCGTCGGCGCCCCACGGCCCGTGCCAGCCGCCCAGGAAGAGGACGGTGGTCAGGCCGCACAGGACGACGATCCCGGCGTACTCGGCGAGGAGGAAGAGCGCGAACCGCAGGCCGGTGTACTCGGTGTACGCACCGAAGATGATCTCCGAGTCGGCGACGGGCATGTCGAAGGGCGGCCGCTGGAGTTCGGCGAGGCCGGCGACGAAGAAGACGATCGCGCCGACGATCTGCCAGGGCAACCACCACCACTCGAACGCGTCGAGGATGCCGACGAGCGAGACGGTACCGGCCGCCATCGCCACCGAGGCGGCGGTGAGCAGCATCGGCAGTTCATAGGCGAGGAGCTGAGCGGCGGTGCGCAGGCCGCCGAGGAGGGAGAACTTGTTGGCGGAGGCCCACCCGGCCATCAGCGAGCCGAGGACGCCTACGCCCATCACCGCGAGCACGAAGAACACACCTGCGTCCAGCACCTGTCCGACGGCGCCCTCGCCCGGCCCGATCGGGATGGCGAGCAGGACGAGGAGATACGGCAGGAGGGCGACGGCGGGGGCGAGTTGGAAGATACGGCGGTCGGCACCGGCCGGGACCACGTCCTCCTTCTGTGCGAACTTCACGCCGTCGGCGACGAGCTGGGCCCAGCCGTGGAAGCCGCCCGCGTACATCGGGCCCAGGCGGCCCTGCATGTGCGCCATCACCTTGTGCTCGGTCTGGCCGACGATCAGAGGGAAGGTGAGGAAGACGACGAAGATGATCAGGAGTCGCAGGGCGACATCGAGTACATCGTTCACCGCGGGCCTCCTGAGGGGGTGTCGGGGGCCGCGGGGCCCGACTCCGGGGCCGGGTCCGGGTCCGGGTCCGGGGCCGGGGCCGGGTCCGGGGCCGGGTCCGGGGCCGGGGCCGGGTCCGGGGCCGGGTCCGGGGCGGACTCGGGTTCAGCCGGTGTTTCGACCTCGGGCTCGGGCTCACCTGCCGCGTCGGGCTCGGGCTCGGTGTGGGCCGGGCGGGCGTGGTGCCAGGGGGCGTCCGGACTGCGCGGTGCGGTGGAGGGTTTGGTGCCCGATGCTCCGGTCCGATCCGGCGCCTCCGTCTCTTTTGACGCCCCGGTCATGTCCGGCGGCGCGGTCATCTCCGGCGGCGCGGTCGGGCGGCTTGCGGAGCCTTCCGACGCGCTGCGTGCCCGGCGGGGGCCCCGTTCATCGGTGGGCTTCGGCGGTGACGCCTGGGGTCGTTGGCTCGCGGAGCCCTCGGACGCGCTTCGGGTGCGGCGTCCGATGGCCGGCGCTTCGGGCGCGTCGGTGCCGGGACCGGCAGCAGAGCCGACAGTGCCCTCCGCGGCCTTCTCCGCCTTCCCGGACGCGGCTGCCGTCGACTGCTCGCGCTGGGATGCCGAGCCCTCGCTCGCACTCCGGGCACGGCGCGTCCGGGGTGTGGCCGGCGGGGGTGTTCCGGGCTGTGCCGCGGTGTGGGCGGCCGGGGGCTCGGGGGCGGGCGCGGCCTGTTGGCTCGCGGAGCCCTCGGCCGCCGTACGGTTCCGGCGCGGCGGCGGTGCGGGACGGCCCTCGCCCTCCGGCCCCGCGGGGGCCGACTGGCTCGCGGAGCCCTCCGCCGCCGTACGGGTTCGACGCAGCGGACGGTCGCCGGGTGTTCCTTCTGCGGCGGGCCCGGGACCAGTGCCGGTGGCCGCCCTGCCCGCGCCCCGGGCCGGACGGGACGGGGCCGGGGGGAGCCTGCCCTTCAGGGGGCCCCACTCATTGGGGTCGGGGACCCCCGGGGGAAGCATCTGGCGGCGCTTGGGGCCGCCGTGTTCGGACTCGCCGGGTTCCTTGGCGCCGGGCCATGCCTTGGCGACGCGGGCGGCGAGGACGAAGTCCTTGCGCAGGGGGTGGCCCTCGAAGGTGTCCGGCAGGAGCAGGTGGTCGAGTGCGGGGTGGCCGGTGAAGTCGATGCCGAACATCTCGTACGTCTCGCGCTCGTGCCAGGCGGCCCCCGCGTAGACGCCCACCGCGGAGGGCAGCGCCGGGGCCTCGTGCGGGACGGTCGTACGCAGGAGCAGGCGCCGTACCGGGGAGAGGGCCACGACGTGGGCGGCGACGCGGAAGCCCGTACCGGGCTCGTCGACCGCGCTCAACCAATCGAAGTACGTGCAGTCCAGCCGGTCGCGCGCGGTCTCCAGGGCCGGGAGCCAGGAGGCGGGCGGGACGTCGACGGTGAGGACGTCGTACGACTCCTCGGCCGCGGCCTCCGTGCCGAACAGTTCCTCGGCGTCGGCGGGGAGCCAGCCGACCGCGGTCATCGGTCCTCCCCCCGGCCGGACTGCACCGCACCGGCCTCCCCCGGCACCGGCGGCTTCACCAACCCGCTCTGCAGCGCCGTCGCCGAAGCACCTCGTCCACCGGACCCGTACCGCTCCCCCAGCGACTCCCGTGCGATCTTCTCCTGGAGCTTCAGGATCCCCTGGAGCAGTGCCTCGGGCCGCGGCGGGCAGCCGGGGACGTAGACGTCGACCGGGATGATCTGGTCGACGCCCTTGGTGACGGAGTAAGAGTCCCAGTACGGCCCGCCGCAGTTGCTGCACGCGCCGAACGAGATGACGTACTTCGGCTCGGGCATCTGCTCGTACAGACGCTTCACCGCGGGTGCCATCTTGTCCGTGACCGTTCCGGAGACGACCATCAGGTCGGCCTGGCGCGGTCCCGGTGCGAAGGGGATGACGCCGAGGCGGATGAAGTCGTGGCGAGCCATCGACGCGGCGATGAACTCGATCGCGCAGCAGGCAAGGCCGAAGTTGAAGACCCAGAGGGAGTAGCGGCGACCCCAGTTGAGGATCACCTTCATCGGCTCGGGGGCGAGCCGGGCGAGCGCGCCGAGCTTTCCGCTGCCTTCGGCGGGGAGCACGGCGGGCTCGGGCAGCAGCACCGGTCCGGAATCCGGGCCCGGGGCCGAACCCGGGGCCGGCGGGGTGGTGGCACCCGGTGAGTGGGTGGGGGTCACGTCCATGTCAGGACGCCCTTCTTGTATGCGTACAGCAGGCCGACGGCGAGGAAGCCTAGGAAGATGAACATCTCCACGAGCGTGGTCCCGCCATAGCCGTCGGCGGCGAAGACGGTCGCCCAGGGGAAGAGGAAGATCGAGTCGACAGCGAAGATCACGTAGAGGAAGGCGTAGACGTAGTAGCGGACCTGGGTGTGGGCCCAGCCCTCGCCGACGGGGTCGACTCCGCACTCGTACGTCATGAGCTTCTCGGGCGTGGGTACCACCGGCCGCAGCAGGCGTCCCGCACCGAAGGCGACGGCGACGAACAGCACGCCGACGACGGCGAGCAGTCCGACGACCGAGTACGCCTGGAAGTAGTCTGCCGCCGCGACCTGGTTCGAAGCGATCGCGGCAGTCGGTCCGCCGCCGGCCATGTCGAAGCCGGCCATGCCGATGCCGGTCGGGTCGAAGCCGGTCGGTTCGACGCCGGTCGATTGCCGCACGTCCGCCCCTCGCTGTTCGACGATCTGTACGCACGGGAGTCTAGGCCCTGACAAGTGCCCCGTAAGCAGCCCGTCACCCCCTGGTACGGGGGGTGGGGATTTCCCCCGTGGATATCAGGGGCCCACCTCATGGCGTGGGCCCCCGTGGCCGTGCACGCTATGACACATGACCGAGCCCTTCCCTTCTCCCGCCGACCGCCCACCACCGGCGCGTTTCGCCTACGACCGGCACACCTGGAAGGAGATCGCCCACCTCCTGGCGAACCTTCCGGTGTCGCTGGTGGGCTTCATCTATGTCGTGCCCATCCTGCTCCTGGGCCTCGGGCTGACCGTCACGGTGGTCGGGTTCCCGCTGCTCGCGGCCGGTCTGATGGGGACGCGGCTGCTGGGCAGGGGGGAGCGGGCGCGGGCCAGGGCGCTGCTCGGGGTGCGGGTGGAGGAGCCGAGCCGGCTGCCGCTGCACGGTGCCGGAGGGTTCCTGCCGCGGCTGTGGATGGCGCTGAAGGACCCGGTGGGCTGGCGCACGGCACTGTACGAGGTGATACGCCTGCCGTGGGGCATCGTCACCTTCACCGTAACGCTGACCTCGCTGTTCGTGCTGTGGCCGGTGCTGCCGTTCATCGCGCGAGGGCTGGCCAACGCGGACCGGGCGATGGTGCGCGGCCTGCTGTCGCCGTCCGACGAGCTGGAGCGGCGCATAGCCGAGTTGGAGTCCGACCGGGGTGTCGTGGTGGACACGGCCGCGGCGGATCTGCGGCGCATCGAGCGCGACCTGCACGACGGCGCGCAGGCCCGGCTGGTCAACCTGGCCATGGGGCTGGGCCTGGCCAAGGAGAAGCTGTTGGAGGATCCCGACGCGGCGGCTTCGATGGTCGAGGAGGCGCACGGCGAGGTGAAACTGGCGTTGCAGGAGCTGCGGGACCTGGCCCGCGGCATCCACCCCGCGGTGCTGACCGACCGCGGTCTCGACGCCGCACTGTCGTCGGTCGCCTCCCGCTGCACGGTGCCGGTGAGGGTGACGGTCGATCTCACCGAGCGGCCGGCCGCGGCCATCGAGGGCATCGCCTACTTCACCGTCTCCGAGCTGCTGCAGAACGTCAGCAAGCACAGTGCGGCGCGTACGGCCTCGGTCGAGGTGTGGCGTTCGGACGGCCGCCTGCTCATCCAGGTGGAGGACGACGGCCACGGCGGCGCGAGCCTGGACGGCGGTACGGGGATGCGGGGTCTCGCGGACCGGCTGGGCGCGGTCGACGGTCTGTTCGTCGTGGAGTCGCCGGAGGGCGGCCCGACGACGGTGACGGCGGAGCTGCCGTGGCGGGACCTTTCCGGCGCCCTCGCCGAGGACACGCGTACGGCCGCCCCCGCGCCCATGCAGAGCTCCGCGCGGCCGGCCACGTAACGCCGTGCGACGCCACCGCGCCCGTACGGCCGTCCGCCGCGTGTCCGCGCCCGCGTCGCGCGCCCCACACGGCCGCGCGCGACGTAGCCCCGCGCGCACGGCCGTCCACCCCGGTCGGAGGTAGGGAAAACCCCCCGTCCAAGACTGCGACGTACTCCATGGTCCACCGGCCTGCTGCCGAGGAGTCTGGAGATACGACAGCACAGCCGCCGGACGAGGAGAAGGACGACGCCGATGGCCACCGAGTACGAACAGGGCTACGGGCTCTACAGCGCGCCCACCGGGCACTCCGGGAGTACCGGTGGCACGGAGAGGACCGGTGAGCGGCGGCACCGGGTTCCGGCCGTGCTGCGGGCACCGGTCGAGGGACGGACCTGGCGCGAGCTGGTGTACGTCCTGCTGGGTCTGCCGATCAGTATTCTGCTCTTCGCCTACGCGGTCACGATGGTGTCGCTGGGGGCCGGTCTGCTGGTGACGTTCCTCGGCGTACCGGTGCTGGCCGCCGGGCTCGCCGGATGCCGCGGGTTCGGGGCACTGGAGCGGATGCGGGCGCGGGGGCTGCTGGGCCTGGACGTGGCCGAGCCGGAGCCGCTGCGGATGAAGCGTCAGGGGTTCGTGGCCTGGATGGGGGCGGTGCTGAAGAGCGGCACCTCGTGGCGGTCGCTGCTGTACGCGGTGCTGCACCTGCCGTGGGCGGTGTTCGCCTTCACCGTCGCGGTGACCGTCTGGTCGATCGGCTGGTCGCTGCTGACGTACCCCCTGTGGTTCTGGCTGTTCCCGATGTACGCCGGTCAGGGTGGGATACAGCTGTACGGCGACGGGCAGCACCAGATCTATCTGGACAACCCGTTCGAGATCACGGTGACCGCGCTGATCGGCCTCCTGTTCACCATCGCCACGCCGTGGATCGTGCGAGCGCTGACCATGATGGACCGGCTGCTGGTGCACGGGCTGCTCGGTCCGTCGCGACTGGCGACGCGGGTGGTCGAGCTGGAGTCCGACCGTGGCGCCGTGGTGGACACGGCGGCGGCGGACCTGCGGCGCATCGAGCGCGATCTGCATGACGGGGCGCAGGCCCGGCTGGTGGCACTGGCCATGGACCTGGGGCTGGCGAAGGAGAAGTTGAGGGAGGACCCGCAGGCCGCGGCGCACATGGTCGACGAGGCGCACGGTGAGGTGAAGACGGCCCTACAGGAGCTGCGGGACCTGGCGCGCGGCATCCACCCGGCCGTGCTGACCGACCGGGGTCTTGACGCGGCGCTGTCGTCGGTGGCCTCCCGCTGCACGGTCCCGGTGCAGGTCGAGGTGGATCTGACGGAGCGCCCGGCGCCGGCGATCGAGGGCATCGCGTACTTCACGGTCTCGGAGCTGCTGCAGAACATCAGCAAGCACGCGCGGGCGACCCGGGCGACCGTGGAGGTGTGGCGGACGGAGAACCGGCTGATGGTGCAGGTCGAGGACAACGGCGTGGGCGGCGCCGACGTGTCCGAGGGTTCCGGGCTCGCCGGTCTCGCGGAGCGGCTGGACGCGGTGGACGGAATCCTGGTGGTCGACTCACCGGCCGGCGGCCCGACCCGGGTGACGGCGGAGCTGCCCTGGCGGGCGGAGCGGATGCGGTGAGCAGGTGAGCGCGCCGGCGGATGAGTAAGCCGGCGGTCAGCACCTCAGCAGCTCAGCAAGCCGGCGGAGGAGCGGGTGAGCGGCGGCTGAAGACGCGGAAGCGACCGACAGGTGTGCGGGTACGGGCAGTGGGCCCGTACCCGCACCCTCCTGTACCAGGAAATCGCCCCTGCCCCGTACCAGGACCTGGCCCTGCGTCCGGGTGCGTGTCCCTTGCCCCTGCCCGCGAAGACTTCTCTCCTACGCCCCTCCGCATCGCCCACCGGATGCTGGGATGCTGGTCCCGTCAGCCGGACCCGCCGCACGGGCGGGCGCGGAGGAGTGGCGTGGGGGCCGAGGAATCATGGAGGACAGAGTGCGCGTGGTCATCGCCGAGGATTCAGTGCTGCTGCGGGAGGGCCTGACCCGGCTGCTGACCGACCGGGGGCTCGATGTCGTGGCCGGGGTCGGCGACGGCGACGCGCTGATCAAGACGATCACCGAGCTGAACGATCAGGGGGAGCTGCCGGACGTCGTGGTGGCCGACGTCCGGATGCCGCCGACGCACACCGACGAGGGGGTGCGGGCCGCCGTCCAGCTGCGCAAGAAGCATCCGGGTATCGGGGTGCTCGTGCTGTCGCAGTACGTGGAGGAGCGCTACGCCACGGAGCTGCTCGCCGGTTCCAGCCGGGGCATCGGCTACCTGCTCAAGGACCGGGTGGCCGAGGTACGGGAGTTCGTGGACGCGGTGGTGCGCGTGGCCGAGGGCGGTACGGCGCTGGACCCCGAGGTGGTGGCGCAGCTGCTCGGCCGCAGCCGCAAGCAGGACGTCGTCGCGGGACTCACCCCGCGTGAGCGGGAGGTCCTGGGGCTGATGGCCGAGGGGCGGACGAACTCGGCGATCGCCCGGCAGTTGGTGGTGAGCGACGGAGCCGTGGAGAAGCACGTCAGCAACATCTTCCTGAAGCTGGGGCTGTCCCCGAGCGACGGCGATCACCGTCGGGTACTCGCGGTCCTCACCTACCTCAACTCCTGACCCCCTGCACTCCTGCACTCCTGCACTCCTGCACTCCTGCACCGGAACCCCCTGACCCACCTCCGGGTGACGTCGGCAGGCCCCGGCTGACGTCGGCTGGCGCGGGTTGAACCGCCGGCGGGCGGGCAACGTCCTGGAAGGCAAGAGCCGCTGGGTCGGCAACCAGGGGGAATCCGGGCAGGAGGCGGGACACGTCGGTGCTCCGGACGTCGTGCCGACGTCACGCGGGACGTCGCGAAGTCGTGTCCAAGATACGAATGACCCGAGGAAGGCGACCCTTACGGACGTAGGGTTGATCCAGGGACGGCCCGCAGGAGGGCCGGTCCCGGACAGCCGCCCTCGAGGAGGTCCAGTTCAGTGACCAGCCAGGTCAGCAGCCCAGCGGAGCAGGCCGACGGAACAGTCCCAGGAGAGCAGCGCAAAGCGGCGGGTGCGAAGGACGTCCGCCGTCTGAACCGGGTGATCATCAGGTTCGCGGGGGACTCGGGTGACGGTATGCAGCTCACCGGTGACCGCTTCACCTCGGAGACGGCCTCCTTCGGCAACGACCTGTCGACCCTGCCGAACTTCCCCGCCGAGATCCGTGCCCCGGCCGGCACCCTGCCGGGTGTCTCGTCCTTCCAGCTCCACTTCGCCGACCACGACATCCTCACCCCCGGTGACGCGCCGAACGTGCTGGTGGCGATGAACCCGGCCGCCCTGAAGGCGAACATCGGGGATCTGCCGCGCGGCGCGGAGATCATCGTCAACACGGACGAGTTCACCAAGCGGGCGATGCAGAAGGTCGGCTACGCGAGCAACCCACTGGAGGACGGCTCACTCGACGGCTACAGCCTCCATCCGGTGCCGCTGACGACGCTGACGATCGAAGCGCTGAGGGAGTTCGACCTCACCCGCAAGGAAGCCGAGCGCAGCAAGAACATGTTCGCGCTCGGCCTGCTGAGCTGGATGTACCACCGGCCGACCGAGGGCACGGAGAAGTTCCTGAACTCGAAGTTCGCCAAGAAGCCGGACATCGCGGCGGCCAACATCGCCGCGTACCGCGCGGGCTGGAACTTCGGGGAGACGACGGAGGACTTCGCCGTCTCCTACGAGGTGGCCCCGGCCGCCGCGGCGTTCCCGCCGGGCGTGTACCGCAACATCTCCGGCAACCTGGCCCTGGCGTACGGGTTGATCGCGGCGTCCCGGCAGGCGGACCTGCCGCTGTTCCTGGGGTCGTACCCGATCACCCCGGCGTCGGACATCCTGCACGAACTGAGCCGGCACAAGAACTTCGGCGTCCGGACCTTCCAGGCCGAGGACGAGATCGCCGGCATCGGTGCCGCGCTGGGGGCGGCCTTCGGTGGTTCGCTGGCCGTGACGACGACGTCGGGTCCAGGTGTGGCGCTGAAGTCCGAGACGATCGGTCTCGCGGTGTCGCTGGAGCTGCCGTTGCTGATCGTGGACATCCAGCGCGGCGGCCCGTCCACGGGCCTGCCCACCAAGACCGAGCAGGCGGACCTGCTCCAGGCGATGTACGGGCGCAACGGCGAGGCGCCGGTCCCGGTGGTCGCGCCGCGCACGCCGGCCGACTGCTTCGACGCGGCGCTCGAGGCGGCCCGGATCGCGCTGACGTACCGGACGCCGGTCTTCCTGCTCTCCGACGGCTATCTGGCCAACGGCAGCGAGCCGTGGCGCATCCCGGACACGGAGGAGCTGCCGGACCTGAGAGTGCGGTTCGCGCAGGGCCCCAACCACACGATGGACGACGGCACCGAGGTGTTCCGGCCGTACCAGCGGGACCCGCGGACGCTGGCCCGGCCGTGGGCGATCCCGGGCACACCGGGTCTGGAACACCGGATCGGCGGTATCGAGAAGCAGGACGGCACGGGCAACATCTCGTACGACCCGGCCAACCACGACTTCATGGTGCGCACCCGGCAGGCGAAGATCGACGGCGTCGACGTCCCCGACCTGGAGATCGACGACGCGGACGGCGACGCCCGGGTGCTCGTGCTCGGCTGGGGATCCACCTACGGGCCCATCACCGCGGCGGTACGGCGCATCAGGGGCGCAGGGGGCGCGATCGCGCAGGCCCATCTGCGCCATGTCAACCCCTTCCCGCGGAATCTGGGGGAGGTCCTGGAGCGTTACGAGAAAGTGGTCGTACCCGAGATGAACCTCGGCCAGCTCGCCGCCCTGATCCGGGCGAAGTACCTGGTCGACGCCCACTCCTACAACCAGGTCAACGGCATGCCGTTCAAGGCGGAGCAGCTTGCCGAGGTGCTGAAGGAGGCCATCGATGACTGAGACACTGGCAGGCGGCCCGCCCTCCCTCGGCGACTCCTCCCGCGGGGACTCCTCCCGCGGGGACTCCCCCCGCGGGGACTCCCCCTTCGGCGACGCGCTCGCCCTGGTGCCCAAGGCCGAGGCCAAGCAGTCGATGAAGGACTTCAAGTCCGATCAGGAGGTGCGCTGGTGCCCCGGCTGCGGCGACTACGCCGTCCTGGCCGCCGTGCAGGGCTTCATGCCCCAGCTCGGGCTGGCGAAGGAGAACATCGTCTTCGTCTCCGGCATCGGCTGTTCGTCCCGCTTCCCGTACTACATGAACACCTACGGGATGCATTCCATCCACGGCCGCGCCCCCGCGATCGCGACGGGCCTGGCGACGTCCCGGCGCGACCTGAGTGTGTGGGTCGTCACCGGTGACGGGGACGCGTTGTCCATCGGCGGCAACCATCTGATCCACGCGCTGCGCCGTAACGTCAATCTGAAGATCCTACTGTTCAACAACCGGATCTACGGCCTGACCAAGGGCCAGTACTCGCCGACCTCCGAGATCGGCAAGATCACCAAGTCGACGCCGGTGGGTTCGCTGGACGCGCCCTTCAACCCGGTGTCGCTGGCGATCGGCGCGGAGGCCTCCTTCGTGGCCCGTACGGTCGACTCGGACCGCAAGCATCTGACCGAGGTGCTGCGGCAGGCCGCCGCCCATCCGGGCACGGCCCTGATCGAGATCTACCAGAACTGCAACATCTTCAACGACGGCGCGTTCGAGGTGCTCAAGGACCGGCAGCAGGCCGAGGATGCGGTGATCCGGCTGGAGCACGGCAGCCCGATCCGCTTCGGTGCGGACGGTGCGAAAGGCGTCGTCCGGGACCGGGCCACCGGTGATCTGAAGGTGGTCGCGGTGACGCCGGAGAACGAGGCGGAGATCGTGGTCCACGACGCGCACTCGGCGTCCCCGACCACCGCGTTCGCGCTGTCCCGGCTCGCCGATCCGGACACCCTGCACCACACCCCGATCGGCGTCTTCCGCTCCGTGGACCGTCCGGTCTACGACACGCTGATGGCGGAGCAGTTGGACACCGCCGTCGAGCAGCACGGCAAGGGCGAACTCGGCGCGCTGCTGGCGGGCAACGACACGTGGACGGTCGTCGGCTGAGCAGCCACCTGGCGTACGGCCACCGGGATGTACGGCCACCGGATGTACGGCCACTCAAGGGACGATCGCACGCGGAACGCCCCGCACGAGGCCCGGACGCTTCAGAGCGTCCGGGCCTCGTCACGTGCCAGCCGGGCCTCGTCGCCTGCCCGCCTGGCCTCCTCGCCTGCCCGCCTGGCTTCGTCATGCGTCCGCCGGGCTTCGTCGTACGCCTGACGGGCGGCCAGTACGCCGTCCATGCGCCGCTCGGTCCACAAGGCCAGCGCGCACACCTGTTCGGCGGCCTCGCGCCCCAGGTCGGTGAGGGAGTAGTCGACACGCGGCGGGATCACCGGTTTGGCGTCACGATGGACGAGGCCGTCGCGCTCCAGCGTCTGAAGGGTCTGGGTGAGCATCTTCTCGCTGACCCTGCCGATCGCTCGGCGCAGCTCGCTGAAGCGGTAGGGCCGCTCCTGGAGCCGGATCAGCACGAGCACCCCCCAGCGGCTCGTCACATGCTCCAGGACCAGTCGGTGCGGGCACATCGCCTCCTGCTCGCTCAGCAGAGGCCCAGGAACGGGCGCCAGGGACGCGGACGTGGACGCGGACGCGGACATGCCCTCACTTACCGTCATGCCGGTACCTTACTTCAAAGTGGGTACTTACAAAAAGTTAGTGCAAGTCCTAGCGTTGGTGCCACCGCACCCCACAAGGAGTTCTGAGCATGAGCATCGTCGTCACCGGAGCCACCGGAAACCTCGGCCGCCACGTCGTGGAGCAGTTGCTGGAGAAGGTTCCGGCCGAGCAGGTCACCGCCGTCGTACGCAGCCCGGAGAAGGCCGCCGATCTGGCGGAGCGCGGCGTCCGGCTCGCGGTCGCCGACTACAACGTTCCCGAGACCCTCGACGACGTGTTCGCGGCGGGCGACAAGGTGCTGCTGATCTCGGGCAACGAGTTCGACAAGGGCCGGGTGCAGCAGCACCGGCGGGTCATCGAGGCCGCCAAGGCCGCCGGTGTCGCCCTGCTCGCCTACACCAGCGCCCCCAAAACGCTGACCGCCGCGCTCGCCGACGACCACCGCGGCACCGAGAGGGCTCTGCTGGACTCCGGCGTGCCGTACGTCCTGCTGCGCAACGGCTGGTACCACGAGGTCTACACCGAGAACCTCGCCCCGGTGCTGGAACACAACGCGGTCGTCGCCGCCGCCGGTGAGGGCCGTATCTCCTCCGCCGCGCGCGCCGACTACGCCGCGGCCGCCGTCACCGTGCTCACCGGCGAGGGCCACGAGAACAAGACGTACGAGCTGGGCGGCGACGAGGCGTGGAGCCTCGCCGAGTACGCGGCCGAGCTGAGCCGGCAGACCGGCAAGGAGATCGCCTACAAGCCGGTCACGGTCGAGGAGCTCACCGGCATCCTGGCCGGTGCCGGACTGCCCGAGCCCGTGGCCGCCGTCTTCGCCGGCGCGGACGCCTCCATCGCGAAGGGTGAACTGGTCGTCACCAGCGGCGCCCTGGCCCGCCTGATCGGCCGCCCGACCACTCCGCTCGCGGACGCCATCGCCGCCGCGCTGAAGAACTGACCTCCGCGCGGGGCTGCAGCCCGGACGCCCCCGCATGTCATGACCGTATTTCAATACGAGCATGACATGCGGGGGCGTCCGGCGTTACCGTCGTCCGGCGGGCGCCGAGCGTCGGCGTCGTTCGCCGCAGGGCACGCGTCGGGTACGTCGAGCGCGTCGAGTACATCCGGTGCATCAGGTGAGAAGGAGGGCCCGTGACCGAGAAGTCGGCCGGCGAGCGGCGCAAGGGTCTGCTGAACGGCTTCGCGGCATACGGCATGTGGGGACTCGTCCCCCTCTTCTGGCCCCTGCTCAAGCCCGCGGGGGCCGGGGAGATCCTGGCCCACCGGATGGTCTGGTCGCTGTTGTTCGTGGGCGCCGCCCTGCTCGTCATACGCCGCTGGGCCTGGCTCGGGGAACTGCTGCGGCAGCCTCGTCGGCTGGCCCTGGTCACGGTCGCCGCGGCGGTCATCACCGTGAACTGGGGCGTCTACATCTGGTCGGTGAACGCCGGGCATGTCCTCGAGGCCTCCCTCGGCTACTTCATCAACCCGCTGGTCACCATCGCCATCGGCGTGCTGCTGCTGAAGGAACGCCTGCGGCCCGTGCAGTGGACGGCGGTCGGGATCGGCTTCGCCGCGGTGCTCGTCCTCACCATCGGCTACGGCCGCCCGCCGTGGATCTCGCTCTGCCTCGCCTTCTCCTTCGCCGTCTACGGGCTGGCGAAGAAGAAGGTCAACCTCGGCGGCATCGAGTCGTTGGCCGCCGAGACGGCCATCCAGTTCCTGCCCGCGCTCTGCTATCTGCTGTGGCTGAGCAGCCGGGGCGATTTCACGTTCGGCACCGAGGGCGCGGGACATGCGGCGCTGCTCGCCGCCACCGGGATCGTCACCGCGCTCCCCCTGGTCTGCTTCGGCGCCGCCGCGATCCGTGTGCCGCTGTCCACGATGGGGCTGCTCCAGTATCTGGCCCCGGTGTTCCAGTTCCTGCTCGGCATCCTCTACTTCAAGGAGGCCATGCCGCCCGAGCGCTGGGCCGGATTCGCACTGGTGTGGCTGGCGCTGATGCTGCTGACCTGGGACGCCCTGCGCACCGCCCGCGCGCTCGCCAGGGAGCGGGCGAAGGTGGCGACGGCAGTGACCGCCATGGCTGGTACGACCACGATCGCCGCCGCCATGGCGACGGGTCCGGTGGGTCCGGTGGATCCGGTGATCGTGACAGATCCGGCGGTCGTGGCTGACGCGGTGAACGCGGTGAACGCGGTGGCTCCGGCCGATGCGATGGGCCCGGCGGATGCGCCGAAAGTCAGGCCGTAGAGCGGCTCAGGGCGTTTGAATGACGCCATGACGCACCCACCGGCATCACCCGCTCCCGACAACGGTCCTACCGGTCCCACCACCCCTGTCGCTCCCGTCACTCCTGTGCACTGGAAGCTCGTCATCGACACGGCCGACCCGCACGCGCAGGCCGACTTCTGGGCCGCCGCCCTCGGGTACACGGTCGAGGACAACAGCGCGCTCATCGGGAAACTGCTCGGTCTGGGCGCCGTACCGGCCGAGCTCACCGTCGAGCACCACGGCCGCCGCGCCTTCCGGGACCTGATCGCGGTGCGGCACCCCGACGACCCGTACGAGGAGGAGAGCGGCACGGGTCTGGGGCGGCGGCTGCTCTTCCAGCGGGTGCCGGAGCCGAAGACGGTCAAGAACCGGCTCCACCTCGACCTGCACCCCGGTGAGGGGCGCCGCGAGGCGGAGGTCGCACGGCTGGAGCGGCTCGGGGCGAGGGTGTTGCGGCGGGTGGAGGAGCCGTCCGGTTCATGGACGGTGATGACGGACCCGGAAGGGAACGAGTACTGCGTGCACTGAGGCCTTCACGGCCCGGGCGAGCCTCACCCGTTCACCCGTGCTGGACGCGGGCACGGTCGGTCAGGCGGGCCATGCGGGCGCGGGCGGACTCCAGTTCCTCGATCTCGTCGGCGGCCGGACCCTCCTCGGCGGCAAGTCCGGTCCACAGCTCGATCAGGTCGCGCCCCAGCTCCAGCCCGCGCAGCGGGTCGCGCACCGCGCGCCAGGCGGTGTCCGCGCTGCGGACGTTGCCGTAGGCGGCCTCCGCGTCGCCCGCCCGGCGGTGGATTCCGGCGAGCTCGAGGGAGAGCCGGAAGGCGTGCAGCGGCTCGTCGCCGAGGTAGGCGATGTACGCGGTCAGCTCACGCAGCCGGAGTACCTCGGGGTGCTCGGGCCCCAGAGTCTGTGAGGCCTCGGTCACCGTCTCCCCGGCCAGTCGCGCCGCCATGTCGATCCGGCCCGCCCGGACGGCGGCGTTGATCCTGCCCATGGGCTCGGTCAGATGGATCTCGCCGGGGGCGGCCGGCGGCTCGTCCCCGAGCACCGCCTCCGCCACGGCGTCGAAGCCGCGGGGCGGGGCCGGCTTGGGATCCGGGTTGGTGCCGGTGCCGGTGCCGTACACGGCCTCCGGAAGCGGTGGGGGCGTCCGCGGACGAACCGCTTTTGGCGTCGGGGCGGCCGCCGCAGGCAGGGGGCTCGGTATCCGGTCGGCCGGAGGAAGGGGAGGCGCTGGGGGCGCCGAGGGCTTCGGGGGTGCCGGCGGAGTCGGGGAGAGGCCGTCGGCTTCGGGGGCGGGGTGCGGCCGCGCGCCCATGGGCGGGGGCGGGCCGAACTCACCCGTCGGCGGCGCGACCGTTCCCGGGGGCACCGCTCCCGCCGCCGCCCCGGGTATCGGCCACAGCCGGAAGGTGGGGGCGGAGTCCCGTACGAGGTCAGGTACCGGGTCCGGGGCAGGGGGTGACGCCGGTGCCGGTGCCGGTGCTGAAGTGGGGTCCGGTACGGGGCGCAGGACGTGGGTGGGCCGCTCGTGCCCGGGGCGCGGTGGCGGGACGGTCGCCGGAGCCGGAGCCGGAGCCGGAGCCGCGGAGAAGGGCAGGGCGTCGTCGTGCGGCGCGGCCACGGGCTGCTCCTGGGCTATGTCCCGGCCCGGCGCCTGTGCCGACTGCGGCGCGGGCCCCGACACGGGCTCCGGCCTCGGCTCCGGTGTCATCGGCGCCGGCTCCCCCGTGAAGCGGCTGGCGCCGTCCGGGTCGACCTGGAGCGGGACGACGTAGCCGATGCGTTCGTCGTGGATGATGGCCAGGACGGCGTTTCCCGAGGCGACGGCGATGCGGTGGAGCCGGTTCAGCACGGCCTGCTGAACCTCCTCACCGGGTCCGGCGATCACCAGCACCCCGCCGACGGATGCCCTCCGCGTGTCCGCGCCGCCCCCCACGGCTACGGGTACATGGACGTCGATCGGCACTGCCGCAAGATTCGCCGCGGGTGCGGCCTGCTGCTGTTCCTGCTTCTTCTCGCGGCTGAGTCGCCCCATCGTTCCCTCATTCGGGTCGTAAACCTACCGACGAGTCTGTCCGCTGAGCCCTGCTTCTCACGTCACCGCGTTGTCACAGGCTCGTCCCAACGACCGTCCCGCATCCGGCTCCCTCCCCCATGCTCCTCCCCCTCTGTCCGTGTCCGCTGTCCGCCGGTATAAGGGCCGGGACGACGAGGCAGGAGAGTGGGCATGCGTACAGACATGCGACAGGGACCGGAGATCTGGATCCGAGGGCCGGTGGGAGTGCTGGAACCAGGCCCGCCGGAGTCCGCCCACGCCCATACGGCAGCCCGGCGCTTCTCCTGGGTCGGCACCCATGGCGGCGCCGGGGTCTCCACGCTCGCCGCGGTACACGGCGGTCACGACAGCGGCCGCGCCTGGCCCGGCCCAGGCGATCCGCAGTCGGTGCTGCTCGTCGCCCGGACGCACGCGTCCGGGCTGGAGACCGTCGTCCCGGCCGTGGAGATGTTCCGGCGCGGGGAGGTCCCGTACGGCCTCGCTCTCGATGCCGTGGTTCTGGTGGCGGACGCGCCGGGCCGCCTCCCGCGCCCCCTCTCCCAGCGGATCCGGCGCATCGAGTCGGTGATCGACGTCTACCGCGTGCCGTGGGTGCCCGAGTGGCGCCTGGGCAACCTGAGCGGCCGCCTGCCGCGCGAGGCCGAACCACTGGCCCGCCTGACGGGATCGGCAGGCTGAAAGGCCGGGTACGGAGCACCACCCTCGCACCCACCCACCTTTATTTCCCTTGCGGGCGAGAGGGGTGGGTCCAGCAAGGACTGGCAGGGCTGATGGGGCTGGGGTGGGGCTGATGAAGCTGTGCGGATTGATGGGACTGATGGGACCGATGGGACTGATGGGATCGATGCGCTGAGCAGCGAGGGAGCTGGGGCTCGGATGTCCGCCTCAGTGGCGGAGATCGCCTCCGCGGTACGCGCGGGGACGGTGCGGGCCGTCGATGTGGTCGCCAAGGCACTGGAGCGGATCGAGCGGGCTGATCCGGTGCTGTGCGCGTTCACCGAGGTGTGGGCCGAGGAGGCGCTGCGGCGGGCGGGTGAGGTGGACGCCCTGATCGAGACGGGTCCGCCGCGTCCATCCGGCCCGAGCGGGGGCGAAGGTCCCGGGGCTCGCGCGTGGCTGCCGCTGGCCGGGGTGCCGGTCGCCGTGAAGGGGCGGCACGGGCTGCGGGCAGCGGGTCCGCTGCTCGCGGCCGGTTGTGTCGCGGTGGGCGCCACCGCGGTACCCGGGCCCGGCACCCCCTGGCAGACCTGGGGTCTCGGGGCACGCGGACGTACCGTCAATCCGTGGCGAACCGACCGTACGCCGGGCGGTTCCTCGGCCGGGGCCGCGGTCGCGGTGGCGGCCGGTCTGGTGCCACTGGCGACGGGCAGCGACGGCGCGGGCTCGGTGCGCATCCCGGCGGCGTGGTGCGGGGTCGTCGGTCTCAAGGTCACCAACGGCCTGCTGCCGTCGCTCGACCGCACGGGCCTCGCGGCACCCGGAGTCCTCGCCCGTACGGCGGCCGACGCGGCGGCCTGGTGGCGGGCGGTGTCGCCGCCGGCCACCGTCGTCGACGCGCAGCCGTCCTTCCCCCGCACCGCTGTCTGGTCCCCCGACCTCGGCTTCGCCGGTCCCGACCAGGAGCCCGTCGCGCTGGCACGGGCAGCGGTCGACCGGCTCGTCGACGCCGGAGTCGTACGGCTCGTACGACCGCCGGCGCCGCCGCTGCTCCTGGACCCGGCCCCGGCCTGGTCGGCCCTGCGCGAGTCCGGCGCGGACCCCGCCGGACTCGCCGACGCCCACCGCGTCCGGGCGGAGAACGGCCGGCGCCTGGCCCGCCTCTTCACCGGCGCCGAGTTGCTGCTGACGCCTACGGCACCCACCGCGCCGCACGGCCACGAAGGGCCGGGCGATGTCTACTCCACCGCGCTCACCTGGGCGTTCAACGTGAGCGGACACCCGGCGCTGAGCCTCCCGGCCGGGTTCGGCACCGACGGCTGCCCGGCCGGGCTCCAACTGGTGGCACCGCACGGGCGGGAGGCACTGCTGCTCGCCGTGGCAGGGGCGGCGGAGAAGCTGAGCGGCCTGAGCGGCTGGAAGGATTGAGCGGCTGAGGGCCTGAAAGACGTTCTTCGCACAGGACGCGTCCCTCGCCCGCTTTCCGTACGAGGCCGGCTGACCCGGCCGCGGCAGCGCTCTCACCAGCCGAGCTGTACCTCTCCCAGGACATCGCCGCCGATGTGCGCGGCGAGCTTCCGAGCCCGGGCGAGGTCACCGTACTTGGTCACGTGGACGAAGACGGTGTGCTCCTCGGCCCACGTGCCGTACTGCGCGTCGTCGCCGTGGAACACGACCTGGACCCCGTCGTAGTTCCAGTGCCCGTACGAGTCCGCCTCCGGGTCGTCCGGCCACCGGCCGTTCCATTCGATGACCGCCGTGCCCTCGCCCAGAGCGTCCAGGAACCGTTCCTCGGCGTCCCCGCGTTCGACGTCCTCGCGGAAGGACAACGGCAGGTGCGTCCGGAGTTCGGCGTCGTCCAGCGTCGTCACGTCGAGGTCGAAGAGGAGGAAGTGACCCGTCGTCGGGTCCTTGCGGGTCTCCTCGTAGTCGAAGGGCACCCCAGGAACGAGCTCGGCCATGTGCAGCACCTCCCGGGGCGTCCGCATCTCGGCGAAGAGCCGGATCCGGTCGTCGACGTGCTCCAGCAGTGCGCACAGCCGCTTGGCCTGCCGGTACGCCTCGGCCGCGTCGCCGGTCCGGAAGACGGGATATGCCTTTGAGTTGCCCACGGGCCGAACCGTCACATGCCGGCTCCCGCCCGCGCCATCGCGTTTCCCTAGGCGGTGATGTCCTTCGTCGTGAACCTCGCCCACGCCGCCGAGCCGAACACGGCCGCGTACAGGGCCTGGAGGCCGAGGTTCTTCGTCAGGTCGTCCCAGTAGACCGGTTCGCGCATCAGGTCGGCGAAGGACAGCCAGTAGTGGGAGAAGAAGTAGGGGTGAAGGGCGTCGAGCTGCGGGATCTGGTCGAGGATCTGGACGGTGATCAGCAGCCCCACCGTCGTCGCCATCGCCGCGATGCCGCTGCTGGTCAGCGTGGACACGAACAGGCCGAGCGCCGCCACCCCGAGCAGCGACGCGGCGACGACCAGGGCGATCAGCAGGGCTCTGCCCAGTCCCTCCGCGAAGCCGATCCGGGTGCCGGAGATGGTCGTGAGGTCACCGAGCGGGAACAGGAGCGCCCCCACGGCCAGGGCGGAGAGGGCCACCACGAGAGTGGCGGCCAGGCAGAAGGCGATGACGGTGGCGTACTTGGTGAGCAGCAGCCGGGTACGGCCGGCGGGGGCGACGAGGAGGTAGCGGAGGGTGCCGGCGTTCGCCTCGCCGGCGATGGAGTCGCCCGCGACCACACCGATCGCCATGGGCAGGAAGAACGGCAGCGTGGCCGCCAGCGCGGTGAAGACCAGGAACAGGCCGTTGTTGGTGATCTGCGAGATGAAGGCCGGCCCCGCGCCGCCCCCTCCCCCACCGCCGGCCGCGGAACCGTCACCGGTCTCGATCTTCACGGCGAGCCCGACCAGGACCGGCACGGCGGCCAGGACCCCGAGCAGGGCGAGGGTGCGCCAGCGCCGGAAGGTGGTCAGCAGTTCGCTGCGGAACAGTCCGAAGGCCCCGAGGGCGCGCACGGTCCGCGCCCCCGGCCTGTTCGGTTCGTCCGGGGCTTCCCGTGGTTCTGGCCCTGCTGTCCCCTCCGGCTCCCGGACGGTCTCAGCCCGCGACATCGAAGCCCTCCCCGGTCAGCGCCACGAACGCGTCCTCCAGCGAGGCCCGTTCGACTCCGAAGCCGCGCACCCGGACGCCGCCCGTCACCAGTGCGGCGTTCACCTCGGCGAGGTCGCGCTCGGGCACCTCACCGGTCACCCGGTCGTCGGTGGCCACGACATCGCCGATCCCCTGCTCCTTCAGCACCCGCGCCGCGTCCGCCGGGTCCGGTGTGGTCACCACCAGCCGGCCGCGGCTGCCCGCGGCCAGGTCGGCGACGGGTCCCTGGGTGAGCAGCCGGCCGCGCGCCATCACGGCGGCATGCGTGCACACCTGCTCGATCTCGTCGAGCAGGTGCGAGGAGAGGAAGACGGTCGTGCCGTCCGACGCCAACTCCCTTACCAGGGCGCGGATCTCCCGCATGCCCTGCGGGTCGAGTCCGTTGGTCGGCTCGTCCAGGACGAGCAGTCGACGGGGCTGGAGCAGGGCCGCCCCCAGCCCCAGGCGCTGCTTCATGCCGAGGGAGTACGCCTTCGCCTTCTTGCCCGCGGCGGCCGTGAGGCCCACCCGGTCCAGGGCGGCGGCGACGCGAGCGCGCCGGGTGCGCGGGTCGGCGGTCGGGTCGGCGGCGTCGTAGCGCAGAAGGTTGTCGCGGCCGGAGAGGAAGCCGTACAGGGCGGGGCCCTCGATGAGGGCGCCCACCCGCGGGAGTACGGCGCGCGCGGAGCGCGGCATGGGCCGTCCCAGGACGTGCGCCATGCCGGAGGTGGGCTCGATCAGGCCCATCAGCATGCGGATGGTGGTGGTCTTGCCGGAGCCGTTGGGGCCGAGGAAGCCGAAGACGCTGCCCGTCGGGACGGTCAGGTCGAGACCGTCGACGGCGAGCTGTCCGCCGCGGTAGCGCTTGGTGAGTGCACGGGTGACGATGACGCCGTCACCCGTCCTCTGCGTGGCGGACGTCTCGCCCATCGGCTCCCTCGTTCCCTGTCGTGCTGTTCCTCGTGGCGCCGTTTCCCGTGGCGCCCGTCGCTTCCCCTGCTCCCCCGATGCTCCGCCTCGTCGCTTCCTCGGATTACTTCCCCTGGTCGGCCGCCTTCACCAGCGCGTCCTTGGTGACGGCGCCCACGTAGACCTTGCCGTCCTCGGTGAACAGAGCGTTGACCAGGCGGGTACTGAACACGGTGCCCGTGCCGAACTCGCCCTTCACCTGGTCGCCGAGCGAGCCGAGGAAGCCGTCGAGGTCACCGCCTCCGGAACCGGTCGGCAGACCGCCCTCGCCGCCGGTGTCGAAGATGGCGACGGAGTTCCAGCCCTCACCGAGCACCTTCAGCCCGTCGAGGTCCTTGGCCAGGTCCTCCTCGGACTTCGGGGCGCCCTCCGGCCTCCCGTGCTCCCCGCCCTTCCCACCGCTGTCCTTCTCACCGCTGTCCAGTTCGCCCTCCTCGGTCACCTTGGCGCCCTTGGGCGGGGTGAAGTCGAAGGTCGACGCGGCCGGCCGGTCGAAGCCGACCTTGGTGAAACCGACGTCCACGACGGCGGCACCGCCGCTCGCCGGGGTCAGCGTGAACTTCAGCGGCGTACCGGTCTTGTGGTCCACCGCGATGCTGATGGCGCCGACCGTGGAGCCGGACTGCCTGGGCTTGACGACCAGCTTGTACGCGTCCCGGCCGGCCACCTGCGCGGTGCCGTCGACGGTGACGGACGTGGTGTCGTCGACCGACTTCAGCGCCTCCTCGGCGAAGTCCTTCGGCGTGGCCGGGGGCTGGTGCGCCCGGTCCTTGTCCCCGGCGGACTGCTCGGTGGTGCTGTGGAAGACCTCGTTGGACTCGCTGTCGTAGCCCCAGACGTCCTTGCCGTTGTGGATCAGGCTGTACTCGGAGGCGTTCCCGAGCAGCGACACCTTCTGCCGGTCGGGGCCGTCGGCCGCGATGCGCAGGGTGTGCGTGCCGGAGGCCAGCTCGGTGAGCTTGGCCGTCGGGTCGGCGGAGGAGCCGCCGCCCTCGCCCTGGCCCATGGCGCCGGAGGCCAGGCTGCTCTCCAGGCCGCCGAGGTCCGGCAGCCCGAGGTCAGTGGTGATCTTCACGGTGCCGGACAGCTGCTCGACGTCCGACTGGGCGATCTTCTCGATCAGCTGCGCGGCGGTGATCTTCGGCAGGTCCGGGTCGCCGGAGTCGGCGATCGCGGGGACGAGCCCGATGGTCGCGGCCGCCACTCCCATCACCGTGACCGGGACGATGTACCGCGCGGCCCTTCTCCGGCCCGCGTCCGGCTCGCCGGTCTCACGGGCGGTCGTCGTGTCGTCGGATTCGTACGGTGCCATGTGTGCCCTACCTCCGTGGTCGGCGGCGGCCTGCGTCTCGTGTCGCTCGCACCAGTCACACCCCGAGCCGCCATTCTCACCCGAATCGGTGAGGAGCGATGTTGTCCGTCGTGTTCCATCTGACCAAATCCGGCGGGCAGACGCGTCAGACCCCGGACGCAACTCCGTGTACTGCTGCGGTATGACACGGGGCGATGTTTTACCCCCCGACCAGTAGGGGTCGGGGGCGCTGCCGTGAGGGCTGGTGACGACAGGTGAGGGCCCGTGAGGGCCGGTGAGCCGGTGCGGGCCCGGCCGAACGCCGAAGCGGCGGGCAGGGGCGGAGGGCTGGGGCAGCGGCGGACTGCGGGCGGGGGCGGAGGGACGGCAGGCGGGTCAGCCGGCCCGGTGCACCACCGCGTCGCACAGCTCGACCAAGGCCGTCTTCGACTCGCACTCCGGCAACGGAGCCAGCGCCGAGCGCGCCTCTTGCGCATAGCGCACGGTGTCCCGGCGGGCCTGCTCCAGCGCGGGGTGGGCGCGCAGCAGCCGCAGCGCCTCGGCGTGCCGGGCGTTGTCGCTGAGGTCGGAGTCGAGCAACTCGCACAGGGCGATGTCCTCGGCCAGCCCCAGCCGGGCCGCACGCTCGCGCAGCCGCAGCACGGGCAGCGTCGGGATGCCCTCACGCAGGTCGGTGCCCGGGGTCTTGCCGGACTCATGGGAGTCGGAGGCGATGTCCAGGACGTCGTCGGCGAGCTGGAAGGCCACCCCGAGCCGCTCGCCGTACTGGGTCAGCACGTCCACGACCGTGTCGTCCGCACCGGACATCATGGCGCCGAACCGGCAGGAGACGGCGACCAGCGAGCCGGTCTTGCCGCCGAGGACGTCCAGGTAGTGGTCGACCGGGTCCCGGCCGTCCTGCGGCCCCGCGGTCTCCAGGATCTGACCGGTGACCAGCCGCTCGAACGCCTCGGCCTGCACCCGTACGGCCTCCGGTCCGAGGTCGGCCAGGATGTGCGACGCGCGCGCGAACAGGAAGTCGCCGGTGAGGACCGCGACGGAGTTGCCCCAGCGGGTGTTGGCGCTGGACACCCCGCGCCGTACGGCGGCGTCGTCCATCACGTCGTCGTGGTACAGCGTGGCCAGGTGGGTCAGCTCCACGACCACGGCGGACGGCACGACACCGGGAGCGTAGGGGTCGCCGAACTGGGCGGCGAGCATCACGAGCAGGGGCCGGAACCGCTTGCCACCGGCCCGCACCAGGTGCTGGGCGGCCTCGGTGATGAAGGGGACCTCACTCTTCGTGGCCTCGAGCAGCCCTTCTTCGACAGCCGTCATTCCGGCCTGGACGTCGGCCTCCAGAGCCTGGTCCCGCACGCTCAGCCCGAACGGCCCGACGACGGTCACGAGGGGTCTCCTGTCTGCTGGTGTCCACTGGCGCTCAGACGTCTTGCACAGTTTGTCGATAGGTCGCTGACATCACTCGAGTCAGCGTATCCGGTCATGTTTCGATCACCGCCAGCACCCACATTCCCCAGACTCACCTGCGCACGCGTGCACGGCGTCTCACGGCACCCTCCGATATCGGATCACAATCAGATCGTTTCTGATCAGTTGGTAATAAAGAATATTCCTCGCCTTTCAGGCGCGACGACCCGCACTCGGGATGCACCCGAACCACGATCCACTCCCGGCCCGGACCGCCATCCGGACCGCCGCCCGGACCGCGCCCCGGACCGCATCCCGAACCACGATCCGAACCATGATCCGGCACGCGATCCGGCACGCAGGCCATCCTGCCCGCCCAGGCGCCCGATTTGCCGCAATTACCAAATAAATCCCCACTGGTGGCAAATGCGCCCACGCGGTGCGGCCAGTGAAGTAGGTCACGCGCACCCCGGCACGCCCATCCCTCGCGCCCACCGGCGATCCCCCTTGCCCCGAGAGCGAGTTGACCCTTGGCATGCGCAAAGGGTCAAGTGCCCAAAACGCCCCAACACAAGATCAATCGGCATGATCCATGACGGTCGCACTTGTTCTCGACAAGTGCACTCGCATACGTTCCCGGCCAGTCGGGCGGACGCCGAATCCTGCCACCGCCCGCGCCACCCATCGATGAACTCACGCACGGCAGGAGCGGGGGACCCAGGTAAGCCGCCGGACCGGTTCGCACCCGGAACGGCTCGGGGTGAAGCCATGCCCGCAGGGGCACGGCCGGGCACTCTCCCGCCCGAACCCGACAGCTCACCTCGCAGGCGTAGGAGAGGAACACAGACATGCCCGCATCGGGTCTGCCCCACCGCTTCGGCCGCTCCCGCCTCGTCCGCTCCTTCGCCGTCGCCGGCGTCGCGGCGGTCGCCCTCCCGCTGTTCGGCGCCACCGCCGCCTCCGCCGCGCCCGCCGCTGCCGCGACGTCCGCCCCCGCCTCCGGCACCGTGACCGCGTACCCGGACAACCTCGACGGCTGGATCCGCGAGTCGCTGTCCGTCATGGCGCAGCACGGCATCCCCGGCAGCTACGACTCCATCCACCGCAACATCCTGCGCGAGTCGTCCGGCAACCCTCAGGCCATCAACCTGTGGGACTCCAACGCCAGGCTCGGCACCCCGTCGAAGGGCCTGCTCCAGGTCATCGACCCGACCTTCCGGGCGTACCACGTGCCCGGCACGGCCTTCGACCCGTTCGACCCGGTCGCGAACATCACGGCGGCCTGCAACTACGCGGCGGACCGCTACGGCTCCATCGACAAGGTCTTCGGCGCCTACTGAGACACCCCGGCCCATCGGGACGCCGGGACACCGGGACACCGACGGCACCGACGGCACCGAGGCCTACCGGGACATCCTCCCGGACCTGGGGCGGGGCAGCATGTGTGGGGGCGCATACGGCTCCGCTCCGCCGAACAACCGCTCGAGGACGACGGCCACGCCGTCGTCCTCGTTCGACGTGGTGACCTCGTCGGCCACCGCCTTGAGCTCGGGGTGCGCGTTGGCCATGGCGACCCCGTGGGCTGCCCAGTCGAACATCGGGATGTCGTTGGGCATGTCGCCGAAGGCGATGGTCCGCTCGGGTTCCAGCCCCAGGTGCTCGGCGGCCAGCGCGAGACCGGTCGCCTTGGTGACACCGCACGGCTGGAGTTCCACGGTGCCCGGACCCGACATGGTGACCGTGGCCAGCGAACCGACCGCCGAACGGGCCGTCGCCGCCAATTCGTCGTCGGTCAGGTGGGGATGGCGCAGCAGCACCTTGCTGATCGGCCGGACCCACAGATCGTCCCGCCGTTCGACCCGCACCGCGGGCAGCGTCGGGTGCGGCATCAGATAGCCCGGCTCGATCAGGGTGAGTCCGTCCACCCCGTCCTGGTCGACCGCGGCGTACAGCTCCCCGACCTCGGCCTCGATCTTGCCGAGCGCGGTCTCCGCCAGTTCCCGGTCCAGGGTGACCGACCACAGCAGCCGGTCCGCGCCGGCGTCGTACACCTGCGCGCCCTGTCCGCACACCGCGAGCCCGGTGGCCCCCAGGTCGTCCAGGATCGGCCGCACTCCGGGCGCCGGGCGCCCCGTCACCACGAGGTGCCGGGCGCCGGCCCGCGTCGCCAGCGCCAGTGCGGCGAGGGAGCGGTCGGAGAGGGTGTCGTCGCCGCGCAGCAGCGTCCCGTCCAGGTCGGTGGCGATGAGCGAGCAATCGGTGGGTGCGGCCATGATCAGAGAATACGGACACCGCGCCCGCCCGACTCACCTCGCCCGAACCCACCCCGCCCGCCCCGCTCACCTCACCCCGCCCGGGGCACCCCGCCCGGGATGCCGTCCGCGGCCTCTGCACCACTTGGCAACAACCTGCTCCGTTCCCTACCGCCCTCGTGCTCTTGGGCGGTACCTTCACAAGTGTCCAGGGGGGACTTGATCGGGGGGTCAGGTGAGCAGTGGACGCACGCGTGTGCTGAGGCTCGAGGAACTCGGCGAGAGGGAGCGGGAACGGTGGCGTGAGCTGCGCGCCGCGACGGAGGCACCGCGCAGCCCTTTCATGGAACCGGAGTTCGCCACCGCCGTGTCCAGGGTACGGCCGCGGGCCCGGGTCGCGGTGCTGTACGAGGGGGCGTCCGCCGAGCCGGCCGGCTTCCTGCCGTACGAGCGGGGCGCGTTGGGACAGGGCCGGGCGATCGGGCTCGGCGTCTCGGACTGCCAGGGCGCCGTCCTGAGTCCGGGTTTCGCGCTGAAGACCGGTGAACTACTGCGCGCCTGCTCGGTGTCGAGCTTCGCCTTCGACAACCTGGAGGCGGACCAGGCCCTGTTCGTCCCGCACGCGGCCGAGGAACACGCCACCTTCGTCATCGACGTGGAGAAGGGCTACGAGACCTACGAGTCCGTACTGCGCGCCCAGTCGCCGAAGTTTTTGAAGACCACCCTGGCCAAGGAGCGCCGGCTCGGCCGCCAGGCCGGACCTGTGCGGTTCGTGTTCGACGAACGCGACCCGGCCGCGCTCCGCGCGCTCATCGGGTGGAAGTCGGCGCAGTACCGCAGGACCGGGCGCCGCGACCGGTTCGCACAGGAGTGGATCACCCTGCTCGTGGGCCGCCTGGCCGGGGCCCGGGCTCCGGAGTGCACGGGCACGCTGTCCGTCCTGTACGCCGGGGACCGTCCCGTCGCCGCCCACTTCGGCCTGCGTTCGACCTCGGTGCTGGCCTGCTGGTTCCCGGCGTACGACCCGGAGTTCGCGAAGTTCTCGCCGGGGCTCGTGCTGCATCTGCGGATGGCCGAGGCGGCGGCCGGCGAGGGCATCGGCCTGCTCGACATGGGACGCGGCCCGGCCGAGTACAAGGATGCGCTGAAGACGGGCGAACGCGCCGTCTACGAAGGGGAGGCGACGCGTCCGGGCCTGGGCGCCGCGCTTCAGCTGCTGCGCCGCGAGCCCGCGCGCCGCGCGCACGGCTTCGTCGTCGCCCGGCCGCGTCTCGCCTCGCTGGCGTCGCGGACGTTGAAGGGGGCGGCGCGGCTGCGCCGGCCGTGAGCGGTTCCCGCTCGCGAGAACCGCTCGGGACGACAACGGCCGCTGGTGACGACCGTTCGTGAGGGGGAGGACTCATGTCCCGCACAGCACGTACGCAGGAGGAGATACGGCGGTTCCTGGACATCGGCGCGGTTCAGGTCGCCGAACTGGACCTGAGCGGTGAGGAAACCGCCCTGAGACCCGGTCCGGGCAGCCCGCCGGTGACACACGGCGAGGTGTTCCTGCTGGTCAGGAGAGACGGCCTGCCGGTGGGCACCCTGCTGGGAAGGGTCCTGGAGGGGGCCGATCCGACGACGGTCCTGGCGGCGCTCGCACGGCAGGCGCTCGCACGGCAGACGCAGGCACAGGCGCAGGCGCAGGCGCAAGGGCAAGGGCAAGGGCAAGGGCACGACGCGGCGGAGGCGGCCGTGGAGACCGCCGGGCCGCCGCCGCCCTTCACCTCGGTCGTCGTGGCCACCCGGGAGCGGGCCGGACAACTCGCCCGCGCCCTCGACTCGCTCCTCGCGCAGGACCATCCGCACTTCGAGATCGTCGTCATCGACAACGCGCCCGTGACGGACGGGACACGCGACCTGGTGCAGCGGAAGTACGGGGAGCGCGTGCGGTACGTGCGCGAGCCGGTCCCCGGACTCGCGACCGCGCACAACACCGGGCTCGCCCATGCCCTGGGCGAGGTGATCGCGTTCACCGACGACGACGTCGTCGCCGACGCCCGCTGGCTCACCGAGCTGACCGCGCCCTTCGTCGCCGACCCGGAACTCGGCTGTGCCACCGGCCTGATCCTGCCCGCCCGGCTGCGCACCCCGGCCCAGGTCCTGCTGGAGAGCCACGGCGGCTTCGCGAAGGGGTTCACGCCGACGACGTACGACCCGCGGAACCCGCCCCGCGACGAACCGCTGTTCCCCTTCACCGCGGGCCGGTTCGGCTCCGGGGCGAACATGGCGTTCCGCACGGAGGTACTGCGCGCGGTCGGCGGTTTCGACCCGGCCACCGGCGCCGGGACGCCCGCCCGGGGCGGCGACGACCTGTACGGGTTCGTCCGGGTCCTCGCCCAGGGACACAGGCTCCGCTACACCCCCCGGGCGCTGGTGTGGCACCACCACCGGGAGACCTGGGCCGATCTGGAGACCCAGGCGTTCGGCTACGGCGCCGGCCTCACCGCCTACCTCACGGCGATCCTGGTCAACCGGCCCGCGCTGCTGCCCGCGTTCCTCTCCCGACTGCCCCGCGGCCTGTCCCACGCCCGCGGCCTCACCGCCGTCCGGGACACCGGGGACACCGGGGACGGCTCGGCCGCTCCGGGCAACCACGACACCCGCACCACCCATCCCTGGCCGCGCCGCCTCTCACGGCTGCAGCGCAAGGGGATGCTGTACGGCCCCGTCGGCTATCTGCGGGCCCGGCGGGCGGCGGGCGGTACGACGGGGAAGGCGTCCCCCGGCGGCCGGACGGCTCGGGGTGCGCGATGACGGCGTCGTCCTCGCCGGACCCGGCGGTGCGAAGAGCCCGGAACCGCTCAGGTGACCAGGGCGGCGGGGAGGACGCGAAGCGTCCGGCCATCCCGGTGCTCCTCTACCACGCCGTGATGGACGACCCGCCCGACTGGATCGCCGAGTTCACCGTCACGCCGAAGGAGTTCGCGGCGCATCTCGACGCCCTCGAGGACAGCGGCCGCACCCCCGTCACCATCAGCACCCTCGCCGGCCATCTCACCGGGCGGGCGTCCCTTCCGCCCCGGCCGGTGCTCCTCACCTTCGACGACGGCTTCGCGGACCTGCCCGGCCCCACCGCCGACCTCCTGGCCCGACGCTCCCTGCCGGCCACCGCGTACCTCACCACCGGCGCCATCACCCCGGGCGGCCGCAGCCTGCTTCCGCCGGCACCGATGATGACCCTGGACCGGGTGACGGAGCTGGAGCGTTCCGGCATGGAGATCGGCAGCCATACGGTCAGCCACGCCCAGCTGGACACACTGACCGGGAAGCACCTGCGCGCCGAACTATTCGATTCCAAAGCCGTGCTGGAGGACACCCTCGGCCATCCGGTCCCCCATCTCGCCTACCCGCACGGCTACAACAGCCCCCGGGTGAGGGCCATGGCGTCCCGCGCCGGGTACGAGACGGCGACCGCGGTGCGGCACGCGCTGAGCTCGGACCGGGACGAGCGCTACCGCATCGCCCGGCTCATCGTCCGCCGCAGCCACACCGTCGCCGACGTCAGGGCCTGGCTGGCGGGCGACGGCGCCCGCGTCGCCCCCTACCGCGACGGCCCGAAGACGATCGCCTGGCGCTGGTACCGGCACACCCGGGCGGCGGTTCGTGGACCGGAGTTCGCGGGCTGACTCGCGGGCCGGCTCGTGGGCTGATTCGCGGGCTGATTCGGCAGGTTGATCCGCAGGTGGAACGGATCGAGTGGGCGGGCGGTCGCGGTCGCCCGCCCGGTCACTTCGTCGGCTGGTTCAGATACGGGTCGGCCGCCACCTCGCGCAGGCTCTCCCACGCCGCCTCGTTGGCCACGGCCAGGTCGCAGTGCGGCCCGGGGTCGCGGTAGTTCCACTGGAGCGCGGCCTTGACGCCCTCCAGCCCTTTCAGCACGGGCGGCACCCGTGCGTACCACTCGGCCTGCCGTTCCGGCCGGGTGGAGTCGTCCGCGCTGCCGAACTCGGAGAGCATCAGCGGCTTGTCGGCGGAGATGTTCTCGCGTATCCACTCGTGCGTGGCCGTCTGGGTCTGTTCGAAGGTCAGCCACCCCGTCTTGTGGCAACGGTAGTAGTTGTACTGGTTGTAGCCGATCCAGTCGACGTACTCGTCCCCCGGGTACATGCCCTTGAACAGGTCTCCGTGGTTCAGGTAGCCGGTGATGATCCAGGTCCACACCACGTTGTCCACGCCGAGTTCCCGGAACCGGTCGTGGATGTGCCGGTACGCCTGCACGTACTGGGCCGGGGTGCCGTTGGCCGGGGTGCGCGTGTCCATTTCGAGGTCGAAGGAGAGGAAGACCTTCTTCCCCGTGCGCTGCCCGTAGTCCTTGATGCGCTGCGC
The DNA here is from genome assembly GCF_042656345.1 of Streptomyces incanus. Lineage (NCBI taxonomy): Bacteria > Bacillati > Actinomycetota > Actinomycetes > Kitasatosporales > Streptomycetaceae > Streptomyces > Streptomyces incanus. The sequence goes on from NZ_JBHSPC010000110.1 coordinate 82,911, forward strand.
CTGGACGTCGATCACGGTCGTGTCCAGGTCACCGGCGGCTATCTCCGCCCACCTCGGCTGCTGCGCCTTCGTGCCGCCCCACCACTTGCTCTCCCAGGACAGCAGCAACATGCGTTCCTCACCGACCCGTTGCTCCTCCGGGCTCAGCAACTGCCCTTCCCTGCGGTTTCCTTTGGGCAGGGACATGTCGTGGTACGCATAGATGATGTCGAGCTTGCGGCCCACCTTCTCCTCGTAGGCCTTCACCTTCTCCTCCAGGTCGGCCCGTTCGTGCGGCACGAAGGCTCCGAACCAGGCGCCGCACGGTGGTTCGAGCAGTTCCGTGGGCCGGCACCCCTCGTCCGCCCCGGAGGGCTCCGAGGCGTTCCGCAGCGCGAGTACGGCGACCAGCACCGCGCAGACGACCGCGGCCGAGGTGATCAGCGCCCGACGGCGGCTCACGGCCGGACGCCCCGCCCTCGGCTTGCGGCGCTGACCGGTTCCTGTGCCGCCGGTGCCTGCGCGGGATCCGGGGCCGGCAGGGGGGCCGGTGGCCGGGTCGCTGGTCGGGCGGCCCGCAGGAGGGCCGGTGGCCGGGCCGGCTCCCGGTCGAACACCGTGTAGGGCGGCGGTGATACGGCGAAGAGGGCGAGCGAGCCTCACAGGACGGAACCCTTCCGTGTCCTCGACGGCGGGGAGGCACGCAGCCGCGGGCAGAACGCGGCGAGCGTGGTCAGCAGGGTCAGGGCCAGCAACACCCGCCGGGCGCTGAAGGTGTGCGTGGCGATCAGTACCGTCGCGACGATCATCACCGCGGCGATACTGACGAAGACGGCCAGCATCGTCCGTTCCAGCAGGTCGGAGCGGCGGACGAAAACGGGGTCGCGCCGCTCGACGGGACCCCGTGCGGACCGTACGCGCAGTGCGGGACCGCAGAGGCCGACCAGGGCCGTGCCCGGCCCCGCCGCCAGGAAGACGACGACGGCCGCCCCGCGCAGCGGCGAACCGTCGGGCAGGGCGAGCGCGGCGAGCGCCAGCCAGCCGGCGAACGGCGGGAGCATCCGGATCACCAGATCCTGCGGTGTCATCGCTCCCCTCCCCCTTCTCCCGCTGTCCCCTCTATTTCCTCTGCACCCTCTATCCCCTTTGTCCCTTCTGGCCCCTCTGCTTCCTCCGGCTGCCTCAGTTCGTAGACCGCCCCCGCGCTGTTCTCCGCCACCAGCCGGAACCGCGGCGACGCGGCGACGGACTCCCGGACGCTGTTCAACTGGGCACCGGTGAGCTGCCCGTTCATTTCGGAGTTCGCCAACTGGCCCTGAGTGAAGAGGAAGTAGGCCCGGCTCGGGCGATCCACCCCTGCCATGTCGGTGGCGAGGGTGCCGGCCGGGTCCCGCACGATCCCGTCGACATGGCTCCGGTCGTCCTCGAGGAACCAGTAGTGGTCGATGCTTCCGTACGAGGCATAGGCGAGCGGGTAGTTGCGGTTGGCGGCGACGACCAGTGAGCCCTCGGGCGCCTCGTCGAAGAGCTGACCCACCAGGGCCACCTCCTGCGGCGGGAAGTAGTTGACCCGGTCCTTGCCCGAGTAGCTCGGGACGAACGCCAGGGTCCCGGCGAGCAGCACGGGCAGCGGGCCCCAGACCCGGATGCCGAAGCCGGTGCGGAACCGGGCGCCGATGCCGCGGCGCGCGGGTGACTCGGTCTCACCGCGCGCGTGGACGTCGCTGCGGGCCTCGTCACCGCGCGCCCCACCGGGCGTTCCGGCCTTCCGGCGGGCCCTGGCCTCCGCCGCCGCCTCCGCGGCGGCGAGGGTGCGCGCCTTGGGCGACAGCGCGGTGGCGGCGAAGAAGGCGACGCCGGGCAGCATGAACATCAGGACCCGGAAGATCATCTCGCTGCCGTAGCTGCTCGCGACGAACATCGGCAGCGGTGCCGCCGTGATCACCAGCAGCGGCATCGCGCGGTACCGCAGTACGGGCTGCCGCCAGACCCCGGCCGCCGCCAGCAGCAGAACGGAGCCCGAGAGCAGCCTGGCCGCCCACGAGGTCGCGATCGCGCCGGCGCCGGTCGGGGTGGCGCCGTACCCCGCCTCGACGTTGCCGCCGACGTCGCCCACGGCGCGGATCATGTCCGGCATCGCGGCGGACAGGAAGGGCAGCGCGGCCGTCCCGCACCAGGCCAGGAAGATGACGACCGTGGTGGCCACCGGCACCCAGTCCCGGTGGCGGCGGAGCAGGACCAGCGCGAGCAGCGACACGACCAGCATGGCCGGGGTGAGCTGGTGCGAGATGACGATCGCCATCACCAGCACGGTGAGCACGACGGTCCAGAGCGCCTGCCCCCGCCGCCCGCTGCTCGCGTCCGCGCCCGCGCCCGCACCCGCGCCCGCGCCCGCGCCCGCGCCCGCGCCCGCGCCCGCGCCCGCGCCAAAACGGCCGTACCGGCGCAGTACCACGGCCAGCACTCCGAGGTGCAGCGCGAAGGCGACGGACTGCGGGGAGAAGTAGTCCTGGCCCACCCAGTTGGCGACGAAGAAGAGCCAGACCGCGGTCCAGATCAGCCGTCGGTCCTCGGTGAAGGTGCGGTAGATCAGCAGCAGCGGGAACAGCAGCATCAGGCTGGACGCCAGCGGCCACCACGCCATGTACATCGCAGCCGAGTCCACGCCCAGCAGCCGCACCAGCGCCGCCTGCGCGGCGAAGAAGCCCGGCCACTGGTCGTAGACCGCCATGTCACCGATCCGGTCGGCGGTCTGGAGCCCGCCGGCGGTCAGCAGGTGGTCGATGACACCGTCGTGCTTCCACGCCCAGGCGTACAGCGGGGTCGGGTAGAGCACGGCCTGTGTGGCCCGCTCCATCACCAGCAGGCCGAGCACGTACGCCGCCGGCCAGCCGCCGGGCCGGTGGCGGTCTCGGACCGTGAACCAGAAGCCGGTGGTGAGGACGACGAGACCGGCCCAGAAGCTCGGGTGGAGCGCGGTGACCAGGCCGTAGTCGTCGAGCTGCGACACATCGGTGTGCCGTACCGCGTACAGCCACAGTGCGAGCGCCGCGAGCAGCGGCAGGGCGGGCCAGAGCGCGAGGGCGCGGCGCGCGGACCAGAGGGGCGGCAGGTCGGAAAGATCCGTCACGGGTTCACGGACCGGGGTCGACGCCTCCGAGGAAGGGTGGGTCCGCGACTCGGTCCGCGAAGGCGGTTCCGCAGGGATGTCCGCAGGGGTGACGGGCGCCGATGCGCTCTCCGGTGCGGGCTCGGACGCGGATCTCTCGCGTGGAGTGGCTGGCGTACGCACGGTGGTTCCCCCCTGGCGGTTCGGCTCCGAAGCTTGATTCGTTCGCTGGTTCAGCCGTTCGGTCGTCTGTGGTCGGGCGGCCACGACGCCGGGGCGGCACGGCGGAGCGGCGGAAGTCGCAGAAGGAGCAGCAGCAGAAGCAGTGCGGCGAGCAGCGGCGGTGACACGGGGGCGAGCGCGTACCGCCACACCCAGCCGGCCACGGCGACGAGATACAGCGCCCCCCAGCACCCCGCCCAGGACAGCCGGTCGCCGCCCACCCGCTCGAGCAGCAGCCACAGCGCGCCGAGGCACAGCACCTGGCACACCGACGGCGTCCAGCGCAGCAGCGGCTCCGGCCCGTCGGTTCCCACCGCATCCGCGAGGAATTCGGCTGTCCGGGCGTACCACGCCCCGCCCACCGGCGATGGTTCCCAGCCGAGCGCGACCGGTGCGGCATACAGGGCGAGCAGGGCCGAACCCAGTGCGGTGCCGGGGAGCCAGGGGTCGGGTGCCGTGCACAGCGTCACCGCGGCGACGAAGACCAGGAGCAGCACTCCGCCCGCCGCGAGCGCCACGAGCGGCAGCCCTTCCAGCAACTGCCGCCCCGTCAGTTCGCCCTGTTTCTCCGGCTCCGGTCCGCCGAGCCGGTGCAGCGGGCGTGTCGACGCCCAGAAGGCGACGGTGGCGAGTCCGAGCAACCCCCAGAGGATGTCCCGCAGCCGTCGGTCGGACCCGTCGCCGACCGGCGACGGGGTGCCACGGCCGGCCGTGCTCGCGGACGCTTCGGCGGACCGGCCGGGCCGACCGGCGGCATCCGCGCCGTCCCGGCCCTCGTCCTCTTCACCCCGTCCGTCCTGCTCATCGCGCTCGCCGCGCTCGTGCGGTGTCTCGTCCCGAACCGGTGCGTGCGCGTTCCGTGGAGTGCGCCCGGCGTGATCGCCGGCCGCCTGATCGCCCTCGGTCTCGCGCTCGTGCGCCTCGGCACCCGGGTGTTCCCCGGGCTCGACGCCCGGACCGGCACCCACATCCGTGACCGGCTCCGATTCCCCGTCCGGGCCCCCGTGCGGCCCGAGGTCCGCGTCCGGCCCGGGGGCCGCTTCCGTGGAGCGGGGCCGGACGATGAACGCCATCGTGTCCGCCTGGAGGGCCTCCCGTTCGTAACCGGGGCGGCCGATGAACAGCGTGACGGTGTCCGCGTCGTCCTGTCCCCGGCCCCTGTCCTCGTACGCGGCCCGGCGGGCCCAGCCCGTGCCGTACCCGGCGGTGGCGTTCAGCCGCGCCCAGCGCGTGCCGTACGCGGGACCGTCGGAGGCGCCCTCCGTCCGTCCCGTCCGTCCCGTCCCGCTCGTCGTACCGTCCTTGCCGCCGGTCCCGCCCGTCCGGTCGACGAGCCCACCGTGCCCGTCGCGCGTACCGCGCAGCGCCGAGCGCAGGCCGAACACCGAGACGACGGCGACCACCGTCATGCCGATCAGCACCGCCCACCCGGCGCCCGCGATGCCCGCCGGGGTGAACAGCGCGGCCGCGCTGCCCAGTACCAGCACGCACATCGCCCCTTGGAGCACGGCGAGCACACCGGTGCGCCCCTGCACCCGCAACACCCCGATGTACAGCTCCACGACCACCCGGGGCAGCGCCCCGAGCGCGAGCAGCCGCAGCACCATCGAGCCGTGCTCGGCGTAGTCCGCGCTGAACGGCGTGAGGATCAACGGCGCGAACACCACCAGCACCAGCACGACCGGCACCAGAAGCAGCGTCATCCGGCGCAGCGCCCCGCGGACCCCGTCCGCGAGCCGGCGCGGGTCGTGCGAGGCGTGGGCGGTGAGCGACGCGGCCATGTTGATGGCCATGAACTCCATGGTTCCGCCGACGGTGTACGCCACGTAGAAGTAGCCGTTCTCGGCGGCGCTGAAGCGGACCGCGACCATCACCGGCAGGAGATTGATCATCGCCAGGCTGAACAGCGCGCCGAGCGAGTCACCGGCGAGGAAACGGCCCATGTCACGGATCCTGGGCGGTTCCCGGTCACGGTCGGCGGCGGCCTGGCGCGGGATGAGCCGGCGGAAGATCAGCCAGCCGAGCGGCAGCGTGGAGAACGCGATCGCCACGGCCCAGGACACGAAGACGCCCAGCACGGGCAGCGCGCTCGCGAAGACGGCCAGCAGGGCCAGCTTCCCGGTGGAGAAGACGGCGTTCCCGACGGGCACCCATGCGGTCCTGCGCAGGCCCGTGAGTACCCCGTCCTGCAGGGTGAGCAGTGCCCACGCCACGCACGCCGCGACGAACAGCGCGCCCGCCAGCGGTGTGCCGAGGGGCTCGTACGACGCGCCCCACAGGTCGAGCGTGAGCAGGAAGACACCCGCGGCCAGCGCGACGACCAGCGAACTCGCCCCGTACACGCCCCACACAAGGCGCCCGGTCTCGCGCCCGGCGCGCGGCACGAAGCGGACCACGGCGCCGATCATCGTGGTCGCGGTGATGCCGGCGAGCAGCCGCATCGCGGCGATGGCCGCGGAGCCCTGGCCGACCGCTTCCTCGGAGTAGTAGCGCGCGGCCACAAGCCAGAAGCCCAGCCCGAGGACGGCGGACACTCCGGTGCTGAGCATCAGGAAGTAGGCGTTCTTGAACAGCGAGTCGGAGCTGTGGGAGCCGGGTTCGCCGTCAGCAGGTTCGGGTCCGCCGCCGCCTGTGCGCACCGCGGCGGGCTCGTGCACCTGGATCTCAGCCACGAGGCGGCCCCAGCCCTCTCGCCGCGGTCCCCGGCCGTCCGGCGCCTTGCCCCGTCGGTCCGTCCGGCGCCTCACAAGCCCCTGACTCCTGTGGCCCCCGTGCCCCCCGTAGCCCCTGTGGCCCCTGTGCGGCCTCCGGCGGCTCCGGCGCCTTCGACGGTGGCTCCCGTGGCTCCGGCGGCTCGGCCGGCTGTGCCCCGGACCGCTCCAGCGCCTCCGCCGCCTCACGCGCCCGCAGCGGGTCCACCGGCAGCGCGTGCCGCGCGAACCAGCGGGCGTTCCCGGGGGCGGGCGACGGGTCCGTGAACGCCGCTCCCGCATAGTCGTCCAGGGGCGGATCGTAGAGGTAGCCGACCACGATGCGGCGCCGGGCCAGTGCCGCGATCGCCGCGTCCCGGTCCGCCACCAGCAGGGGCACCCGGAACAGCGGTTGCACCGCGCCGTCCGCCGGCGGCCGGGCCCACGGCGTCGACAGCAGCAGCTCCGTACCCGCCCGTGAGGCCCGTAAGACGTCGTCCAGCCTCCCGAGACCGCGGTGGACGCGGCGCAACCGTACGGGGCCGGGCTTCCGCCGGTATTCGTGCATGTCGACCCGGACCCAGGGGTCGTGCGCGACCAGGTCCGGCGCGGAGCGCACGGCGCCGGCCAGCGCGTCCGGACGCAGCGGCATCCGGATCCCCTCGCGCTCCGTCAGCCCCAGCAGCCCCATCGTGGCCCAGGCGGCCCGGCGCAGCCCCAGCCGCCGCACGGCGGACTCGGCGTACGGCCTTACCGCGTAGGTGAGTTCGGACGTCATGCGCCGTGGGGTGAGCAGTTCGGCGCAGGCCTCCCGCACCGCTGCGCTCCGGTCCGGGTCGGCCAGCGCGAGGATGCCCCCCGTCTGGGCGCCGACATGCTTGGAAAGGCTGAAAACGGAGGCGTCTCCCCATGTCCCGACCGGCCGGCCGCCGACCTCGCTGCCGATGGCGTGCGCCCCGTCCTCGAACAACGGGATGCCCAACGCATCGCAGCGGGCTCGCAGTTCGGGTGCCGGATCCGGGTTGCCGTACAGGTTCGTGGTCAGTACGGCGGACAGCGAGCCCCATGTCTCGTCCGGCACCGCGTCGATGTCGATGGACGCGTCGAACGGGTTGAGCGGCGCCTGCACCGGGTGCAGGCCCGCCGCGAGCACCACGAAGAAGATGACGTCGTCGTTGACCGGCGACATCAGCACCCTGCCGCCCGGCGGGCACCAGTGGCGCAGCGCCACGAACAGCCCGAACCTGCACGACGGCACATACACACATTCCCGGCCGAGCCGGCCGCGCATGGCATCTTCCAGCCTCTTCGGCTGCATGCCGGAACGCGCCGATCCCGGGCCGGCCTCCCCAATGGCCATCCGTCCCCCTGTTGTGCCATCGGAACGCCCCCTCCCCGAGGCCTTCCGGCACCCGCCCAGAGTCGCCCCGTTCGCACCGCTCCGTCAAGATTGCGTAACCGCCCTGTGGACAACTTCCGGTACGCGAGGGGGAGCAGCGCACGCGTCATGCCGTCCCGGACGCGCACGCCACGCGTCCCGGACCCGCCCTCCGCCTCTGCCCAAGACCACCGCGGCACCCGTAACGTGTGGCACGCCACGGACACGTGGAGCACCTGCGCACACGAAAGCGAGGCAGCACCCGATGCCCCCCTTCGATGTCCCCGAGGGCGATCCCTTCGGCCCGCACAATCTGCCGTACGGCGTGTTCTCGCCCCCCGGCTCGTCGGAGCAGAGGGTGGGCGTCCGGCTCGGCGACCACGTCCTCGACGCCGGCGCGGCCGCACACGCCCTGGGCTCCCCCTACGCCTCCCTGCTCGCCCGCCCGACCCTCAACCCGTTGCTGGCGGCGGGCCGTACGGCCTGGTCGGACGTCCGACGCGCCCTCACGGCCTGGGTGACCGTGCCGGCGCACCGGGAGACCGTCGAGCCGCTGTTCCACCCGCTGTCGTCGGTGACCCTGCACCTCCCCTTCGAGGTCGCGGACTACGTCGACTTCTACGCCTCCGAGAACCACGCCCGGAACGTCGGCCGGATCTTCCGCCCGGACGCCGCCGACTCCCTCACCCCGAACTGGAAGCACCTGCCGATCGGCTACCACGGCCGTTCCGGCACGGTGCTGGTCTCCGGCACCGACGTCGTACGCCCCTCGGGGCAGCGCAAGGCGCCCACCGATCCCGCCCCGGTCTTCGGCCCGTCGGTGCGGCTGGACATCGAGGCCGAGGTCGGCTTCGTGGTCGGGGCGCCGTCCGAGCTGGGCCGGCCGGTGCCGCTCGGCGACTTCCGCGACCACGTCTTCGGCCTCTGCCTCCTCAACGACTGGTCCGCACGCGACGTCCAGGCCTGGGAGTACGTCCCCCTCGGCCCGTTCCTCGGCAAGTCCTTCGCCACCTCGGTGTCGGCCTGGATCACCCCGCTGGACGCCCTGGAAGAGGCCCGGGTGGCGCCGCCGGAGCGCACCCACGCGCTGCTGCCGTACCTGGACGACACGGACGAGGAACCCGGCGGTTACGACCTGCGGATCTCCGTGGCCGTCAACGGGCACGTCGTCTCCGAACCCCCCTTCTCCACGATGTACTGGACGGCCGCCCAGCAGCTCGCCCACATGACCGTGAACGGCGCCTCCCTGCGCACCGGCGACCTCTACGGCTCCGGCACGGTGAGCGGGCCCGCCGAGGGGCAGCGCGGGTCCCTGTTGGAACTGACCTGGAACGGTCGCGACGCCCTCGAACTCCCCGACGGCAAGCGGACCTTCCTGGAGGACGGCGATGTGGTGACCCTGTCGGCCTGGGCCCCGGGGCCGGGCGGAGTCCGCGTCGGCCTCGGCGAGGTCACGGGACGGGTGACCCCCCGGGTCGACCCCTCGAGCTGACCCCAGGGGCCGACCCGACGGGCCGGCTCCGCGGGACGGCCCCGCGGGCTATGTCGGCGAAGCCGTCCGATCTACGCCGACCCCTGCCTCGCGCCGCCCTTCGCCGTCATACTTACGTGGCGTCGGGCGGTGTGCGGCTCCCCGCGTCCCGCACCACACGTACCCCGCACGTACGCGGCACGCGGCACACGCCTCATGCCCTCCGCACGTCATGCAAGGCCCGCACCACACGTATGTCCCGCACGCCCATCCGAAGCAGCCCTCTTCCGACAGGATCCGGAGCCCGTGGCATGACCCTCTGCCTGCTCCTGCTGAGCGTTGTCGCCGTGACGGCCGCCGGGCCCGTCCCTCGTGTGCTGACCCGGGCGAAGTGGCCGGAGCGGGAGCCGGTGGTCGCCCTGTGGGTCTGGCAGTGTCTGGTCGCCACGGTCCTGCTGTGCTGCGTGGCCGCCCTGGCCCTGGCCGCCGCGGCCGTCTTCGGCACGGTCCGCTCCCAGCTCTTCGCCCCGGCCCCGCCCGCTGTGACCGCGGCGTACGACCTGTCCGCCGCCCCGCCCTGGGCGGCCGCCCTCACCGTGCTCCTGGCCTGCGGTGCGGCCTGGACCGCGGCCATGCTCGGACGTGAACTGGTCGACGCCCGCCGGCGCCGGGCCCGGGCCCGAGCACATCTGCTGGAGCGCGCCCCCGACCTGCCCGCCGGTCTCCCCGCGGCCCGCGGCCCCCTGCTGGTACTCGAGGACGAGTACCCGGACGCCTGGTGGATGCCGGGCAACCCGCCCCAGCTGATCGTCACCACCGGCGCCCTGCGCCGCCTCACCGATCACCAGATCGACGCCGTCCTCACCCACGAACGCGGCCACGCCCGCGCCCACCACAACTGGCTGCTGCACCTCTCCACCGCCCTGGCCACCGGCTTCCCCCGCGTCCCGCTCTTCACCCACTTCTGCGACCAGACCCACCGCCTGGTCGAACTGGCCGCCGACGACACGGCCTCCCGCCGCTGCGGCCACATGACCACGGCACTGGCGCTGATCGAGCTCAACCAGCACCGGGGTGTCCTGTCCTGCGCCTCCAGCCACCACCTGCTCGGCGAGCGTGTCGACCGCCTCCTGAAGCCCCCGCCCCGCCTCGGCCGCCGCGACCGCGCACTGACGACGACAGCGGCGGCCCTGGTCCCTCTCCTCCCCCTCCTGATCACCTTCGCCCCGGGCCTCACCGCCCTGCCGTGACCCGGTACGCGACCCCCGCACGGCACCGTCCTCAGGCACCCACCCGGCCACCCGGCCGGGCGAGGCACTGACCACGGCCCGCCCGGTGCCGGAGAGCCGACAGCCGGGGGCCAACGGTCAACGGCCGACGGCTACATCCAGTCCTCGGGCTCCGGCTCGGCGTCCATCTCGGGCCAGTCGTGGTCGGACACGGGACCCTCGTGCTCCCGACCGGCCCGCCCGGCGTCGGTACGGGCCGCGTCGGCCCCCGCCGCCCGAGCCGATTCCCGCGTCCCGGCCTGTGCCCCCTCCTGTGCCTCTGCCTCTGCCTCTGCCTCTGCCTCTGCCTCTGCCTCTGCCTCTGCCTCTGCCTCTGCCTCTGGTCCGCCCTGCGGCCCGCCCAGCGCCCCGAGTACCCCCAGCACGCCCTCCCCGTACGTCGCGAGCTTCTTCTCACCCACTCCGCTGATCCCGCCGAGCTCGGCGACCGAGCCGGGCCAGATCGTGGCGATCTCGCGGAGCGTGGCGTCGTGGAAGATGACGTACGCGGGAACGCCCTGCTCGCGGGCCTGTTCGGCACGCCAGGCGCGCAGTGCCTCGAAGGCCGGCAGGAGTTCCTCGGGCAGCTCGGCCGCCGCGGCCTTGGCCTTGCCCTTCCTCGAGCCCGACGACCCCGAGGCTCCCGACCGGGAGGTCACCGACTTCTTCGGCTCCTTGCGCAGCGGCACCTCCCGCTCGCGCCGCAGCACGGTCCCGCTGGCCTCGGTCAGCACCAGCGTGCCGTAGTCCCCCTCGACCGCGAGCAGTCCCTGGGCCAGCAACTGCCGGACGACGCCCCGCCATTCGCCCTCTTCCAGATCGTCGCCGATCCCGAACACGGAGAGCTGGTCGTGGTCGAACTGGATGACCTTGGCCGTGCGCTTGCCCAGCAGGATGTCCACGATCTGCACCGCGCCGAACTTCTGCCCGCGCTCCCGCTGCAGCCGGACCACCGTCGACAGCACCTTCTGGGCCGCGACGGTGCCGTCCCACGTCTCCGGCGGGGTGAGGCAGGAGTCGCAGTTGCCGCAGCCCGCCGGGTCGGGGTTGTCCTGGCCGAAGTAGGCCAGGAGCTGCCCGCGCCGGCACCGGACCGTCTCGCACAGGGCGAGCATCGCGTCCAGGTGCTGGCCGGCCCGGCGTCGGAAGGCCTCGTCGCCCTCGCCGGACTGGATCAGCTTGCGCTGCTGGATGACGTCGTTCAGGCCGTACGCCATCCAGGCCGTGGACGGCAGCCCGTCGCGACCCGCACGGCCCGTTTCCTGGTAGTAGCCCTCGACGGACTTGGGCAGGTCGAGGTGGGCGACGAACCGGACGTCCGGCTTGTCGATGCCCATGCCGAAAGCGATGGTCGCCACCACGACCAGGCCGTCCTCCCGCAGGAAGCGGGACTGGTGCGCGGCACGCGTCCCCGCGTCCAGTCCCGCGTGGTACGGCACCGCCTCGACGCCGTTGCGGCTGAGGAACTCGGCGGTCTTCTCCACGGAGTTGCGGGAGAGGCAGTAGACGATGCCCGCGTCGCCCGCGTGCTCCTCCCGCAGGAAGCTCAGGAGCTGCTTCTTGGGGTCGGCCTTGGGCACGATCCGGTACTGGATGTTGGGCCGGTCGAAGCTCGCCACGAAGTGCCGGGCGTCCGGCATGGCCAGCCGCTCGGTGATCTCCTGGTGGGTGGCGTGCGTGGCCGTCGCGGTGAGCGCGATCCGGGGCACGTCCGGCCAGCGCTCGCCGAGCAGCGACAGGGAGAGATAGTCCGGCCGGAAGTCGTGCCCCCACTGGGACACGCAGTGCGCCTCGTCGATCGCGAAGACGGAGATCTTCCCCCGTGACAGCAGATCCAGCGAGCTGTTCAGCCGCAGCCGCTCCGGCGCGAGATACAGCAGATCCAGCTCGCCGGCGAGGAACTCGGCCTCCACGACGCGCCGCTCCTCGAAGTCCTGCGTGGAGTTCATGAACCCGGCGCGCACGCCGAGCGCCCGCAGCGCGTCCACCTGGTCCTGCATCAGCGCGATCAGGGGGGAGACGACGACCCCCGTACCCGGTCTGACCAGGGACGGAATCTGGTAGCACAGCGATTTGCCGCCACCGGTCGGCATGAGCACCACGGCGTCCCCGCCCGCGATCACATGGTCGATCACCGCCTGCTGCTCACCGCGGAAGGCGTCGAATCCGAACACCCTGTGCAGCGCCGCCAGCGCCTCGCTCTCCCTCACTGCCATCCCACCACTACCGCCCGTCGCACCCATCGTCCCGCCCCCCGTACGACCACTCGCGGCCGCCGCGTCCACTGCGGCCGCTTTCGACCACTGCGTCCACGATAGGCGCCTCCACCGACATCCCCGGTGTTGTCCACAGACCGCCATCCCGGAGGTATCCACAGATCCCCGCACCAGTCATATCCGCACACCGACGTTCACGGGTCGACCCTCCCCGAACAACCGCGATCGACCACCATGACCAGGCACGCCCCAGCACGACAGGGCGGGGNNCCCGCCCTGTCGTCGGCGGGCGCCGGGTCAGCGCACGAACACTCCCGCGTTCCCCGCCAGCTCCAGGAAGTACTGCGGTGCCACGCCCAGCACCACCGTGACCACCACGCCCATCCCGATCGCCGCCATCGTCAGCGGGGACGGCACCGCGACGGTCGGGCCCTCGGGCTTCGGCTCGCTGAAGAACATCAGGACGATCACCCGGATGTAGAAGAACGCCGCGATCGCCGACGCGATCACACCGACCACGACCAGCGGTACCGCGCCGCCCTCCGCCGCCGCCTTGAACACGGCGAACTTCCCGGCGAAGCCGGACGTCAGCGGAATGCCCGCGAAGGCGAGCAGGAACACCGCGAACACGGCCGCCACCAGGGGTGAACGGCGGCCGAGCCCCGCCCACTTGGACAGGTGCGTCGCCTCACCGCCGGCGTCCCGCACCAGGGTCACCACCGCGAACGCGCCGATCGTCACGAACGAGTACGCCGCCAGGTAGAAGAGGACGGACGAGATGCCCTCCGGCGTGGTCGCGATGACACCCGCGAGGACGAAGCCCGCGTGCGAGATCGACGAGTACGCCAGCAGCCGCTTGATGTCGGTCTGGGTGATCGCGATGATCGCACCGCCCAGCATGGTGACGATCGCGACGGCCCACATGACCGGTCGCCAGTCCCAGCGCAGGCCGGGGAGCAGGACGTACAGCACCCGCAGCAGGGCACCGAACGCGGCCACCTTGGTCGCCGCCGCCATCAGGCCCGTCACCGGCGTCGGCGCGCCCTGGTACACGTCCGGCGTCCACATGTGGAAGGGGACGGCACCGACCTTGAACAGCAGGCCCATGATCAGCAGACCCGCGCCCACCAGGAGCAGCACGTCGTTGCCCATGGTGTTGACGAGCGCCGGGTCGACCTCCTGGATCGTGCCGTCGACGACCTGCGCGATCGTCGCGTACGACGTCGAGCCCGCGTAGCCGTACAGCAGCGCGATCCCGAAGAGGAGGAACGCGGAGGCGAACGAGCCGAGCAGGAAGTACTTGACCGCGGCCTCCTGCGAGATGAGCCGCTTGCGGCGGGCCAGCGCGCAGAGGAGGTACAGCGGGAGGGAGAGGACCTCCAGCGCCACGAAGAGCGTCAGCAGGTCGTTGGCCGCGGGGAAGACGAGCATGCCCGCGACCGCGAAGAGCAGCAGCGGGAACACCTCGGTGGTGGTGAACCCCGCCTTGACGGCCCTCTTCTCTCCGTCGCTGCCCGGTACGGAAGAGGCCTGCGCGGCGAAGGAGTCGACCCGGTTGCCGTGCGCCTGAGGGTCGAGTCTGCGCTCGGCGAAGGTGAACAGGCTGACCAGGGCCGTCAGCAGGATCGTGCCCTGCAGGAACAGGGCGGGGCCGTCGACGGCGATCGCGCCCATGGCCGCGATGCCCGCCTTGGTCGTGCCGTATCCGTCGGCCGCGAGCGCCACGACCGCGGCGAACGCGGCGACGAGCGCGACCGAGGCGACGAACAGTTGTGCGTGGTAACGGGATTTGCGCGGTACGAAGCCCTCGATCAGGATCCCCACGACCGCCGCACCGATGACGATCAGGATGGGCGCGAGCTGCGCGTACTCGATCTTCGGCGCGCCGATCTTCGCGATCGGGTCGGCCGCGGTTGTCCACAGGCTGTGGACGGCTGATGTGCTCACTTGGCCGCCTCCACCTTGGGCTGGGGGTCCTTCTGCTGGACGTCTGACATGGTCTGCTTCACCGCCGGGTTCACGATGTCCGTGACGGGCTTCGGGTAGACGCCCAGGAAGACCAGCAGCACGATCAGCGGCGCGGCCACGGCGATCTCACGCACCCTCAGGTCGGGCATCCTGGCGAGCTCGGGCCGCAGGGGGCCCGTCATCGTCCGCTGGTAGAGGACGAGGGTGTAGAGCGCGGCGAGCACGATGCCGAAGGTGGCGATGATGCCGATCACCGGATAGCGCGTGAACGTGCCGACCAGGACCAGGAACTCGCTGACGAACGGGGCGAGTCCGGGCAGCGACAGCGTCGCCAGGCCACCGACGAGGAACGTGCCGGCGAGTACCGGCGCGACCTTCTGCACCCCGCCGTAGTCGGCGATGAGCCGGGAGCCGCGCCGCGAGATGAGGAATCCGGCCACCAGCAGCAGGGCGGCGGTCGAGATCCCGTGGTTGACCATGTAGAGCGTCGCCCCGGACTGGCCCTGGCTGGTCATCGCGAAGATGCCCATGATGATGAAGCCGAAGTGCGAGATCGACGCGTACGCGATCAGCCGCTTGATGTCGCGCTGGCCGACCGCGAGCAGGGCCCCGTAGATGATGCTGATGACCGCCAGCACCATGATCGCGGGTGTCGCCCACTTGCTCGCCTCCGGGAACAGCTGGAGGCAGAAGCGCAGCATCGCGAAGGTGCCCACCTTGTCCACGACGGCCGTGATGAGCACGGCGACCGGGGCGGTGGACTCCTGCATGGCGTTGGGCAGCCAGGTGTGCAGCGGCCACATCGGCGCCTTCACCGCGAAGGCGAGGAAGAAGCCGAGGAACAGCCAGCGTTCGGTGCTCGTCGACATCTCGAGCGAGCCGTTGGCCCGCGCCTGGGCGATCTCGGTGAGCGAGAAGTTCCCGGCGACCACGTAGAGCCCGATCACCGCGGCCAGCATGACCAGACCACCGGCCAGGTTGTAGAGCAGGAACTTGACCGCCGCGTACGACCGTTGTTTCGCCGCCGCCTGCTCGCCGTCCTGGTGGGCCCGGTCCCCGAAGCCGCCGATCAGGAAGTACAACGGGATCAGCATGGCTTCGAAGAAGATGTAGAAGAGGAAGACGTCGGTGGCCTCGAAGGAGATGATCACCATCGCCTCGACGGCCAGGATCAGGGCGAAGAAGCCCTGCGTGGGCCGCCACCGTTTGCTGCCGGTCTCAAGGGGGTCGGCGTCGTGCCAGCCCGCCAGGACGATGAACGGGATCAGCAGGGCGGTCAGCGCGATCAGCGCGACCCCGATGCCGTCCACCCCCAGCTCGTAGCGGACTCCGAAGTCCGCGATCCAGGCGTGCGATTCGGTGAGCTGGTAGCGGTCGCCGCCCGGGTCGAAGCGCACCACGACGACGACCGCCAGCGCCAGGGTGGCGACCGAGACCAGCAGGGCCAGCCACTTGGCGGCGGAGCGTTTCGCGGCCGGTACGGCGGCCGTGGCGATCGCCCCGATGGCCGGGAGCACCGCCGTCGCTGTCAGCAGAGGAAAGGACATCGGTATCAGACCGCCCTCATCAGCAGGGTCGCGGCGACCAGGACGGCCGCGCCCCCGAACATCGAGACCGCGTAGGACCGCGCGAAGCCGTTCTGCAGCTTGCGCACCCGCCCGGACAGGCCGCCGAACGTGGCCGCCGTTCCGTTGACGACCCCGTCGACCAGGGTGTGGTCGACGTACACCAGCGAGCGCGTGAGGTGCTCGCCGCCGCGCACCAGGACCACGTGGTTGAAGTCGTCCTGGAGCAGGTCGCGCCGGGCGGCCCGGGTGAGCAGCGACCCGCGCGGGGCGACGGCCGGGACCGGGCGGCGCCCGTACTGGCCCCAGGCGATCGCCACGCCGATGACCATGACGGTCACCGTGGACAGCGTGACCGTGAGGGCGCTGATCGGCGCCTGGCCGTGGTCGTACCCGGTGATGGGCTCCAGCCAGTGCACGAACCGGTCGCCGATGCCGAAGAGCGCGCCGGCGAACACGGAGCCGAAGGCGAGCACGATCATCGGGATCGTCATGCTCCTCGGCGACTCGTGCGGGTGCGGCGGGGTGTACTCGCCACGTGTCTCCGCGGCCGGCTCCACGCCGGGCTCGGCCGGGGACGGTGTCGGAGCCTTCCGCCAGCGCTCCTCGCCGAAGAACGTCATCAGCATCACGCGCGTCATGTAGTACGCGGTGATCGCGGCGCCCAGCAGGGCCACGCCGCCGAGGATCCAGCCCTCGGTGCCGCCCTTGGCGAACGCCGACTCGATGATCATGTCCTTGGAGAAGAAGCCGGACAGGCCCGGGAAACCGATGAGGGCGAGGTAGCCGAGTCCGAAGGTGACGAAGGTGACCGGCATGTACGTGCGCAGGCCGCCGTAGCGGCGCATGTCGACCTCGTCGTTCATACCGTGCATGACCGAACCGGCGCCGAGGAACAGCCCGGCCTTGAAGAAGCCGTGCGTCACCAGGTGCATGATCGCGAAGACGTAGCCGATGGGGCCGAGGCCCGCCGCGAGCACCATGTAGCCGATCTGCGACATCGTCGAACCGGCCAGCGCCTTCTTGATGTCGTCCTTCGCGCAACCGACGATCGCACCGAACAGCAGCGTGACCGCGCCGACGATGGTGACGACCAGTTGCGCGTCCGGGGCGCCGTTGAAGATGGCGCCGGAGCGGACGATCAGATAGACGCCCGCCGTCACCATGGTCGCGGCGTGGATCAGGGCCGAGACCGGGGTCGGGCCCTCCATCGCGTCCCCGAGCCAGGACTGCAGCGGTACCTGGGCGGACTTGCCGCAGGCGGCGAGCAGCAGCATGAGGGCGATCACGGTGAGCTTGCCCTCACCGGCGGCGCCGGCCAGCCCGGCCGCGTCCTGGCTGCCGAGCACCGGCCCGAAGGCGAAGGTGCCGAACCACAGGAACATCAGCATGATCGCGATCGACAGGCCCATGTCGCCGACGCGGTTGACCAGGAAGGCCTTCTTCGCCGCGGTGGCGGCGCTGGGCTTGTGCTGCCAGAAACCGATCAGCAGGTAGGAGGCGAGACCGACGCCCTCCCAGCCGAGGTACAGCAGCAGGTAGTTGTCGGCGAGGACGAGGATCAGCATCGCCGCGAGGAACAGGTTCAGGAAGCCGAAGAAGCGGCGGCGCCGCTCGTCGTGCTCCATGTACCCGACCGAGTACAGGTGGATGAGCGAGCCGACGCCGGTGATCAGCAGGACGAACGTCATCGACAGCTGGTCGAGCCTGAAGGCGACGTCGGCCTGGAATCCCTCCACCGGGATCCAGCTGAACAGATGCTGCGTCAGGGTGCGGTCGGCGGCGGCGCTGCCCAGCATGTCGGCGAAGAGGACGACGCCGATCAGGAAGGACGCGGCGGCGAGCACCGTGCCGATCCAGTGACCGACGGCGTCCAGCCGGCGGCCGCCGCACAGCAGGACCGCCGCTCCGAGCAGGGGCGCCGCCACCAGCAGCGCAATCAGATTCTCCACGATTCAGCGACCCCTCACAGCTTCATCAGGCTGGCGTCGTCGACCGAGGCCGAGTGGCGGGAACGGAACAGGGACACGATGATCGCCAGTCCGACCACGACCTCCGCGGCGGCGACGACCATCGTGAAGAAGGCGATGATCTGGCCGTCGAGGTTGCCGTGCATACGGGAGAAGGCGACGAACGCGAGGTTGCAGGCGTTGAGCATCAGCTCGATGCACATGAAGACGACGATCGCGTTGCGCCGGATGAGGACACCGGTGGCGCCGATCGTGAACAACAGGGCTGCGAGATAGAGGTAGTTGACCGGGTTCACTTCGATGCCTCCTCGGTCCGCTTCGGCGTCGTCGGCTCGATCGCCGTGCGCTCGAGCCGCTCCTCGGAGTGCTGCTCCAGCGCCCGCAGGTCGCTGAGTGCCTCCTGGGACACGTCCCGGATCTGGCCGCGGTCGCGCAGCGTGCTGCTGACGGTGAGGTCGGACGTCGTACCGTCGGGCAGCAGGCCCGGGATGTCCACCGCGTTGTGCCGGGCGTACACGCCCGGGGCCGGCAGCGGCGGGAGCTGCTTGCCCTCGCGGACGCGCTGTTCGGCCATCTCCCGCTGGGTCAGGGCACGTTCGGTGCGCTCGCGGTGGGTGAGCACCATGGCGCCGACGACGGCCGTGATGAGCAGGGCGCCGGTGATCTCGAAGGCGAAGACGTACCTGGTGAAGAGGAGGGCGGCGAGGCCCTCCACGTTGCCGTTCGCGTTCGCCCGGCCGAGGCCGTCGAAATCGGTGAGCGCGGCATTGCCGATGCCGCCGACGAGCAGGATGCCGAAGCCCAGCCCGCACAGGAGGGCGAGCCAGCGCTGGCCCTTGATCGTCTCCTTCAGGGAGTCCGCCGCGGTGACACCGATCAGCATCACCACGAACAGGAACAGCATCATGATCGCGCCGGTGTAGACGATGATCTGGACGACGCCCAGGAAGTAGGCGCCGTTGGCGAGGTAGAACACCGCCAGAACGATCATGGTTCCGGCCAGGAAGAGCGCGCTGTGCACGGCCCGCCGCATCAGGATCGTGCCCAGGGCGCCGATCACAGCGACGGTGCCGAGGATCCAGAATTGGACGGCCTCTCCGGTGGAGGTGGAGTAGGCGGCGAGGTACTCGGTCATCCCCGCACCACCTTCTCCGAGGCCGGTTCGTCCTCGCCGAAGGTCGAGTCGGCTTCCTGCGGGCCGCCCTCCCCCTCGGAGACGGCGGTCTGCCGCTCCGTGCCGGGGGCGGCCTCGGTCACCAGGCCCCGGTAGTAGTCCTGTTCGTCGGTGCCCGGGTACATGGCGTGCGGACTGTCGACCATGCCCTCCTCGAGACCGGCGAGCAGCTGCTCCTTGGTGTAGATGAGGTTGGCGCGGCTGGAGTCGGCCAGTTCGAACTCGTTGGTCATCGTCAGCGCGCGCGTGGGGCACGCCTCGATGCACAGGCCGCACAGGATGCAGCGGGCGTAGTTGATCTGGTAGACGCGGCCGTACCGCTCGCCGGGTGAGTAGCGCTCCTCCTCGGTGTTGTCCGCGCCCTCGACGTAGATCGCGTCGGCGGGGCAGGCCCAGGCGCACAGCTCGCAGCCGACGCACTTCTCCAGGCCGTCCGGATGGCGGTTGAGCTGGTGCCGTCCGTGGAAGCGCGGGGCCGTGGTCTTCTGCTGCTCCGGGTACTGCTCGGTCAGCCGCTTCTTGAACATGGCCTTGAAGGTCACACCGAAGCCGGCCACGGGGTTCTGGAAACCGGGCTTGGTCTCCTTGGGTTCCTCAGCCACCGGACGCCTCCTTTCCATCCTGAGGTCCGTCACTGTGAGTATCGGGCCCGCCACTGACAATGAGCTCCCGCTCCTGGCGCGAGCGGCGTCGCGGCACCGGCGGAAGTTCCTGTCCGGGCAGCGGCGGTACGGGGAATCCGCCTGCCATCGGGTCGAAGGCGGCCGGCTCCGCGCCCGGTCCCCCGGCACCTTCGGCCTCCTTGCCCTTCGCCCGGAACATGTCGGCGACGAAGGACACCAGCAGCAGGGCGAGGACCCCGGCGGCGATGTAGAGGGCGATGTCCGCGAAGCCGTAGTTCTCGTTCTTCAGGGCCCGCACCGTGGCGACGGCCATCAGCCACACCAGGGAGACCGGGATGAGGACCTTCCAGCCGAGCTTCATCAGCTGGTCGTACCGCACACGCGGGAGCGTGCCGCGCAGCCAGACGAACATGAACAGCAGCAGCTGGACCTTGACGATGAACCAGAGCATCGGCCACCAGCCGTGGTTCGCGCCCTCCCAGAAGGTGCTGACCGGCCATGGAGCACGCCAGCCGCCCAGGAAGAGGGTGACGGCGACGGCGGAGACGGTCACCATGTTGATGTACTCGGCGAGCATGAACATCGCGAACTTGATCGACGAGTACTCGGTGTTGAAGCCGCCGACCAGATCGCCCTCGGACTCGGGCATGTCGAAGGGGGCGCGGTTGGTCTCGCCGACCATCGTCACGATGTAGATGATGAAGGAGACCGGCAGCAGCAGGATGTACCAGCGGTCGGCCTGCTGCTCGACGATCGCCGACGTCGACATCGACCCCGAGTAGAGGAACACGGAGGCGAAGGCGGCGCCCATGGCGATCTCGTAGGAGATCATCTGTGCGCACGAGCGCAACCCGCCCAGCAGCGGGTACGTGGATCCGGAGCTCCAGCCGGCGAGGACGATGCCGTAGATGCCGATGGAGGCGACCGCGAGGATGTAGAGCAGCGCGATCGGCAGGTCGGTGAGCTGCATCGTGGTCCGCTGGCCGAAGATCGAGATCTCGTTGCCGGACGGCCCGAAGGGGATCACCGCGATCGCCATGAAGGCCGGGACGGCCGCGACGATCGGCGCGAGGATGTACACCGCCTTGTCGGCGCGTTTGACGACGAGGTCTTCCTTGAGCATCAGTTTCACACCGTCGGCGAGCGACTGGAGCATGCCCCAGGGGCCGTTCCGGTTGGGGCCGATGCGCAGCTGCATCCAGGCGACGATCTTGCGTTCCATCACGATGGCGATCAGCACCGTCACCATGAGGAAGGCGAAGCAGAACACCGCCTTGACGCCGACCAGCCACCAGGGGTCGCGGCCGAACATCGAGAGGTCTTCAGCAGCGAAGTACAGGCTCATGCCTCCACCTCCTTGAGTGCCTCGCCGGCGATTCCCGCCGGGCCGATTCGGACGAGGGAGCCGGGCAGCGCCCCGGTGTCGGAGGCGACACCGCCGCCGGCGGAGTTCAGCGGGAGCCACACCACGCGGTCGGGCATCTCGGTGACGCTCAGGGTCAGTTCGACCGTCCCCGCGGGGCCGGTCACGGCGATCGGGTCGCCGTCCTTGACGCCGACCTCGGCGGCCGTGGCGGCCGACAGGCGCGCGTGCGCGGCGTGCCGGGTGCCGGCGAGCGCCTCGTCGCCCTGTTGCAGGAGCCCCTGGTCAAGGAGCAGGCGATGCCCTGCGAGCACCGCCTCCCCGGCGGCCGGCCGGGGCAGCGCGCCCGCGGTCTCCAGCGGTTCGGTGGCCCGCGGGCCGTCCCAGGCGCCGAGCCGTTCGAGCTCCGCGCGGGTGGTGCGCAGGTCCGGCAGGCCCAGGTGCACGTCCATGGCGTCGGCCAGCATCTGCAGCACGCGCGCGTCGGTCGGCGGGAGGGTGCGGGTCATCTGGTCGGGCTTGAGCGCCGACTCGAAGGGCCGGACCCTGCCTTCCCAGTTGAGGAAGGCACCGGCCTTCTCGACGACGGCCGCTACCGGCAGCACCACGTCGGCGAGTTCGGTGACCTCGCTGGGCCGCAGCTCCAGCGAGACCACGAACCCGGCCTCGGCGAGTGCCGTGCGCGCGCGTGCGGGGTCGGGCAGGTCGGCGACCTCGACGCCGGCGACCAGCAGCGCCTGCAGCTCGCCGGTCGCCGCGGCCTCGACGATCTCGCGGGTGTCGCGGCCGTAGCGGTGCGGCAGGGCGGCGACGCCCCAGACGGCGGCGACCTCCTCCCGCGCGCGCGGGTCGGTGGCCGGGCGCCCGCCCGGCAGCAGCGACGGCAGCGCGCCCGCTTCGACGGCGCCCCGCTCCCCGGCGCGCCGGGGGATCCACACCAGCCGGGCACCGGTCGCGGTGGCGATCCGCACGGCGGCGGTCGGGCCGCCCTCGACGGCGGCGATCCGCTCGCCGACGACGATCACCGCGCCCTCGGCCCGCAGCGCTTCGGCGGCTCTGGCCCCGTCGCCTTCCAGGCCGACCCCGCTCGCGAGCGCGTCGAGCCATTCGGTCTCGGTGCCGGGAGCCGCCGGCAGCAGCGTGCCGCCGGCCTTCTCCAGTCCGCGCGTGGCGTGCGTGGCCAGCGAGAAGGTCCGCTGCCCGTGCGTACGCCATGCCTTGCGCAGCCGCAGGAAGACGCCGGGCGCCTCCTCCTCGGCCTCGAACCCGACCAGCAGGACGGCGGGCGCCTTCTCCAGCGAGGAGTACGTGACACCGTTCCCGGAGTCCGTACCGGACGCGCCCCCGAGGTCACGTCCGCGGCCCGCGACCCGCGCGGCGAGGAAGTCGGCCTCCTCGGCGCTGTGCACGCGCGCGCGGAAGTCGATGTCGTTGGTGTCCAGGGCCACGCGCGCGAACTTGCTGTACGCGTAGGCGTCCTCGACGGTGAGCCGGCCGCCGGTCAGGACGCCGGTGCGGCCGCGGGAGGCCAGCAGGCCCTGGGCCGCGATCTGCAGTGCGTCGGGCCAGGAGGCGCGCTCCAGCTCACCCTCGGCGTTGCGGACGAGCGGGGTCTGCAGCCGGTCCCGCTGCTGTGCGTACCGGAACCCGAAGCGGCCCTTGTCGCACATCCACTCCTCGTTGACCTCGGGGTCGTGGGCGGCGAGCCGCCGCATGACCTTGCCGCGCCGGTGGTCGGTGCGCGTGGCGCAGCCGCCGGCGCAGTGCTCGCACACCGACGGCGAGGAGACCAGGTCGAAGGGGCGGGAGCGGAACCGGTAGGCCGCCGAGGTGAGCGCGCCGACCGGACAGATCTGGATGGTGTTGCCGGAGAAGTACGACTCGAAGGGGTCGCCTTCGCCGGTACCGATCTGCTGGAGCGCGCCCCGCTCGACCATCTCGATCATCGGGTCGCCCGCGATCTGGTTCGAGAACCGGGTGCAGCGGGCGCACAGCACGCACCGCTCGCGGTCCAGCAGCACCTGCGTGGAGATCGGGACGGGCTTCTCGTAGGTCCGCTTCTTGCCGTCGAAGCGGGACTCGGGGTTGCCGTGCGACATCGCCTGGTTCTGCAGCGGGCACTCGCCACCCTTGTCGCAGACCGGGCAGTCCAGCGGGTGGTTGATGAGCAGCAGCTCCATCACCCCCTGCTGGGCCTTCTCGGCGACGGGCGAGGTGAGCTGGGTCCGCACCACCATCCCGTCGGTGCAGGTGATGGTGCAGGAGGCCATGGGCTTGCGCTGGCCCTCGACCTCGACGATGCACTGGCGGCAGGCGCCGGCCGGGTCGAGGAGCGGGTGGTCGCAGAACCGGGGGATCTCGATGCCGAGCTGTTCGGCGGCCCGGATGACCAGGGTGCCCTTGGGCACGCTGATCTCGACGCCGTCGATCGTCAGCGTGACGAGGTCCTCCGGCGGGACCGCCGCCTCTCCCCCTCCCGAAGGAGCGTTGGTGGTCACGGTCATGCGTGCACCTCCGTGCGGTCGGCCCAGGCCGTCGACCTCGCGGGATCGAAGGGGCAGCCCCGGCCCGTGATGTGCTGCTCGTACTCCTCACGGAAGTACTTGAGCGAGGAGAAGATCGGCGAGGCGGCGCCGTCGCCGAGGGCGCAGAACGCCTTGCCGTTGATGTTGTCGGCGATGTCGTTCAGCTTGTCGAGGTCGGACATCCGGCCCTTGCCGGCCTCGATGTCGCGCATCAGCTGCACCAGCCAGTACGTGCCTTCGCGGCAGGGCGTGCACTTGCCGCAGGACTCGTGGGCGTAGAACTCGGTCCAGCGGGTGACGGCCCGTACGACGCACGTCGTCTCGTCGAAGCACTGGAGGGCCTTGGTGCCGAGCATGGAACCGGCGGCGCCCACTCCCTCGTAGTCGAGGGGGACGTCGAGGTGCTCGTCGGTGAACATCGGCGTCGAGGAGCCGCCCGGCGTCCAGAACTTCAGGCGGTGCCCCGGCCGCATGCCACCGCTCATGTCGAGCAGCTGGCGCAGTGTGATGCCCATCGGCGCCTCGTACTGACCGGGGCGTGCGACGTGGCCGCTGAGGGAATAGAGAGTGAAGCCGGGCGACTTCTCGCTGCCCATCGAGCGGAACCATTCCTTGCCCCGGTTCATGATGGCGGGAACCGATGCGATCGACTCGACGTTGTTCACCACAGTCGGGCACGCGTAGAGGCCCGCGACGGCAGGAAAGGGGGGACGGAGCCGCGGTTGACCACGGCGGCCTTCGAGCGAGTCGAGCAGTGCGGTCTCCTCACCGCAGATGTACGCGCCGGCGCCCGCGTGCACGGTGAGTTCGAGGTCGAGTCCGCTGCCCAGCACGTTCTCGCCGAGGAGACCCGCCGCGTAGGCCTCGCGCACGGCCTCGTGCAACCGCCGCAGCACGGGAACGACTTCACCACGCAGATAAATGAAGGCATGGGACGACCTGATGGCGTAACAGGCGATGACAATGCCCTCGATGAGGCTATGCGGGTTCGCGAAGAGAAGCGGAATGTCCTTGCACGTTCCGGGCTCCGACTCGTCGGCGTTGACCACTAGATAGTGTGGTTTTCCATCTCCCTGGGGAATGAACTGCCATTTCATTCCCGTCGGGAAGCCGGCGCCTCCACGCCCCCGCAGACCGGACTCCTTGACGTACGCGATGACGTCGTCCGGTGACATGGCGAGCGCCTTGTGGAGCCCCTCGTACCCCTCGTGCCTCTTGTAGACGTCCAGTGTCCAGGACTTGTCCTCGTCCCAGAAGGCCGACAGCACGGGTGCGAGCAGCTTCTCCGGGCCGGTGTCCTTGAGTTCGGGTGCCAAGGTCATCACTCCCCCTCCTCAGCGGTGGGTCCGGCCGAACCGGAGGGGCGGGGCGAAGCCTCTCCGTCACGGGTGGTGGGCGACGGGTGGGCCGGATCGGAGGCCGCCGTGTCCTGCGGCGCGTCGTGCGAGCTGAGGTGCTCCGCCGGTGACGGGTCGTGCGGCGGGGTGTCCTGGGGCGCCTCACCGCGCGGGTGCACCACGCGCGCGGGGGCGGTCTCCCCCTTGGCCAGCTTCAGGCCGGCCAGGGAGGCGGGTCCCGCGCTTCCCGTGGCGTCGACGGCACCGTCCCGCTCGTCGGGGAAGCCGGCCAGGATCCGGGCGGTCTCCTTGAACGTGCACAGGGGCGCCCCGCGCGTGGGCGACACCGGGCGGCCGGCCCGCAGGTCGTCGACGAGGCGCTTGGCGCTCTGCGGGTCCTGGTTGTCGAAGAACTCCCAGTTGACCATCACGACGGGCGCGAAGTCGCAGGCCGCGTTGCACTCGATGTGCTCGAGGGTGACCTTGCCGTCGTCGGTGGTCTCGCCGTTGCCGACGCCCAGGTGCTCCTGGAGCTCCTCGAAGATGGCGTCGCCGCCCATGACGGCGCACAGGGTGTTGGTGCACACCCCGACCTGGTAGTCGCCGCTCGGCCGGCGCCGGTACATGGAGTAGAAGGTGGCGACGGCGGTGACCTCGGCCGTGGTCAGGCCGAGCACGTCCGCGCAGAACCGCATCCCGGTGCGCGTGACGTGGCCCTCCTCCGCCTGCACGAGGTGCAGCAGCGGCAGGAGAGCGGACCGGGAGTCCGGGTAGCGGGCGATGACCTCGCGCGCGTCGGTCTCCAGCCGGGCCCGGACGTCGTCCGGGTAGGCGGGCGCGGGCAGTTGGGGCATGCCCAGGCTGACGCCGCGGTCCGAAGGTGTGGTGGTCACCGGTCGACGCCTCCCATCACGGGGTCGATGGATGCGACGGCGACGATGACGTCGGCGACCTGGCCGCCCTCGCACATCGCCGCCATGGCCTGCAGGTTGGTGAAGGACGGGTCGCGGAAGTGGACCCGGAAGGGGCGGGTGCCTCCGTCGGAGACGACATGCACCCCGAGCTCGCCCTTGGGCGACTCGACCGCCGCGTACGTCTGTCCCGGCGGTACCCGGAAGCCCTCGGTGACCAGCTTGAAGTGGTGGATCAGGGCCTCCATGGAGGTGCCCATGATCTTCTTGATGTGGTCGAGGGAGTTGCCCAGTCCGTCCGGGCCCATGGCGAGCTGGGCGGGCCAGGCGATCTTCTTGTCGGCGACCATGACCGGTCCGGGCTGGAGCCGGTCCAGGCACTGCTCGACGATGCGCAGCGACTGGCGCATCTCCTCCAGCCGGACCAGGAAGCGGCCGTAGGAGTCGCAGGTGTCCGCGGTGGGGATCTCGAAGTCGTACGTCTCGTACCCGCAGTACGGCTGCGTCTTGCGCAGGTCGTGCGGCAGGCCGGTGGAGCGCAGGATCGGGCCGGTCGCCCCGAGGGCCATGCAGCCGGCCAGGTCCAGATAGCCGACGTCCTGCATACGGGCCTTGAAGATGGGGTTCCCGGTGGCGAGCGCGTCGTACTCCGGGAGGTTCTTGCGCAGCTTCTTCACCAGCTCGCGGATCTGGTCCACCGCGCCGGGCGGCAGGTCCTGGGCGAGTCCGCCGGGGCGGATGTACGCGTGGTTCATCCGCAGGCCGGTGATGAGCTCGAAGGCGTCGAGAATGAGTTCACGATCACGGAATCCGTAGATCATGATCGTGGTGGCGCCGAGTTCCATGCCTCCGGTGGCGATGCACACCAGGTGGGAGGAGAGCCGGTTCAGCTCCATCAGGAGCACCCGGATGACCGAGGCGCGGTCGGGGATCTGCTCCTCGATGCCGAGGAGCTTCTCGACGCCGAGGCAGTACGCCGTCTCGTTGAAGAACGGCGTCAGGTAGTCCATGCGCGTCACGAACGTGGTGCCCTGGGTCCAGGTCCGGTACTCGAGGTTCTTCTCGATGCCGGTGTGGAGGTAGCCGATGCCGCAGCGGGCCTCGGAGACCGTCTCGCCGTCGATCTCCAGGATCAGCCGGAGCACGCCGTGCGTGGACGGGTGCTGGGGGCCCATGTTGACGATGATGCGTTCGTCGTCACTGCGCTGCGCCGTCTCGACGACCTCGTCCCAGTCGCCGCCGGTGACGGTGTAGACGGTGCCTTCCGTGGTCTCGCGTGCCGAGGCGGCGGAGGCCGCGGATGTCGCGGATGTCGCGGATGCGTTCGACGTGCTCATGAGTACGACCTCCGCTGGTCCGGAGCCGGGATCCGGGCGCCCTTGTACTCGACGGGAATGCCGCCGAGGGGATAGTCCTTGCGCTGCGGATGGCCCTGCCAGTCGTCCGGCATCAGGATCCGCGTCAGGGCCGGGTGACCGTCGAAGACGATGCCGAAGAAGTCGTACGTCTCGCGCTCGTGCCAGTCGTTCGTCGGGTAGACGGAGACCAGCGACGGGATGCGCGGGTCGCTGTCGGGAGCGCTGACTTCCAGGCGGATCAGCCGGTTGTGGGTGATCGACCGCAGGTGGTACACGGCGTGCAGCTCGCGGCCCTTGTCGTTCGGGTAGTGCACGCCGCTGACGCCGGTGCACAGTTCGAAGCGGAGCGCGGGATCGTCGCGCAGGGTCGTCGCGACCCGGACCAGGTGTTCGCGCTCGATGTGGAAGGTGAGTTCGCCGCGGTCGACGACCGTCTTCTCGATGACGTTCTCGGGGAGCAGGTCCTGCTCCTCCAGCGCGCCCTCCAGTTCGTCGGCGACCTCGTCGAAGTATCCATATGCGGCTCCGCCGCGTGGACCGCCGTAGGGGCGGCTCGACGCTCCCGGGAACCTGATCGAGCGGACCAGGCCGTCGTAACCGGAGGTGTCGCCGCCGTTGCCGGCGCCGAACATGCCGCGCTGGACGCGGATCTCCTCACCGCCCTCACCCCGCTGGCCGGGGAGGTTCTCGGCGGAGAGGTCCTTCTCGGGGTTCACGCCGCCGCCCGCGGTGTCGTTCGCGTCGCTCATCGCAGCAGCCCCTTCATCTCGATGGTGGGCAGGGCCTTGAGCGCCGCCTCCTCCGCCTCGCGGGCCGCCTCCTCGGCGTTCACGCCGAGCTTGGAGCTCTGGATCTTCTGATGGAGCTTGAGGATGGCGTCCAGCAGCATCTCGGGCCGGGGCGGGCAGCCCGGCAGGTAGATGTCGACCGGGACGATGTGGTCGACGCCCTGGACGATCGCGTAGTTGTTGAACATGCCGCCCGACGAGGCGCAGACCCCCATGGAGATCACCCACTTGGGGTTCGGCATCTGGTCGTAGACCTGTCGCAGCACCGGCGCCATCTTCTGGCTGACCCGGCCGGCCACGATCATCAGGTCCGCCTGCCGCGGTGAGCCGCGGAAGACCTCCATGCCGAAGCGCGCCAGGTCGTAGCGGCCGGCGCCGGTGGTCATCATCTCGATGGCACAGCAGGCGAGTCCGAACGTGGCCGGGAACATGGACGACTTGCGCACCCAGCCCGCGGCCTGCTCGACGGTGGTCAGCAGGAATCCGCTCGGCAGCTTTTCTTCGAGTCCCATGGTCAGAAGCCCCTCAGTCCCATTCCAGGCCGCCGCGCCGCCATACGTACGCGTAGGCGACGAAGACGGTGAGCACGAAGAGCAACATCTCCACGAGCCCGAAAATCCCCAGGGCGTCGAAGGTGACGGCCCAGGGATAAAGGAAGACGATCTCGATGTCGAAGACGATGAAGAGCATCGCCGTCAGGTAGTACTTGATGGGGAAGCGCCCGCCGCCGGCCGGCGTGGGGGTCGGTTCGATACCGCACTCGTAGGCCTCGAGCCTGGCGCGGTTGTACCGCTTCGGACCGATCAGCGTGGCCATGACCACGGAGAAGATCGCAAAGCCTGCCCCGAGGGCTCCCAGTACGAGGATGGGCGCATACGCGTTCACCGCTCCTCGCTCCTCTCAGTCGGCACTGACTGCTGGCGAGCCGGGCTCACTTGCGCCCCACGCGTCCCGCGAACCACGCCTGCCCCGGCGAAGATCGAGAACATGTGAAGCAGGTCACAAGCCCAACCGCTCCGCATCCTATGCCCGTCGGTCTGTGATCTGCGACACGGGGTATTGCACAAGCTTTGTGATCTCCACCACCTGACGAACGATCATGAAGGTGGAGAAGCGGTGATCTTCGCACGCGAAGCGTCCGTGCGATCACCAGTAGTGACATTCTACCGAGTCTGTGCAGGTCAGAGCAGGCGTCTCAATATCAAGAGGGTTCCTCTGCATGCAAATTGGCGTGGGGCGCGATCGCTTGCTAGAGGACGCGTTCACACATCGGGGGGATGTGGGGCGCGATGTGGACGTGTGCACGCGTTCACGAAGTCCGGACACCGCGGGCCCGCCGCGGGCCCGGCCGGGGCCGGGGCCAGGGGCAGGGCCAGAGCCGGAGCCGGGACCGGGCCGGAGCCGGAGCCAGAGCCAGGCCGGGGCCGGAGCCGGAGCCGGGGCCGGGCCGGGGCCAGAGCCAGAGGCGGGGCCGCGCACCCGGCGGCGCA
Organism: Streptomyces incanus; assembly: GCF_042656345.1. Taxonomy (NCBI): domain Bacteria; kingdom Bacillati; phylum Actinomycetota; class Actinomycetes; order Kitasatosporales; family Streptomycetaceae; genus Streptomyces; species Streptomyces incanus. The sequence goes on from NZ_JBHSPC010000110.1 coordinate 112,316, forward strand.
CCGGACGCGATCGCGCTCGCCCCGAACCCGGTTCGAAGCGTGTCCCGGACCCGCCTCAGGGACCCGCCTCAGGGACCCACCCGGACTCGACCCAAGGGCCGCCCCGGTCGCGGCCCGGTCGCGGCGCACGCCGTGATCCGACCACCCCCCCCGCCACAATCCGTCCGCAATCCGTCCGTCGCTCGCACACCGGACGCGACGACAGGGGTGACCGTTCCGTGACCTCCGCCACATCCACCGCGGGGCGCGAGAAGAGGGCTTGGCCAATCGTTTCAACCGATGGTAGGTGCAGGGCAATTCAGACATAAAGAGGAAAGACCGTGATCACGGGCCCATTACGCCGCGCCCGCAATGTCCGTTACGGCGTCAATAAAGAGCGACACGCCCGGGATTCGGCGCCACGATTGAACAATTGTGGCGCAGCACACGTTTCTTGTGGTTATGAAGGAGCCCCTGGTACCGGTTGTTCCCATGTCCCACACCGCTCACATACGAAGCCACCGGAAACCCCGCCGCACCGCGCAGACCACGATGGCGATGCGGGCCGGAGTGGCCGGTGGCGTCCTCGGCACTCTGGCAGTGGCCGGGGCGTCGGCCTCGGCGGTCGCCGCCGAGCCGGTGACCCAGACCCTCGAGCTGCCCACTCTGACGGCCGACCTGTCCACTCAGGTAGCCCAGTCCGCGGAGGCCACCCAGCAGGCCGCCGCGAACTACCAGCTGCAGGCCGAGCGTGACGCCGCCGCCGCCAAGGCCGCCAAGGTGGCCAAGGCGGACCTCGCCGAGGCCAAGGAGAAGGCCGAGGCGAAGAAGAAGGCCGCCGAGGAGGCCCGCAGGGCCGCCGCCGAGCGCGCCACGCGCGACGCCGAGCGCGCCACCCTCACCGCCGACTCGGGCGCCACCACGAGCACGATGGCCTCCACGGCCACCGTCTCCGCGCCCGCCAGTGGCAGCGTCGCGACGGTGATCTCCTTCCTCAAGGCCCAGGTGGGCGACGCCTACGTCATGGGCGCCACGGGCCCCAACGCCTGGGACTGCTCCAGCCTGGTGCAGGCCGCGTTCAAGCAGGTCGGCGTCGACCTCCCGCGCGTCTCCCAGGACCAGTCGACGGTCGGCACCGACGTCTCGCTGTCCAACCTCCAGGTCGGCGACATCCTGTACTGGGGCGGCAAGGGTTCGGCGTACCACACGGGTGTCTACATCGGTAACGGCCAGTACCTGGACGCCGCCAACCCGTCCAAGGGCGTCGTCATCCAGGACCTCTCCGGCTACCCCGCGTCGGGTGCCGTGCGCGTGCTCTGAGCGGCGTCCGCACGAACCCGGACGGCGACCCGGACCCCTGGCGGCCCGGGTCGCCGGGCTCGGTCGGCACGGATCCGGCCCGTGCGGGCCGGGCCCGCACGGGCCGGCTGCGCTCGGGAACCGCTGCCACTCGCGGGCAGCGGCTCTCTCCGTCCACGCTCACGCGTCCCTGCTTATGCGTTCCCCTCGCACGCCGTCCGCTCGCGTGCTCCCCTCGCTCCGTCCGGCCCCTCCGGTCGGCCGGGATCACCCGCATGCCCGAATTGTCGGCCGTTTCGCGGGGATCGACGGGGCGGTGTGCGCCGGCCGGGCCGCGCACGGCCGCGTGGCGGGCCTTCACGGCGCCCCGGACACGCGTCGGCGGCCGCGAGCCCATCCATCCGGCCCCGGCCGCCCACAGCACCCCTCACGCCTCCCGCGTCCCCGTCTCCGCGTACGACGGGACGCGGAGACGGGGAGGCGCGGGACGCGTCACGCCTTCGGCGCCACCTTGCTCAGGCCGTTGATGACGCGGTCCATCGCGTCGCCGCCCGTGGGGTCCGTCAGGTTGGCGAGCAGCTTCAGGGTGAACTTCATCAGCATCGGGTGCGTCAGCCCGCGCTGGGCGGCGATCTGCATGATCTTCGGGTTGCCGATGAGCTTCACGAACGCGCGGCCGAGCGTGTAGTAGCCGCCGTAGGTGTCCTTCAGGACGCGCGGGTAGCGCTGGAGGGCGATCTCCCGCTGGGCCGGCGTCGCCCGCGCGTGCGCCTGGACGATGACCTCGGCGGCGATCTGCCCGGATTCCATGGCGTAGGCGATGCCCTCGCCGTTGAACGGGTTCACCAGGCCGCCCGCGTCACCCACGAGCAGCAGCCCGCGCGTGTAGTGCGGCTGGCGGTTGAAGGCCATCGGGAGCGCGGCGCCGCGGATCGGGCCGGTCATGTTGTCCGGGGTGTAGCCCCAGTCCTCGGGCAGCGACGCGCACCAGGCCTTCAGGACCTCGCGCCAGTCCAGTTCCTTGAAGGAGTCCGAGGTGTTGAGCACGCCGAGGCCGACGTTGCTCGTCCCGTCGCCCATGCCGAAGATCCAGCCGTAGCCGGGCAGCAGCCGGTCCTGCGGGCCGCGGCGGTCCCACAGCTCCAGCCAGGACTCCAGGTAGTCGTCGTCGTGGCGCGGCGAGGTGAAGTACGTGCGGACCGCGACGCCCATCGGGCGGTCCTCGCGGCGGTGCAGGCCCATGGCCAGGGACAGCCGCGTGGAGTTGCCGTCGGCAGCCACCACCAGCGGGGCGTGGAAGGTGACCTCCCGCTTCTCCTCGCCGAGCTTGGCCTTCACACCGGTGATGCGGCCGGTGCGGTCGTCGATGATCGGCGCGCCCACGTTGCAGCGCTCGTACAGGCGCGCGCCGGCCTTCTGGGCCTGCCGGGCGAGCTGTTCGTCGAAGTCGTCCCGCTTGCGGACCAGGCCGTAGTCGGGGAAGGAGGCGAGTTCCGGCCAGTCGAGCTGGAGGCGGACTCCACCGCCGATGATGCGCAGGCCCTTGTTGCGCAGCCAGCCCGCCTCCTCGGAGATGTCGATGCCCATCGACACGAGCTGCTTGGTGGCGCGCGGGGTGAGGCCGTCGCCGCAGACCTTCTCCCGCGGGAACGCGGTCTTCTCCAGCAGGAGCACGTCGAGACCGGACCTGGCCAGGTGGTACGCGGTGGCGGAGCCGGCGGGCCCCGCGCCCACGACGATCACATCGGCGGTGTTGTCGGAGAGGGGCTCGGTCACGGCGGGATCTCCCCAAGTTCGAAATCTGCGTGCCGACGGGCACTGGACACGGGCAGTCTATGCAGGACAATTGATCACCCGGCTGAAGGGCTGCCTCAATGCACCGAGCTCTGCCCGCTGTACGGCTTCGCGTACCCACTCACGAGGACGCCTTCGCCTGGCACCGGATCTTCGCCGATCCGGACGTCATGGAGTTCCACGGCGGCAGGGCCGCGGAGTTGTCGGTCTACGAGGAGCTCACCGCCCGCCAGCGGCGGCACGACGCCGAACTCGGCTTCTGCCTGTGGACCATGGTCGACGGGGCGGACCGCGTCATCGGTTTCACGGGCGCCCAGCCCTGGGAGCGGGACTGGGGTCCGACGGGCGAGATCGAGATCGGCTGGCGCCTGGGCCGGGAGCACTGGGGCAAGGGATACGTCACCGCCGCGGCGCACCAGACGCTGGAACGGGTGCGTGCCACCGGCGTGCGGGACGTGGTCGCGATGGTCGACGCCCGCAACACCCGCTCGACGGCGGTCACCCGGCGGCTCGGGATGCGTCTCGCCGAGACGTTCCCGATCCCGGCCTCGCACCGGGAGGGCCACTGCTACCGGTTGACTCTCTGAAAGCGGAACCGGTAACTCTCACTTCAGTCACTTCATGTGACTGATTGTCACAGTAAGCCACGGAATGCTTCCTTCCGGTGCGTGGTCATGCCTACGCTGCCGGGACCGCTGGGGGTGACATCCGTGCGTATACAACCCAGGACATCCGAGGTGCGCGTTCCGCGCCTGGTCGGCCTGATGGCCGTGGACGCGCGCGAGTCGGCTCGTACGCGCGGCCTGTCCCTCGAGGCGCCGGACCGGCCGGACTTCCACCTGACCGTCGTCGAATACGTCGTACGCCAGTATCCGCAGCCCGGCACCGAGGTGCCGCGGGACTCCGCGGTGCACGTGTGGTTCGACTTCGGGGAGGGGGACGGCGGCGGAGGAGTGCGTGAGCCGCGCGGACCGGCGCCTCCCGGCGGCGGCCTCCGGCGGGAACTGGACGAACCGGGTGCCCCTTGCCCGGCCGCACCCCGCGCGGCGACGGCGCTCCTCGGCCCGCCCTGACCGGTCAGGTCCTTCCCCGGCTCGTCCTGACCGGTCGGGGCCGCTTTCCCCGGCCCCGGCCCTGCCTCTTCCCGGCCCGCTCCGCCTCAGCCCGCCTTGTGGCCCCGGTGCAGCGCGACCACGCCGCCCGTGAGGTTGCGCCAGGCCACCTTCGTCCAGCCGGCGCCCCGCAGTCGCCCGGCCAGGGCAGGCTGGTCGGGCCAGTCCCGGATGGACTCGGCGAGGTAGACGTACGCGTCGGGGTTGGACGACACCGCGCGGGCCACCGGCGGCAGCGCGCGCATCAGGTACTCGGTGTACACGGTGCGGAACGGCGTCCAGGTGGGGTGCGAGAACTCGCAGATGAGGATGCGCCCGCCGGGCCGGGTCACCCGGTGCATCTCGCGCAGCGCCGCGTCCGTGTCCTGGACGTTGCGCAGCCCGAAGGAGATGGTGACGGCGTCGAAGACGTCGTCCTTGAAGGGCAGCCGGGTCGCGTCGCCGGCGGTGTACGGCAGCCAGTTCCGGCGCTGCTTGCCGACCTGGAGCATGCCGAGGGAGAAGTCGCAGGGGACGACGTAGGCACCGGCCTGTGCGAAGGGCAGCGAGGACGTCCCCGTACCGGCCGCCAGGTCCAGGACCTTCTCCGCGGGGCGCGCGTCGACCGCCTTCGCCACCTCCTTGCGCCAGATCCGGTCCTGACCGAGCGACAGCACGTCGTTGGTCAGGTCGTACCGTTCCGCGACGTGGTCGAACATCGAGGCGACTTCGTGCGGCTGCTTGTTCAGGGATGCGCGGGTCACGGGCCCATTGTGGCAGGACGGCCCCGCCGCGGCCCCGGACCCCCCGGAGTGCCGGGCAGCAGGCCGGTCTACCGGCGCCGGTGCACCAGCCGTCCGCTCAGGACCGTCGCCACGCACGTGGCGGCTCCTCGTTCGCTCAGCGCGGCCTCGTCGGGGACGTCGAACACGGCGAACGTCGCCGCCGCACCCGGGCCCGGGAACGGGGCCACAAGCGCCTCCGTCAGCCCTCGACCGCCGACCAGTGGATCGAGGCCCGGCCCGCCGTCAGGAGCCGCCGACCCTTCCGGAACGGTCCCGGGACATGTCCCCGCAGCGGCTCTTCCGGCAGCTCCGGCCGGCCTCGGTTCCACGCTCAGCCCGGCCCGGCGCACCGCGTCCACCACGGCGGGCCGGCGCAGTTCCCCGGCGACGGCGACGGTCCCGTGCGCCAGCATCCGCTGCACCCCGCGCCGCGCGCTCGCGCCCCAGCGGGCGTCGGTCATCGGCAGCGCCGCGAGCGCCGCGCCGACGAGTGGTTCGGTACCCAGCTCGTCGGCCTCGCGCGGGTCGGGATGGTAGGCGTGCTCCAGCAGTTCGGGGCCGTACGGGTTCAGGAAGCCGGGGGTGAGCAGTCCGGGCCAGCGTCGTACCCGGGCCGTGGGATGGGCGTCCGCCAGTTCCTCGTACGGGCCGACGGCCGCGACCGTCCGTCCGTCGACGAGCACCGCACCCTGGGGTACGGACGGCCGCAGATCCCCCGTCACCAGCAGATCGGCGGCGTGAAGTGTCGGCACGCGGATCCTAGTTGGAGGCGAGGAGCTTCAGCTCCGGGTGGGCCGTGCCGCCCTCGATCGCCGTGGAGGAGATGTGGGAGGCCACGCGGTCGTCGACGGGGTCGTTCGCCGGGTCGTCGTGCACGACGAGGTGCTCGTACGTGGTCGACCGCTGGGCGGGCACCCGTCCGGCGCGGCGGATGAGGTCGATGATCTCCAGCCGGTTGGAGCGGTGCTTGGCACCGGCCGACGAGACGACGTTCTCCTCCAGCATGATCGAGCCGAGGTCGTCGGCGCCGTAGTGCAGGGAGAGCTGGCCGACCTCCTTGCCGGTGGTCAGCCACGAGCCCTGGATGTGGGCCACGTTGTCGAGGAAGACGCGGGCGATGGCGATCATCCGCAGGTACTCGAAGAGGGTGGCCTGCGTCCGGCCCTTCAGGTGGTTGTTCTCGGGCTGGTAGGTATACGGGATGAAGGCGCGGAAGCCGCCGGTGCGGTCCTGCACGTCCCGGATCATGCGCAGGTGCTCGATGCGCTCGGCGTTGGTCTCGCCGGTGCCCATGAGCATGGTGGACGTCGACTCGACACCCAGCCCGTGTGCGATCTCCATGATCTCCAGCCAGCGCTCGCCGGACTCCTTCAGCGGCGCGATGGCCTTGCGCGGGCGCTCGGGAAGCAGCTCGGCGCCGGCCCCGGCGAAGGAGTCGAGCCCGGCCTCGTGGATCCGGGTGATGGCCTCCTCGACCGACACCTTCGAGATCCGGGCCATGTGCTCGACCTCACTCGCCCCCAGGCTGTGGATGACGAGCTGCGGGAACTCCTTCTTGATGGCGGCGAAGTGCTTCTCGTAGTACTCGACGCCGTAGTCCGGGTGGTGGCCGCCCTGGAACATGATCTGCGTGCCGCCGAGCTCGACGGTCTCGGCGCAGCGGCGCAGGATGTCGTCGAGGTCGCGGGTCCAGCCCTTGGCGGTGTCCTTGGGCGCGGCGTAGAAGGCGCAGAACTTGCACGCCGTCACGCACACGTTCGTGTAGTTGATGTTGCGCTCGATGATGTACGTCGCGATGTGCTCGCTGTCGGCGTACTTCCGCCTGCGTACGGCGTCGGCGGCGGCGCCCAGCGCGTGCAGCGGGGCGTCGCGGTAGAGGTCGAGCGCCTCTTCGGGGGTGATCCGCCCACCGGCGGCGGCACGGTCGAGGATGGGCTGAAGGTCGGCCTTCTCGGTCACCGGGCGTCCCTTTCGTAAGGTTCGTAAGGGTTGTGGACGGGCTGAACCAGCCTACGCCAGCGGCCCATGACGCCCGACGTCAGGCCGATGGGCGCCCCGTCGCACCTGCCCGGCCGTCACCCCGTGTACGCGCCGACGGCTGCCGGAGTGCGTCACACGACTGCCGGATGTGCGTCCCGCGCCGGCCCGGCACGCGTCGGGCCGGGTACGCACCCGGTCAGTGACGCCGGATGCGTCACGCCGTGTACGCGCCGATCAGCAACCCGGCGAACGCCCCGGCGATCAGGAACGGCCCGAACGGGATGGCCGTCCCGCGCCCCGCCCGCCGCGCGACGACGAGGGCACCGCCGTACAGCGCCCCGAACAGGAACCCGGCGAAGGTGCCGAGCATCGCGGTCGGCCAGCCGTACCAGCCGAGGACGGCCCCCGCGCCGAGGGCGAGCTTCACGTCGCCGAAGCCCATGCCGGCCGGGTTGATGAGGAACAGGACGAAGTAGCCGGCGCCGAGCGCCAGGGCGCCCAGCAGGGCGGTCGTCCAGGTGCCCGCGTGCTCGGGGACGAGGGCGGCGACCCCGAGCAGGGCGAGGGCGGCTCCGGCGAAGGGGAGGGTGAGCGGGTCGGGCAGCCGCTGCACCCGGAAGTCGACGACCGCCAGCAGCACGCCGACGGGCGCGAGCAGCAGCCAGACGGCCAGTTCGGGCCGGGTCCCGGTGGCAGCGGCGAGGGCGGCGCAGACGAGCACGGTGGCGGCCGCGGGGACGGCGGGCCCGGTGCCGTACGACGTCCCGGCGGCCCTCTTCCCGTCTCCGCGCGGGATGTTCTCCCCGTGTCCGGCGTCCTCCCCGTGTCCGGCGTCCTCCCCGTGCCCGGCGTCCTCCCCGTGCCCCGCGTCCTCCCCGTGCCCCGCGTCCTCCCCGTGTCCGGCGTCCCCTCCGTGCCTGACACCCTCCCCGCGCGGGGCGCACCGCCCGCACCGGGCCGGTCCGAGCCACCCGCGCAGCGGATGCCCCCCGGGGCACCGGGCGTGCCACGCCTCCCCCGCCGGGACGGCGAACCGGTACACCGCGCGGGGCAGCAGCGCACCCGTCGCCGCGCCCCACACCACGGCTACCAGCAGCACGACCGCGTCCGGCACCGGACCGGTGACCACCGCCGCCGGAAGGCCGCTCACGCGTCCCTCATCCCGCGGCCGCGGCCTCGACCGCGTCGCGCCAGGTCGGCAGCAGTTCGTCGAGCAGTGCCTCGGTGCGCGGCGGCAGCCCGCGGGCGCCGCTGCGGCCGATGAGGTCGGCGGCGAGGGCGGTGAGCCGGGTGGGGTCGTCGAGGGCGTGGGTGGCGCGCAGCAGCTCGTTCCACAGCCGCTCGTCTGCCGGGGCGGTGCGCAGGGCGGCGTTCAGCGCCTCGATGGCCTTCTCCGCGCGGCCCTTCTCCAGGTGGAACTCGGAGAGGGCGAGTCCGGTGTCGGCGACGAGCAGCGGAAGCTGGGCGTCGACGATCTCGTGGGTGAGCCAGCGGTAGCGGCCCTCGGGCCGGTCGGCGAGCAGCGGTCCGCGCACCAGCACCAGCGCGTCGGTGAGCAGCCGCCCGCGCACGGCCCGGCTGTCGACGCCCTTGCCCTGGGTCGCCTCGTGGTACAGCGACCGCAGCACGTCCAGGTCGGAGACGACGGACTGGGCGAGGGTGAGCCGGCCGGTGCGGTCGGTGCCGAGGCGAGGGGTGCCGTCGGTGTCGGTGCCGAGCCAGGCGCGCAGCCGGTCCAGGAGCGCCTCGCGCACGTCGTCGGTGACCCCGCGCGGCCACAGCGCGGAGGACAGCACGCGCGGGTGCACGCCCTCGCGGTGCAGGAGCAGCAGGGCGAGCGCCTCGTGGAGCAGGGGGCTGCGCTCGCCGTCCGGGGTGTCGAGGCCGATGATCTCGTACGGCCCGACGAGTCGCGCGTACACGGCCGGCCGGCCCTGCTCGCTGATGTCGACGAGGAACGGCGGGGTGGTGACCGGCCCGTCGGGGCCGCGGTCCGGGTCGGCCTCCACGAAGAGTTCGACGACCGCGCGCTGCTGGGCGGCGGGCAGGAGCTGTGCGTCGAGTTCGAGGCCGAGCAGGGGCGCGAGCAGCTTGCCCTCGCCGGTGATCTCCATCTCCCAGGCGGCGCCCGGCAGGTCGCCGCTGCCGGTGCCGACGAGGTAGCCGATGCCGAGGCGGCTCGCGTCGGCGGCGAGTTCGGCGAGCTTGACGGCGTCCTCGGCGGACGGCTCGGCGGCGAGCAGGACGAGTTGCGGGGCCCAACGGGTGTGCTGGGCCGGGCCGGTGCGTCCGGTGAGGACGGAGTCGTGCCCGGCGGCGCCCAGCGCGCCCCGCCGCTGCCGCGTCTCCGCCTCCATGGTCTCGACGAGCGCCTCGACGTCGTCGAGGTGGCGGATCCGGTTGGGGGCGAGCGGGGTCAGGTCCTCGCCGAACCCGACGAGGGTGATGGTCATACGGTCCGACCATCCGTTGGTCGCCAGCTCGGCGGCGACGGAGGCGAACACGGCCGCCCGGTCGGCCTCGCCGCCGCTCAGCGAGACGATGCCGGGGACGGACTCCAGGTTGAGCAGCAGCCGCGAGTCGTCCATGGTGCCGAGGCTGACCAGGCCGGGGTAGGGGGCGGCGGTGTCGACGTCCTCGTACCGCCCGGCGTCGTCCTTGGTCAGCATCCAGAACGTCTGGTCCTGCCCGAGCCGCCACGGCGCCGGGGGCTTGCCGGCCGGCTGGGCGAGCTGGAGGTGCAGGTCGCCGGCGCTGAGCCAGGCCGCGTAGACGACCGGCAGGGCGCGCGACTCGGCGGCGAGGGAGGCGGCGAGCCCGCGCAGGGACCGGTCGAGCAGCCGTACGCCCTCGGGGTCGGCGCCGACGAGCAGCGCGTCCTGGACGTCCTGGGCGTCGCCCTCCGGCGTGGGCGGCTCCATCCCGCGCCGCCCGCCGACCGCCCCGAACGCCGACTGCCACAGCGCCTGCCGGCGCCGGTGCCCGAGGGCACCGAGGAGGCCTGCGGCGAGGAGGGGGGCGGCGAGCAGGGCCTCGGGCAGGCCGAAGGAGTGCCCGGCCTCGGCGGGGGTGGCGTGCTCCTGCCCGGCGCTGGGGGTGGGGGCGGCGGGAGCCGGGTCCGCCGGGACGGGCGCGGGCCGCTGCTCGGGAAGGGAGACCTGGGCGTCGCTGCCGCCGCCCTGGGCTCCCGCTCCCCCGCCTCCTTGCGCGTGGTCGCCGGTCCGGGCGTAGTCGTGGATCTGCTGCTGCACGTCCGGCGAGACCTCGGGGGCGTCGTCGGGCATCTCGACGAGGTCGCCGCCGCGCGCGTCGCCGGGCATCTCCATGATCCAGCCGGGCCGGATGAGGCTGGCCTCGGAGAGCTTGGAACCGTCCGGCTGGGTGCGGTCCTTGTTGAGGGCGAAGATCTCCTTGTACCGGCGTCCGTCCCCGAGGTGCCGCTCGGCCACCTCCCAGAGGGAGTCGTGGTGACGCCCCTCGGGTGGCTGGATCCGGTAGAACTTCGTGTCGCCCTGCTGTGCGGTGCCGCCATCCGCCTCGGCCTGCGCGGCGGCGTGGGACGCCTGCTCGGCGAGCGCGGCGGCGGTCCCGGCGGCCTGCTCCTGCTGCTGGGCGAAGAGCCCCGGCGTCTGCTGGGCGGTGGCGGCGGTGGGCTGCTGGTTCCCCTCGACGCCCTGCCCCAACTGCGAGAGCCCCGGCGTGAAACTCGCCGCGGCGGCGCCGACGAGCAGCAGCGCGGCCACGAGTTGACGCGCGAGCAGCTGACTGGGCCCGGCCCCGGGCACCCGCCCCGGCACCCCGACCCCGGACAGCGCGGCCTTCATCTCGACGAGCACGCAGGCGGTGAACTGGGCCCAGGCGAGCCAGACGAAGAACACCAGGATGCTCTGGAAGGTCTCGACGGAGACGTCTGCCTTGAGCCACTCCATCGGCTCGAACGTCCTCGGCAACGGCCAGCCCGCCATCGTCGCGAGCGCGGCCGGCACCCCCACCACCAGCACGAGCAGCGCCACGAAGGCGAAGAACGCCTTGACGAAGTCCCCGAAGGTCCGCCTCCGTATCCGCACGGGCTGAGGCGTCCGGTTCCGCGGAGTCGCGGCGGAACCCCCGCTGCGGTCTCCCGTCGCGCTGGACGAGCTTGAACTACGGCGTCGTGGCATGGCGGGTGTCCCGGGTCGTGTGGTGGGGGAAGAGTCTTGGTGACGGCGTGGGGTGAGACGGGATCAGGTGAGGAAGGGAGCACTGAGCGTACTGAGCCTACAGAGATCCTATGGACTCGCACCGGCCCCGTCGAAGGGCATTCCCGCCCGCACCACGCCACACTTCCCGCACATCCCTCGAGCACCTCCGAGTGCCCGACGTCGTACCGGACGGTCATCCACGAGTTCGCCCTTCGGGTCCGCGTGGCCGGCCGTCAGGTGGCCCGGGCACAACTCCGCCAGATCCTGACGCGGATCGAGGACGGTCACGCGACCGTACGCGTCATCCCCACCGACCAGGACGACGTCGCCGACGCCGAGGCCTCGATGATGCACGCATGCGGTCCCGTGCCCCGACTGGACACCGCGCTCAGGGACTACCCCACCGGGACTGCCTTCATCGACGCAGAACCTCAGCTGAACCAACTTCGAACACTGTTCCGTAAGGTGGAGAAGGCGTCGCTGGACCCCGCGGCGTCGCTGGACTTCATCCACCGCTTGACGAAGGAACTGTGAGGCGAGCCATGACCGAGCCCCTGCGTTGGCGGAAGTCCTCGTTCTCCGGCGGTGGCGACGGCAATACCTGCGTGGAGACAGCAACCCCGCCCACCCGCATCGCCGTACGCGACTCCAAGCGCCCCTCCCACGAACCCTTCTCCGTCCCTGCCTCCGCCTTCGCCCACTTCATTGCATCCCTCAAGTCGGGTATCGACGCTCCCGTCAACCTTTGATTCGTCCTCGTCTCCGGAGCCAGCCCGGTGCTGGACCTCGCCGAGGCGTTCCATGACATCTTCGACGCCGTGACCAGCACCTTCCGCTTCGCCTGAACCGATCAGCCGATCCGCAGAGAGGACTCCGGGCCATGAGCAAGAGCGACCTCGCACTCCCGCTGACGGAGATGGAGGACTACGGGCGCCGGCTGCGGTCGCTCAAGACACGGCTGAACCACACCAAGAAGCTCTTCGAGTCCTACAAGGACGACATCGGCGACGGCAGTGTCAATGACGCGCTCTCCGATTTCGAGTCCAACTGGGAGGACGGCCGTGAGGACATCACCCAGCAGCTCGACGCGCTCGCCGGCATGTCCGACGCCGTGGTCCGGGAGTTCAAGAAACTCGAGGACGAACTCACCAAGCAGGTCAACGAAAAGATGAAGGTCAAGGACGAGCGGGGCGGCAAGGGCGACGCTTAGCGCCCCACCGCGCCTTCGTACACCGCGCTTCACGAAGACGCCGTGGACCCCGCCGACTCCGGGGTGGCGACGGGGCCCACCGGGCATGTCCTGTCAGTGACGTCGGGGCAGGCCCGTCAGAGCGACAGCGTCTGCGCGATGCCGTCCACGATGCCTTCCAGGGGTTCGTCCAGGACCGGTTCCGTCCAGGACACCAGGAGGGTGACCGCGGCGTCCGTCGTCGCCGGACGGATCCCGTAGAAGAGGGTGCGGATCACGGGACGCGGTCCGAGGAGGCGTTTCCTTTCCTCGACGAGGTTCTGGCGGATGCGCACGGCGTCGCCGAGGGGCAGCCGCGTCTCGCGGACGTCCGGTTCGCCGAAGTCCCGCGCCGACATGGACTCGGTGAGCAGGGCGAGGCTCACCTCGGGGTAGGTGTCGTCCGGCTGGATGGCGTCGAGCTCCAGGACGGCCGCCACCGACTGGTGTCCGCTGACGTACCAGCCGAAGGCACCGAGGGGATCGCGGGTCCGGCAGTCGGCGGCGGCGCGCTTGAGGTCGCGGGTCAGCAGGCGGGCGTTGCCCTTCTCCCCGTCGCGCTCGTACCGCTCGACCAGGTCCTTCGCCTGGTACGTGGCCCAGTGGTCCAGGTCCAGCGTGCCGGACAGAGGGAACGGCACCCAGTCCTCCGAGCACTCCAGGCCGAGGTTCGACAGGTCGTCGGTCATGTCCGTGGTCACTCCGTCCAGGTCAGTGAGGAGGCGATCGCGTCGAAGAGGCCGGCCATCGCGTCGGCGATCGGCTCCAGGGGCGTGGAGAAGGTGAGCAGCAGGAACTCCGTCGTTCCGGGGACGGGCACGTGGTACTCCACCGAGACGGAGACGTGGTCCCCGTCCTTCTCCTCTTCCCCCGGCCGGCTCATCGTTCTGCGCACCCGTACGGCCGTGCCCGCCGCCAGTTCCTCGACGCTCACCTCCGTCGCCGCGGCCGGGTCGGCGTCCTGGGCGAACGCCCGCGCCAGAGCGTCCGGCGGCAGCGGTTCGGGGTGGCGGAGCGGGGCCAGGCTCACCAGCAACGAGGCCGGGATGGTGAAGGGCCCCGCCTCCTGGAGGCTGAGGTACAGCTCGATGCCGCCGCCGCGGTACGCCTTGGCGGCACGGTGGCGCAGGTCCGCGCGCAGCTCCTCCTTGAGGTGCGGCGCGTTGTCGATCCCGTGGAACTGCCGCTCCACCAGCGCGTCGACGGACCTGTCCCGCTGCTCCGGGTCCAGCAGAATGCGGAACCAGCCCTCGGGCAGGAGCAGGCGGTAGTCGGTGGGCGGGGCGGTCTTCTCGGTATGTGTCATCGAGTGGCTTCCCTGGACGTCCGTTCCGGAACCGGCCGGTCGAGCAGGAGCCGGCCGCGCAGCTGGTGGATCGCGTACGGCACGGCCTGGAGGACGAGGCCGAGCACCCCCATGAGCACCGCCGCGGCTGCCGCGCCCGGGTGCGCGTCCGTGATCCGCAGGCCCTGGGTCACGGAGAAGAAGGAGCCGAAGGCCATGACGGCGGTGGAGGACACCCCGGCGACGGTGCCGGGGAACCGGGCCATGCGACGGGCTTCCCCGCCGGACCCGGGCAGCAGCCCCGTGCCCAGCACCGGGCCCCTGGGCCAGGCCCCCTTACCGCCCAGGCGGCGTTCGGACACCGTCAGTCCGGCGGCCCGGCGCAGCCGCGACCATCCTTCGGCGCCCTCCCCGCCACCGAACCACAGGTCCCACGGGAACACCGCCCGCATCTGCTCCCCGGGACCCCGGAGCTCCACACCGACCGGCCGGCCCGCGTGGTCCTCCACCCGGACCAGCGAGGTCACCGCGTGCGGACCGGACAACGCGAACCAGTACTCCTGGCCGCCCAGGTCGCGCAGGACGAGGTCCCGGTCCTGTACCCGGATCTCGGTGTCCCGACGGAACCTGACCGTCTCCCCGACCCCCCGCGCGGAACCGGGCCGGACGCGTTCACGGACGACGGGGTCGTGGCGCCCCCTCCGCAGCCGGGTCCAGAGCCGCAGCACCAGCCGTGCCACGGGCGCGGAGAAGGCGGTCGCGGCGAGCAGCAGGACGACCCAGGGGGCCGTCGTGTCCGAGAAGACGACCAGCGTGAACGCGGCGAACCGAGGTCGCCGACGCCGTACCCCTCGGCCGGGTTCGCCCGTTCCGCGAAGGTGTCACGGATGCGCTTCAACGCCCGCGCGCTTTCCTTGATCCGCGCTATGTCCGCTTCCTGACCTCCCATGGTGTCCTCCTTCGGTCTCCGGACTCAGCCGACCTCGTTCTCCGCCACCGCCTGGCCGCGGACCACCACGTCACCGCCGTAGAACACGCCGGTGAAGACGGGTGAGTACGTCAACTGGACCTGCACCTCGACTCCTTGGGCACTGGCCGCCACGCAGTGGGTGCCGGCGACGTCCGCGCCGGACATGTCCATCTCGCGGGCGAAGGCCTTCACCCGGGCGTCGCAGTTCTCGTAGTTGATGGGCGCGGGCTCGTCCACGTTCTCGTACAGGGCCTCGCGGTCGATGTCCTGGGCGGCGTAGCGGGCGGCCTGTTCGGCGATGTCGGCGGCGCGCTCGCGCTGGGAGATGGAGAGTCCGCCGTCGATGACGAAGGCAGCGAGGGAGATGAAGACCAGGGCGAAGACGATGACCGCGCCGGCGCCCGAGCCTCGGTCGTCGAGACGGGACGGGTATCCCTCCAGCCACCTGCGCACACGTGCTCTCACGCCGTCCTCCGGTACGGGTCCAGCGGTGAGCTGAAGCTCGCGGACAGGGTCGTCGGGATGTTCAGGCCCAGGGTGGCCAGGCCGCGCACCTCGCAGCTCACCTCGACCGTGAAGAGGGTGTCCGCCTCGAAGCCCTGGCTGGTCTGTACGACGTTCACCGGGCCCGAGCAGATGTCCGCGAGGTTCGCCTCCGCCGCCTTGCGCGCCTCCGCCATCGCCCGTCCGTGGTCCTTCTGGATGGAGCCCGCGCGTGCCGCGTCCCGGGCCGCGCCGTCCAGCGCACCGCGACCGCTCACCAGCTGGCCGAACGCCACCAGCACCAGGATGAACAGGATCATCACCGGGGCGAGGATCACCACCTCGACGGTGGACAGGCCGCGGTCGTCCACAGGTAGCCGGCGGGACAGGCCCTGGCCGCCCACCGGTCCCCGGCGCTCCGGCCGAAGGGGGGCGTCCATCTAGTTCTCCCTCTCTTCCACGAACCGCTCCACCGGCCCCGCCGACCGGGCGTGCACCGTCAGGTCGAGGCCCGGGAACACCGTCGGGATGCGGGCCGTGATCTCCACGCCCACCGTGTCCTGCTCCGGCTGGAGCATCCTCACGTCCGGCGACAGCACCAGCTGCGGGCCCAGCTGCCGGATGTAGCTGTCCACCACGTCCTGCGCCTCGCCCCGCCAGCCGCCCGGCTGGGCGTCCGCCGTCGCCCGTGCCTTGCGCGCGCCCGCCTGCGCCGCCGCCTGGGCGACGTGATCCGCGAAGAAGTACAGCGCGAACTGCACCGTCGCGAAGATCATGAAGAACAGGACGGGCGTGAGCAGCACGAACTCGATCGCGGTCATGCCGGAGTCGCCGCGGGCGGAGGCGGCCTCCACCCGTCGGCGTACCCAGCGACGTACGCGCACCGGCATTCCCCGTCCCAGTCCTCTTGCGGTCCTGTCCTCGACCTCGGCGTACGTACGCTCAGCAGGTGCTGCCGGCGTTCGCGCCCTTGATGCAGTCGCCGACCTTGTTGGCGCCCTCGCTCAGCGCGGCGTTGATGATGGCGGCGACCACGCCGACGATCGCGACGACGACCGCGGAGATGATGACCCACTCCACCGCGGAGGCGCCGCGGTCCAGTTCGCCGGAGCGGGCACGCTCCACGCGGGCCCGCATGAAGGTGACCAGGAAGTCCACGGCGGGGATACCGGTGTGGAAGGTACGTCCGTTCATGACGCTTCGTCCTCTCGTTTTCGGTTCACAGATGCTCTGACGTACGGTTCACGGCTGTCGGTTCGCAAGGGGCGATGGGTGGCCCATGGTTCACAGCGCCACGTCCTTCCGTTCACGGTTCTCACACCTGGAACACCCGCATCGCCGCCGGGAAGATCAGGAACACGAGGAACCCCGCACACAGCAGCAGCTGCGCCACGAGCATCGACTGGGACTTCTCGCCCGCGCTGCCCTCGATCTCGGAGAGTTCGCGGTGGCGCATGGTCTCCGCGCGGGAGGCGAGGGACTCGCGGACCTTGGCGCCGTCGTCCGCGACCAGGGCGAGGGAGGCGGAGAGGTCCTTCAGCTCCTCGACGCCCAGCTCCTCACCGAGCTGCCCGAGCGCCTGCCACTGGCTGATACCGGTGATCCGGGCGTCGGCGAGGGCGTTGCGGATGCGCTGCGTCGCCCAGCCGTCGGACACCTCGGCCGCCGCCATCAGCGCCTCGGGGAGGCCCCGCCCGCCGGCCAGGCTCATCGACACCAGGTCCAGGTAGGCGCCGATGACCCGGCGTAGGTCGCGCCGCTTCTCGGCGGCGTCCCGGCGCACCTCCAGGTCGGGCAGGAAGAAGAAGACGACCGCGCAGAGCAGGGCCAGCCAGACCGGGACGATCGGGCTGCGGCTGAACCCGAGCGCCCAGACGACCGCGAAGAGGAACGGCCCGAAGAACAGGCCCCCCGCCGCCAGCAGCACCTTCGTCGCCAGGAACTTCTCCCAGCTCCGTTCCAGTACGGCCAGATCGGCGCGCAGCGAGCGCTGCTCCCAGCCCTGCTGGAGATAGAACTCGGCGATGCGCGCGCCCACTTCGCCGCGCAGCGACGCGAACCGGCCGGTGTCCTTCCGCGTGCGGGCCGACTCGTACGCCGCGCCCCGCGCCCGCATCGCGTCGATCCGGGCGACCTGGGCGACCGCGCTGCGCCTGGTGGGCATCAGGGCCCGGATCAGGACGTAGACGCCCAGTCCGAGGACCGCGCCGACGACCACCGGCATCGTCAGTTCGTCGTTCACCGTCGTGCCCCCCTGCCCTGCTGGTCCCTGCCCTGCGGGCCACGGCCCTGCTGGTGCGGGAGCCGCAGCGACGGCGCGCTCCCCGGTTCCACCTGCTGCTGCCCCGCAGCGGTCGCCGCCCCCGGGGTACGGGGCCGTACGAACTGGACCGCCGCCTCGTCGCGTACCAGGAAGCGTTCGGGCGTCTCGATGGTGGACAGCTTGCGCAGCCACCAGAAGCCGAGCGCGAACAGCCCGCAGACACAGGCGAGTACGAGCTGCCCCACGGCCGTTCCGTACGGCTCGACGAAGTCCCGGTTGAAGATGGCCAGTCCGAGGACGAACGCGATCGTGACCGCGACGACGATCTGCACCGACCGCCGGGTGGAGGCTCGTTGGGCCATGACGCGCTGCCGCATGTCGACCTCTTCGCGCGCCGACTTGGCCAGCGCGCCCAGCACCTGACGCAGACCGGGGCCGCGCAGCTTGGCGTTGAGGATGAGGGCGGCGACGATGATGTCGGCGGAGGCGTCGTCGATCTCGTCGGCGAGATGCTGGAGCGCCTCGGGCAGCGGGGTCCGGGAGCGCAACCGGTCGACGAGCGCGTCGAGATGGGGGCGCAGGACGGGCGCGGCCGCCCGTGCCGACGCCGGGATGGCCTGCTCCAGGCCCACCGCGCCGGCGATGGTGTCGCGCAGCGACTCCGTCCAGGAGGCCAGGGCCTCCACGCGCCGCATGGCGGCCCGCTCCTCCGCGGCTCCGCCGAAGAGGCGGTCCCAGAAGAAGACGAGGACGGCCGCGGCGACACCGGCGACGGTCCACCGGGTCAGCAGCAGCACGGCGAGGCCGACGATCGCGGCGAGGGAGCCGCGCTGCCCCGCGAACCGGATCAGTTCGGCGGCGCGCTCACTCGTCTTCTGCTTCTCGTGCTCCGGCTTGGCGGGCAGTCCGCGCACGGCGACGACGAGCAGCGCGAGGCCGCCGCCGACGGCGACGCCGCACGCGAGCGCGTACAGGACCGTGGTGGAGAACAGGCTGCCCATCGAGCCGAGTGAGGCGGCGGTGGTGAGGTCCGTGGCGGCAGCGAAGTCCGTAGTCGTACGGGTCACCAGGTCACCCCCACGTTCCGCTGGGGCGGTAACCGTGGGCCATCAGTTCCTCCAGGCAGGCGATGGGGGCGTGCGGCACGACCCGGCCGTCGGGCGTCCGGGCGAACACCTCGCTGGACAGGACCCGTCCGTCGACGCCGTTGACCTCGCGGACGGAGGTGACCATGCGCTGGAGCCGGCCGCCGCTTTGGAACTCGTTGCGCCGCTCGATGAAGACGACGAAGTTCACCGCGCCCGCGATCAGCATCTGGCTGGCCTCGATGGGCAGTCGCTCCGTCGCCTGCAGCGCGTACGTCGAGATGCGGTTGAAGACCTCGCTGGAGCTGTTGGCGTGGATCGTGGACAGCGAACCGTCGTTGCCCTGCGACATCGCGTTCAGCATCGTCACGATCTCGTCGCCGAGCACCTCACCGACGATGACCCGCGAAGGGTTCATGCGCAGCGACCGGCGCACCAGCTCGGCCATGGAAATGGTGCCCTGCCCCTCGGAGTTGGGCAGGCGTTCCTCGAACGCCACGACGTTGGGGTGAAGTTCGGGGAAGGAGTCGAGGCCGAGCTCCAGGGCACGCTCGACGGTGATGAGACGTTCGTGCGGCGGGATCTCGTTGGCGAGGGCGCGCAGCAGCGTCGTCTTGCCGGCGTTCGTGGCTCCCGCGATCATGACGTTCTTGCGGGCCCGTACCGCGCAGGCCAGGAAGTGTCCCAACTCGGGCGTGAGCGTGCCGTTCCCGACCATGTCGGAGATGAACACCTTGCCCATGCGGGCCCGTCGGATGGACAGCGCGGGGCGCCTGGTCACGTCCATGACGGCGGAGAGCCGGGAACCGTCCGGGAGCCGCAGGTCGAGCTGCGGGTTCGCGGAGTCGAAGGGCCGGGAGGAGAGACCGGAGTACGCGCCGAGCACCTGGATGAGCTCGACGAGTTCCTCGTCGGTCTCGGCGACGGGCTCGCCCTGCACCTCGTGGCCGTCCGCGTAGCCGACGAACACCTGGTCGCAGCCGTTGATGTCGATGTTCTCGACCTCGGGGTCGTCGAGCAGCGGCTGGAGCCGCCCGACGCCGAACAGCGCGGCGTGCACGGCGGCCGCGTACTGTTCCTCGGTCTCGGCGTCCAGCGGCGTACGGCCCGCGTTGATCTCGGAGCGGGCGTGTTCCTCGAGGATCTGGGCTATGACGGCCCGCGCGAACTGGCGCTCGTCCTCGGTGGACATCGGCGTGACGCCGTTGACCTGGTCGAGGCGGCGCTGTTCGGAGATACGGTCGCCGGCGTCCTGGCGGAACCGCTTGACCAGTTGATGGTCGACAGCGGTCATCGCCCGGCTCCGGCGGCACGGCCGTCGGACGGCAGGCCGCCCTGCGGGGCGGCCTGCTGACCGGGCCGACCGGGCTGTCCCGGCTGGTGCTGCTGGGCCGACGGTGCGTACTGACCCTGCTGCTGGGGCTGATGAGGCTGATGGGGCTGTGCGGCATGGGCGGACGCCGCATGAGCGGAGGCCGTCCATGCGGCGCCGTACTGCTGGTACAGGTCGGCGGTCACCTTGCGGGCGGTGCGGATCAGCAGCGACTTGTCGAGCCGGCCCCGTCTGCGGCCTGCCAACTGCTCGGCGCCGGCCGGGTCGTCGGCGAGGGTGCCGACCACCCGGGCGCCGGTCTGGGCGTGCACGAGCATGTCGTTGACCTGGGAGGCGAGCTTGGCCGCACTGCCGGTGTCGGCGATCAGGACGACCCCGACCATCGGACCGCCCGGCCCGGCGACGCGCGAACCGCCGTTCAGCTTGCCCGCCAGGGCGGCGGCTCGGTCCCGGACCCGGGCGAGCGCCTCCGGTTCGGTACGCGAGACGAGCAGGACGAGGGAGGCGTGCGGGAACAGCTCGGCCGCCGGCGTGTCACCGCTGATCCGCCCGCAGTCGGCGATGACATCGGCGGCCGCGTGCGGGGAGTCGGCGAGGGAGGCGAAGGCCCGCCCGAGGGTCGGCCACAGCCCGGCGAGGCCGGCGGCCTGCTCGGAGTTGCCGAGTCCGACGAGCACTTCGAGGCCGCCGCTCAACGGCTGTACGTGGTCCCACAGCTGGTCGGGCACGAGCCCGCGCCGCGCGGTGGCGGCGATGGACAGCATGCCGGTGTTGGGGTTGAGCGGACCGCCGTGGGCGGCGGCGCTGCGGTAGACGAGGTCACCGCCCGCCGGGTCGGTCTCGGCGAGCAGCACCCGCCGCGGCCAGACCGCCGCGAGAGCGACGGCCGCGGTGGTGACGCCGGGGGAACCCTTGTCGGCGGCGAGGGCGATCAAGGCCATGAGTGGGGTGCCGCCTTCTAGTTGCCAGGAACGAGGACGAGAGCCACCTCGCTGTTGGAGGCGGCCTGGGTGAGCGCGGCAGCCCGGTCACTGTCGACGACCAGCGTCACGGGCAGGTTGGCGCTGCTGACGATGCTGCCGTCGCCCTCCTGCTCGGGCACGGACTCCACGCGAGCCTGCTCGACGATCACGGAACTGCTGGTGCCCGCCGTGGAGCCGCCGTCCTCGTCGGCATCGCTCCCGGAACTCGATCCCCTGCCGCCGACCCGGTACGCGGCCACGGTGTCGCCGCCCTTGATCCCGGCCGGGTACTGCCCCTCCTTGAGGGACAGACCGACAACGGCCTTGCCCTCCGGAACCTTGGCCCCCTCCCCGAACATCTCGCCGACGGCGACCACGTTCTTCGGGATGTTGCTGACGGCCTTGAGCTTCTTCAGCGCGGCCAGCTGGGTCCACTCGATGTAGTGGATCTCCGGATCCTCGACGACGAGCACGGACGTCACATTGCTGTTGGTGACCGCCTGTCCCGCAGGGATCTCCTCGGTGACCTTGACGACCTCGATCCGATCCCCCACCTGGAGCACCAGCATCGTGGCACCGAGCGCGCCCACGAGGATCAGCAGCACCGCGAGCGCGGCCAACGCGGGTTTGCGCTCGCGAGGCGGCGTGGGAAGCCGGTCACCGACCGCCGGTTGAGCCGGAGCGGCGGAACGCCCCGCGCCCGCCCCCGTACGCTCCTGGATCTTCACGCAACCGCTCCCCGTACACCCAAGACGATGTCTGCCAAGTACCCCGGAAATCCGGACACTTCACCTACGTCCACTCGCGCACAGACATGCGGGACGCGGCCGGACTTACCGGCTCGACCTGGGCCAATACCCAGCGCCGAGGCGAGTGTCAAGCCATGGCACCGTACCAGTCACGCATGAGCCCCTCAAGGCACACCCAACGTCACGGACCCCACATGACACCCCGTTACTTATCTGCAATTTCACCCTTGAACAACCCAGTTGGCGGCAGCACCGAACCGCAGCTCGCCCCCTGTGCGCCGGCGAACCGACACAGCGCCCCATCGCCCGCCCCCGCCCCCGCCCCGTCACACCTCACCCACGAACCCCGCACGGTTCACTCACGGGGGCCGGGGCGGTGCGTGCCATGATCTCCTGTCGGATCGGTGACGGAGAGGGCACGGAGAGCCCTGGTGGACCTCCTCCCGGCGAGCAGGGCAAGGGTGTCCTCCCGCCTCACACGGGTGCCACCGTCCCCGGAAGGCCACACGTCCCGCGGAAGCCGGTGGACGACGACCGACGGATCAACCGCCTTCCGGTCGACCAGCATTGACAGCCGTCACCCACCTCAAGGAGCCCTCATGAAGCGCGCCCTGTCGGCCGCCCTCACCACCCTGTCCCTGATCTCCCTCGCCACGCTCACCGCCTGCGGCGGGAATTCCGACTCGGGCACGGACAAGGACACGGCGGCCGGCAAGCCGAAAGCGACCGCCCCCAAGAAGGAACAGACCACTCCGGAAGAGCGGTTGAAGCAGTTGATGATCACGAAGGCCGACGTGTCCGGCCAGAACCTGGACAAGCCCGACAGCGAGTTCGCCTTCGCCGCCTCCCCGGAGGAGGTCACGGTCGAGAAGCCGGTCTGCGCCCCCCTGGCCTACGCCATGAACCAGGTCCCCCTCGGCGAACCGCAGGCCGACCTCACACGCGTCGTGACGGGCGACCCCAGCCAGCCGTTCACGTACGTCACGCTCACGACGTACGAGTCCGGCCGGGCCGAGTCCACCCTGGCCGGCCTTTCGCGGGCGGTCGACGCCTGCGGCGGAGGCTTCACCGCGAAGGCGAACGGCAACACCAGCGCGTACGACTCCGTGACCGCCGAGAAGCCCGTGGCGGAGGCCGGCGACGAGTCCCTCGCGTTCGCATCCGCACTGACGTTCCGGGGCATCTCCCACACCGTGCACACCCAGGCCGTACGCAGCGGTGACGTCCTCGCCGTGTACTTCTCCGTCAACGGCATGGCCATCGCCAACGGCAGGCCCAGCGACGCGAAGTTGCCGGCAGCGGCGGTGAAGGCGCAGAACGCGAAACTGGGGTGAGCCGGCGCCCTCGGCTGCCCTCGGAGGACATCGGGACCGGCGAGGAGAGCGACGTCAACCCTGCGCCCGAGAAGGCCACCGAGAGGCTGGACGCAGCTGCGAGTCTCCTATGCCAGAAGTGCCGATATCGCCCCAGAGTTCGCTGTGGCGAAACCGAGAACCACACCGATACCGTCGTTGCCCGTGACCACACATCCGTCCCACGGGGGATTCACTGTGAAGCGCCGCATCCTGCCCGTCGCCGCCACATTCGCCGCAACCGCGACGCTACTGCTGGCCGCGTGCGGCGCCGGCGACGACGGTTCCAAGGCCAACGACGAGATCGCGGGAGCCGACGCGGGAAAGGGCACCGCATCCGCGTCGCCGAGCGAATCGGAAGTGACCATCAAACGGCCAGACATGACTCTGCCCGGAGATGTCGAAGAGAAATTCGAGGGTTGGGAGACCGGCGACACCACGAAGGACGTCATCCTGGCGGACGCCGGAAAGGCGCAGACAGCGGTGACGTACTCCGTCACGAAGGGCGACTCCGAATCGCCGGCGCTCCGGTTCTACCAGTCCGGTACAGCTCTCACCGGCAGCCAGGACTGGGTCAAGGAAATCGTAGATGCCGGGCTCACATACTCCGGGTCGGTGCGCTATTACGCAGCCGACATCAGCGTGTTCGACAAGAAGTCGGCCGGAGTCTCGTACTGCGCAGACGAAAGTAAGGCGTACAACAAGAACCGCAAGACGGAAAAGGTGGACAAGACGCCCGCAAGCAACGATTCCTACGTGCTCTACAGCACGCGTTTGGAGAAGAAAAGCAACGGAGTCTGGCAGACCACGAAGCTTGAATCGGAGCGGGGGAACAAGGCATGCATTCAGTGAAGGCACGGCATCGCTGGTTGACCACGGGGGCGACTGCCGGAATTCTCGCCCTCATCCCCGGGACGGCGTTCGCATGGGGGACCCCCGGCGCGTCGAACGGCGAGAAGACCGAGACGAGCGGCGGACGCGACGGCACCAGTCTGGTCTCCAAGGTGGTTTACCGCGGCTCCACGACAGGATCGGAAGGCGGCGGCGGTACGGGCAAGGTGAAGCCCGTTGGCAACTGGACGCCGCCCGCCTGCTGGTACGAACCCCGGTCCGCCAAGGAGTTCGGCTCGTACGTGGAGAACATGTACGACGAAACTGTCAATTACCCCGGCCAGCACAGTTACGCCAAGACCGCGGTCGGCATGTTCCGTGACCAGTACAAGGACGGCACGTACAAGAACTACAACCTGGACAAGGAGGACGAGGGCAACTGGTGGGTCGCCGTTCGTGACGAGGAACGCTGGATGGAGCCGGAGGCACAGGCCTGCAACCGGATGCCCTTCTGGGTCGAGAACGGAGATCCCGTGCCCGTCGACAACGCGATCACTCCGGAGGTGCTCGCGGAACTCGCCTACAGCCGAATCCAGTTGCCGACGACCGAAGTGACCCTGGCTCCCGAGGAAACGACCAAGGTGAACCTCCCCACCTGGGCCTGGCTCGACAAGGCCAGGTTCAAGGAGGTCTCCGTAACCGCCACGATCAACGTGGGCGGGCTGAACATCCAGGCCACCACGACTGCCGAACCCGTCTCCCTGACGTTGGAACCCGGCACACCCGACGCAGAGACGTACCCCGCCTCCGGCGAGTGCGTGATCGACGACGACGGCTCGATCGGTGAGCCCTACGCCAAGGGCAAGGCCGACAAGACCCCGCCCTGCGGCATCAGATACCTGCGCTCCTCCGACGGCAACACCTACAAGATGCAGGCCACCGTCACCTGGGACATCACGTGGACCGGTACCGGAGGCGCCGGCGGAGACCTGCCCGACGGCACCTTCGGCAACGACCAGGACGTGACGGTTCAGGAGATCCAAGCCGTCAACAGATGAGCTCACGAGGCAGTCCGGTCCACGAGCCGAACGCTACTCAGAAGGTCTTGGAAGAGCTCTTCGTCACGTAAACCGAGTCGATCGGACCGTTGACGTACGTCGGTCCGAGATCACGCTCCGCCCGCATCACGCGTCGGGAAGGTCCCTGTGTCGATCTCGATCCGCTCCCCGGTGGCCAGAGTGAAGGTGACCTGCTCGCCGTACGGGATCTCGACGACCCGCCCGTACCCCGCGGCGTGTGGCTCGGACATCAGGGTGACCGTCGCCGTGAAGGGGTCGGCGATCATGTAGAAGTCGATCCCGAAGCGACTGTACTTCTGGACGTTCCGAACGTAGTCCTTCTCGTCCTTCGGTTCGGACGGCACCTCGACCACCGCAAGCACGTCGAGACACGATTGACTTGCTCTCCCTCCTGAAGGAGGGAGATTCTGGCCTGCTCGCTCGGTGCTGTGCCGCTACGCGGCACGGGCGTCGGGCGGGCTTCCATGGCTTCCTGTTTCTTCGCGCTGTGCCGGGATCGCTCCTGGTCTTACCGGCGCTCCGCAGGCCGATACCGCCAGTCCGGCGGCCGTCTTCACGTTGATCGCTGCATTGTGGTCCCGGTCGTGGAGCATGCCGCAGGCGCGACAGGTCCATTCCCGCACGTGCAGGGGTTTGGGCCCGTCGCGGTGCCCGCAGGCGGAGCACATCTGGCTGGTGGGCTCGAACCGCCCCACCTTCACAAAGGTGCGGCCATACCGTTGCGCTTTGTATTCCAGCATGCTGGTGAACGAGGACCACCCGCTGTCGTGCAC
>NZ_JBHSPC010000111.1:0-7442 GCF_042656345.1 Streptomyces incanus
GCGATGGCGTGGCCGATGAAGAGGTAGACCACGGCGGCCAGGCCGTATCCGGCGACCACGCGGGCCCAGGCCTCGTCGAAGGTGCTGTGTTCTCCGGGGGACGCCCCCTGGCCCCCTGATCACGCGGCCGGTGAGCCGGACGGGCCGTGGGCGGAGGGCCTGGGGAGGTCCGGTCAGCGCCGGTGGAGGCTGTTGGCGATGGCGTGGCCGATGAAGAGGTGGACCAGGGCGGCCAGGCCGTATCCGGCGACCACGCGGGCCCAGGCCTCGTCGAAGGTGCTGTGTTCTCCGGGGGACGCCCCCAGGCCCCCTGATCACGCGGCCAGTCGCTCGGTGGGTCGGGGCGTGGGGGAGGGGGAGGGGCGGGGGCCGTGTGGGGTGTGGGTCAGCGCCGGTGGAGGCTGTTGGCGATGGCGTGGCCGATGAAGAGGTAGACCACGGCGGCCAGGCCGTATCCGGCGACCACCCGCGCCCAGGCCTCGTCGAAGGTGAACAGGTCACGCGACCAGCCGGCCAGCCAGTTGGCCGCGTCATGGACGAACTGGACCAGGTCATTGGCCCGGTTGGCGTCCAACAGGTACATCAAGATCCAGAGTCCGAGAATGGCGGCCATGATGTCCGCGATCACCGCGACGGCCGTCCCTGCGGAGCTGGAACCACTGCGAGTTCGTGGGGACATGGTGTCCGTCTGGCCCCGAAACCGCGATCGAAACCCGGACGACCGGGCAGGTGCCGACGGGTCGGCCGGTCCTCCGGCCGGGAATTCACGCGTTCAGCTCGGCCGGTGCCCCCGGCCGGCGCGGGCGTCGACCGTACGACAACGGCCCCCCGCCCGGAAGGGCGAGGGGTCGCGCGTGATGCGGATGCGGAGCGGGTCAGCCGCGCTGGATGCCCGAGGTGTCCTGAAGGACCCCGCGACGGCCGTCCTGCGTCTGGGCGACGAGGGACGGGCCGCGCTGCTCGACGGCCAGGTACCAGGTGCCGGGGGCCAGTTCGGCGATCGGCGTCTGCGAACCGTCCTCCGGGAACAGCGGCCGGGGCACCGGAACCGCGAACCAGAACGGTGAGAAGCCACCGGCGGGCGGCGCGGCCGGCTGACCGGGCTGCTGGCCGGCGAACGACTGACCGGGCTGGCCGGGCTGGCCCGGCTGAGGCTGACCGCCGAAGCCGGCCTGCTGCGCACCCGGGTAGCCGTAACCGGCGGGCGGCTGGGCGCCGTAGGGCTGCGGAGCGGCGGGACGGGCCGCCGGCACGAGCGCACCCTTGAGGGCCGGGACCAGCGGGGTGGCGACGGCGGCGGCGGCCATGACCAGCGTCGCGACGAGGGCCAGGATGAGGCCGATACCGGAGTCGATCCCGTCGGAGGATGAACCGCTGGTGAGGTTGTTGACGCCACTGGCCGGGTCGAAGACGTTGCCGAGCGCGCTCCAGGCGGCGAAGACGGTGAACGCGACGCCGAACTGGCCGAGGTCCAGGCCCACGACCTTCGGCGGCTGAGGCAGTCCGCGGGACACGACGACGAGCGCCGCGCCGATGATGCCCGCCAGCACGACACCGAGCACGACCGGGCCGCTTCCCCACAGGCTGGGGATGATGTTGTCGGGAGCACCGTCGATCGAGTAGAGGTCGAGGAACGACGCGATGAACAGCAACACCGCTGCTCCGATCACCACGCCGTCGCCTCGAGTGAGGGAGCGGATATTCACTTCAGGTCCTTCTCGGTCGTCTCGTCGTCGGCAGAGGCGTCGCTGTCACCACGTCGCCCTCAGGGCCCGGTGTGAAGCGCGGGGGTGACCCCTCATCGTGGGAACGACACTATCGTCCGCGCGATTGGGCTGTCCGCCCGGATCAGCGCACATACCCCTACCCGCGCAGGAAACTCACCATTCCCTCGGAAATTCCCCGCGCTGCTTTCTGCCGCCAGGCACCGCTGGTCAGAAGTGCCGCGTCCTTGCTATCGCGCATATTGCCGCACTCGATGAACACCTTCGGAACCGTTGACAGATTGAGACCGCCCAGGTCCTTACGCGTGACGAGACCGGTGCCGCCGCCCACATAGTTGGACGGCGCGTTGCCGGTGACGCGTACGAAGTTGCCCGCGATGCGGGCACCGAGATCGCGGGACGGCTCGACGATGGCCCGGGTGTCGGCGGCGCCGGAGTTCACGAGGCCGGGAAGGATCACGTGGAAACCGCGGTTCCCGGTACCCGAACCGTCCGCGTGGATCGACACGACGGCATCCGCCTTCGCCTCGTTGCCGATCTTCGCCCGTTCGTCGATGCACGGCCCGAACGGCCGGTCGTCGTCCTGCGTCAACTTCACCGTGGCGCCCTGCTCCTCGAGGAGCGCGCGCATCCGGTGGGCGACGTCCAGGGTGAACTTCGCCTCGCTGAAACCGTCGTTGGTGGACGTGCCGGTGGTGTCGCACTCCTTGGAATTCGTCCCGATATCCACCTGGCGGTTGATCTCGGCGGTGTGCCGGAAGTTGCCCGGATTGTGCCCGGGGTCGATGACGACGACCTTCCCCTTGAGCGGCCCGGTCCCGGCAGGGGCGGACGCGGACGGGGAGGAGGACGCGGACGCGGAGCCGGAGCCGGGGGAGGCGCTCGGCTTCTTGCCGTCCGACTCGCCCGACCCGCCCGGCTCGTTCGACGGCGAGGCGTCGGCGGAGGACGGTGCCGGGGAGGAGGCCGAGGCGGACGCTCCGGCGGACGTGCTCGCGTCGCCCCCGTCGTCCCCCGACCCGCCCACGGTCGCGTAGACGGCCCAGCCGAGCAGCGCGCCCGGCACGAGCGCGGCGAGCGCCACGGTCAGCGGTCCACGCCGGAAGCGGCGGGACGGTGGCGGATCGAAGTCGGGCCCTGTGTACGACACGCAGCCACCCTAACGGCCGCCCGCGCCCGCCATCGTCCTGATCGTCCGGACGGGCGGCCTTCGTCTCAGATCCCGTCTCCCGTACGGCGCAGGACGCGCAGCGAGTCCGTCGCCGGGAGTTCCGTGAAGGCGCCCGAGGCCAGGGCGCGGAGGTAGACGCGGTACGGGGCCTGGCCGGTGAACTCGTCGACAGGGTCGGGGAAGACGTCGTGGATGACGAGGAGTCCGCCCTCGGCGACGTGCGGGGCCCAGCCCTCGTAGTCGGCCGTGGCGTGCTCGTCCGTGTGGCCGCCGTCGATGAAGACCAGGGCGAGGGGGGAGTTCCACAGAGCCGCGACCTTGGGGGAGCGGCCGACCAGGGCGACCACGTGGTCCTCCAGGCCCGCCCGGTGGAGCGTGCGGCGGAAGGCGGGGAGGGTGTCCATCACGCCCAGCTCGGGGTCGACCGTCTCCGGATCGTGGTACTCCCAGCCCGGCTGCTGCTCCTCGCTGCCCCGGTGGTGGTCCACGGTGAGCGCGGTGACCCCGGCCTCGCGGGCGGCACCGGCGAGCAGGATCGTGGAGCGGCCGCAGTAGGTGCCGACCTCCAGCAGGGGGAGGCCCAGCCGTCCCGCCTCGACCGCCGCCGCGTACAGGGCCAGCCCCTCACCGACGGGCATGAAGCCCTTCGCCGCCTCGAACGCGGCCAGGATGTCGGGCCCCGGCGCCGGGGGGTTCGGAGTCGGCGTCGGTGTCGGAGTCGGCGTCGGAGTGGGCATCGGTCCGGCGTCCTCTCGGTCGTGTGTCCTGGGTGCATGGCTCGGGGCTGTGGCTCCGGGTGCATGCCTCGGGGTGCATGTCTTGGGGCGCACCTCTCGGGGTGCCCATGCTGCCGTACCGCCCGCCGTGCGGTTCGTCAGGGTACCGGCGAGTACCGCGGAGTGGCGGCGGACCGCCGCTCAGGCCGAGACCGGCCCGCGCAGGGCCTGCTCCGCCCGCTCCAGGTCGGCGTCCTCCTCACTGCTCGCGCGCAGCCGCAGAGTGTTCGACGGGCGGTGGCCGGGGATGCACAGGGCCAGGACCAGGCCCACGGCCACCGCCGCCGTCGCGATCAGGAAGGAGAGGCGGAAGCCGTGCATGCTCGGGATCTCCACCCCGCCCACCGTGTTCGCCGTACTGGCCAGCACCATTCCGACGACCGCGCTCGACGTCGACGTACCGATCGAGCGCATCAGGGTGTTGAGGCCGTTGGCCGCGCCCGTCTCCGAGGCCGGGACCGCGCCGGTGATCAGGGCGGGCAGGGAGGCGTAGGCCAGGCCGATGCCCACGCCGATGACGATCGAGATGACGACGGGCCCCCAGACCGCGTTCAGCAGGCCCAGACCGCCGGCGTAACCGACCCCGATGATCGACAGACCCAGGACGAGGGTGACCTTGGGACCGTAGCGGGCGGACAGGCGGGCGTAGACGGGCGCCGTGAACATCATCGTCACGCCCAGCGGCGCCACGCACAGACCCGCCACCACCATCGACCGGCCGAGGCCGTACCCGGTGGAGGCGGGGAGTTGGAGCAGCTGGGGCAGCACCAGGGAGATGACGAAGAAGGAGACGCCGATCATGATCGACGCGAGGTTGGTGAGGAGGACCTCGCGGCGGGCGGTGGTGCGCAGGTCCACCAGGGGCGCGGGCACCCGCAGTTCCATCAGGCCCCAGAGCAGGAGCACCACGACCGCCGCCCCGAGCAGGCCGAGCGTGGTCCCGGACGTCCAGCCCCAGTCGCTGCCCTTGGTGAGGGGCAGGAGGAAGAGGATCAGGCCGGCGGACAGCCCCAGCGCGCCCGGCAGGTCGAAGGTGCCGGGCGCCCGTGCCGGTGACTCCGGTACGAGGGTCAGGGTGAGGGTGATGGCGAGGACGCCGAGGCCGGCGGCGCCGAAGTAGAGGGCGTGCCAGTCGGAGTTCTGGGCCACCAGCGCGGCGGCGGGCAGCGCGAGACCGCCGCCGACGCCTATCGAGGAACTCATCAGCGCCATCGCGGAGCCCAGCCGTTCCGGGGGCAGCATGTCGCGCATCAGCCCGATGCCGAGCGGGATCGCGCCCATCGCGACACCCTGGAGCGTACGGCCGGCGATCATCAGCAGCAGGTCGCTGGTGAGCGCGCTGACGACGGCGCCGGCCACCATGACCGAGAGGCTGGCGACCAGCATGCGCCGCTTGCCGTAGAGGTCGCCGAGACGGCCCATGATGGGGGTGGCGACGGCACCGGACAGCAGCGTCGACGTCAGGACCCACGTGGCGTCGCCGGGCGTGGTGTCCAACAGGCGCGGCAGATCCTTGATCACCGGGACGATCAGGGTCTGCATCACCGCGACAACGATGCCCGCGAAGGCGAGCACCGGGACCAGGGCCCTGCCCGCTCCGCCCGCGGGACGGTCGTTCGCCGACTGTGTCATGGAAAGGGGCCTCCAGGCCGAAGCGTGAGGTCGGCACGGGATCGGTACGGGATACGGGGTGCCGGATACGTGCGTACGGAACCTGTGTTCCGGGGCAACTATTCCGATGCTTTGGCACACTAACGATTTCTTGACCAACCCTTGGGGCACCGAACGTCGTGGACCATCTCTCGCGGTGCCAAAGGACGTTGGAGTCCTTCCTGCCCGCCCTGAGTCGGAAGACCGAGGACTCGCCCGGCAAAATCCCGATGCAAGGGACACCGGACGGTTGAGACCATGACACCCATGCTCGAAGCCCCGGACACCGCCGTCACCGCCCGCACATCCCGTCGCCGCACGCCGCCCCCCTGGCTGGCGGTGGCGCTCGCGTGTCTGGGGCAGTTCCTCGTCGTGCTCGACGTCTCCGTGGTCAATGTCGCGCTGCCGTCGATGCGTACCGGCCTCGGGCTCAGTGAGCAGGGCCTGCAGTGGGTGGTGAACGCGTACACCATCGCCTTCGCCGGGTTCATGCTGCTCGGCGGCCGTGCCGGGGACCTCTACGGCCGCAAGCGGATGTTTCTCGTCGGCCTCGGCCTGTTCACGCTGGCCAGCCTGGCGGGCGGGCTGGCCCAGGAAGGCTGGCAGTTGCTGCTGGCGCGGGCGGTGCAAGGGCTCGGGGCCGCGGTCCTGGCGCCGTCCACCCTCACCCTCGTCACCTCGGCGGTCCCGGAGGGCCCGGCGCGGGCCCGCGCCATCGCGACCTGGACCGCCGTCGGCGCGGGCGGCGGCGCGGCCGGCGGTTTCGTCGGCGGGGTGCTGGTGGACTCTCTGTCATGGCGGTGGGTGCTGCTGATCAACGTGCCGATCGGGGTGCTGGTGCTGGCCGGGGCCGCCTGGTGGCTGGCGGAGAGCCGGGCCGGGGACGGACGGCGGCTCGACCTGCCCGGCGCGCTGCTGGTGACGGCCGGCCTCGCCACCCTGGCCTTCGGCATCTCCCAGACCGAGGCCGAGGGATGGACGGCGCCGCCCACCCTGGTGCCGCTGTGCGCCGGACTCGCCCTCATCGCCCTGTTCCTCCTCGTCGAGGCGCTGGCCAAGGCCCCGCTGATGCCGCTGGGACTGTTCCGGGTGCGGTCGGTCTCGTCGGCGAACGGGGCGATGTTCCTGAACGGCGCCGCCATGTTCTGCATGTGGTTCTTCATGACCCTCTACGCCCAGAACGTGCTCGGCTACACCCCGCTCGAGGCCGGATTCGCCCTGGTGCCCAGCTCGCTCGCCGTGGTCGTCGGCTCCAAGGCCGCGCCCCGGCTGATGCGCGTCGTCGGGGCGCGTGCCGTGGCCGTGCTCGGCACGCTCGTCGCGCTGGCCGGTTTCGCCTGGCAGTCGACGATGACGGCCGACGGCGCGTATCTGACGGCGATCATGTTCCCCGGCATCCTGATGATGCTGGGCGGGGGCCTTGCCGGAACCCCCCTCGCCGCGCTCGCCACCTCCGGCACCGCGCCGGGGGAGGCCGGGCTGGTCTCCGGCCTGATCAACACCTCGCGCACGGTGGGCGGTTCGCTCGGTCTGGCCGTCCTGTCGACCCTCGCGGCGGCCCGTACGGGAGGCAGTACCACCCCGGAGGCCCTGGTCGAGGGCTATGCCCTGGCCTTCCGCACCGGAACGGCGATCCTGGCCGTCGGCCTGGTCCTGATGTGGCTGTGGCTGCCCCGAAAAGCCGCGGCGGCCCACTGAGTTCCTGGGCGAACGGACGGATCGACCGGCCGACCGGCTCGGCCTTGGGACGGGTGAGGTCGCATGGTGGGGGGTCGCGTATTCGCGGCTGCGGCCCGCGGCTCAATGACGCCGAGTGAGCGGTCAGGGGGGCAACCCGATCATCCCCGTCGGCAAGCGCAAGGGCCAGGCGCCCAGCGTCGCCGGCATCTATCGCGCACTCGGCCGCACTCCTGGCCGCGGGACCGTCGGCCTCCCCGCCAGGCCGAACGTCACTGGTCGCCGGAGCGGCGCGGTGCTGTCATGGTTAGGGAAGACTGCGTGGACGAGTCGGCAAGGGCGCGGAGGCCGGCGCGCCGCGCGTGGTCCGCCCGGGCGGACCGACCGCGGCCGCCCCGTCGCACAGCGGAGGAGGCCGATGCCATGCTGTACCGCCGCACGGTC